>DATAUO010000122.1:0-8204 GCA_036268215.1 Steroidobacteraceae bacterium
CATGCCAAACAGCACGCCCATGACCCGATCCATCGTACCGAGTCCCATGCTGCGCAGGAGATACGAGAGCACCATTCCCACGAGCCAGCCGAGAATCAGCACGAACACGAGCACGCACAGGCGCCCCACCCACGGCGCCACCTCGGGATTGGCGAGCACCCCGCCGAGGTGCGGCTCGATCAGCCGGCCGAACTTCCACGCCGCCCATACGGCCAGGATCCAGAACGCCAGCGACGCGGCCTCGCGCACGAAGCCCCTCAAGAAGCCGATGAGCGTCGACCCCAGCAACACCACGGCAATGATGACATCGGCTGCCGTCATCTCGAAATCATACAGAAGCCCGCGGGCCCCAGGCGTGAATGAGGCGTCACAAACGCCCGGTCACGCACCCGGCGGCACCAGGCTTCCCGGATGCCCCATCGATTGCAGCCGCGTGAGCGCCTGCGCGGCCGCACTCCGATCGGCCAGCGGGCCGATCCTCACCCGATAGCGCGCCGTGCCTGCGGAGCCGCCGGACACGACGTAGACGGGGAAGCCCTGCGTCTTCAAGCCATGAGCCAGGCGATCCGCGTTCGAGCGGCTTGCAAAGACTCCGAGCTGCACGGCCCATGCGTGACCTGGCGGCTTGGCCGCCTGCGAGGAGGATTTGGGGGGCGATGCGGGCCTTTCAACCGCCGGGGCCGGGTTTTCGGCAGCCGCAGGCGGCGCTCGCGGCGAGGCTGGCAGCGTCACGACCGACGGCGCGGTGCGCGGCTCCGGGGGCGGGCTGCCGGCCTGCGCCCCGCCGCCGCCCGGGCGCGCCGAGCCCGCGGCGTCGCCGGGAGACGCCGAGCCCTCCGCGGATGTGGCCTTGCTGGTGGTGAGGTCGACGGTGACGCTGCGCGTCGGCTCCGGCTGGCCGGAAGGGGCCGCCGCGCTCGTGGCGGGAGCGGGTCCCGACAAGAGCTCGGGCACGACGAGCACCACCAGCACGCCCAAGATCGAGGCGCCTATCAGGCGCTCTTTGACGCGACGATCCATCGATATGGTTAGCCTGGAGCGAAAAGGGTTCAGGGCGTCGCAGTATATTCGGGAACGGCGCCCGGTGGCAGCAAGCCGCGCGATTCGAGCCAGCTCAAGGCGGGCCCGACCGTGTGAAAGGAGCCGAACACCACGATGCGATCGACGCGCGCGGCCGCCGCGAGCGCGGCGAGGCATCCCGCCTCGATTCCGGGCGCGGCATTGACCGGCACCGCCACCACGCCGGCCACCGTGCGCGCGAGATCCTCGCCGCTCCGGCCGCGCTCCCCGTCGATGCCTGCGCACCACCAGGCATCGAAGCTCCGCGCAAGCTCCTCGGCAACCCCTGCCGCATCCTTGTCGGCCAGGATGCCGCATACCGCGAGCGTTCGGCCGGCATGCGGGAGCGCGGCGAGGTTGCTCGCGAGCACGCGCGCCGCCGCGGGATTGTGCGCCACGTCGAGTATCCAGCTCGGGCCGGATTCATCGCGAACGAGCTGAAAGCGCGCCACCAGCCGCACCTGCTCGAGCCCATGAGCGACCGCCGCGCGGGAAATCGGCAAGCTCGCGATTTCCTCCAGCGCGGCGAGCGCCGTGGCGGCATTGTCGAATTGGGTCTCGCCGCGCAATGCCGGCGCCGGGAGGTCGTCGAGCTCGCGCCGGGTGCCTCGATAGCTCCAGCGGCCCGCGCCGCGCCGGTAGCTGAATTCATGCCCCAGACGCTCGAGCCGGGCGCCGATGGATCGCGCGCGCTCGGCAACGGCCGCCGGCATCTCCCGGCTGCCGAGAATGGCGGCTTTGCCCGGCCTGAAGATTCCGGCCTTCTCCCGCGCGATGTCCTCGAGGGTGGTGCCGAGGTACTCCTGATGATCGAGGCCGACGCTCACCACCACCGCGGCGTCGGGGTCGATCACGTTGACCGCATCCAGCCGTCCGCCCATGCCGATCTCGAGCACCCAGGCATCGAGGGCCGCGGCCTCGAAAACCAGGAACGCCGCGAGCGCGTTGAATTCGAAGAACGTCAGGCCGATCTCGGCGCGAGCGCGCTCGATGCGCTCGAACGCGGCCACCAGCTCATCGGCGCTCACCAGCCTGTCGTGGATCCGGATCCGCTCACGGTAGTCGCGCAGGTGCGGGGAGGTGAATGTGCCGACGCGATGGCCGGCCGCCGTCAGGATGGAGGCGCAGTACGCGCAAACCGAGCCCTTGCCGTTGGTGCCGGCGACGGTGATGACCGGCACCCTGGAGCCGCGCCACTCCAGCCGCCTCAGGACCTCGCGCAGGCGGTCGAGCCCGAGGTCGATGGCCTGCGAATGCAAGCGTGTCTGGTAGGCCAGCCACTCCTCGAGACTGCGCATCGATGGGAGCCCGGTAAGCGCTTCTGAAATCCGGCGGCGAGCGGGATCAGGCCGCGGCGGGCTCTTTGCCGGTCATCATGCGCAGCATCGCGCCGACGCGATCGCGCAGCTCGCGGCGGTCGACGATCATGTCCAGCGCACCGTGCTCGAGCAGGAACTCGCTGCGCTGGAATCCTTCGGGGAGGGTCTCGCGCACGGTTTGCTGAATGACGCGCGGGCCCGCGAACCCGATCAAGGCCTTGGGCTCGCCGATGTTGATGTCGCCGAGCATGGCGAGGCTCGCCGAGACGCCCCCGGTGGTCGGGTCGGTCATGACCGAGATGAACGGCAGGCGCGCCTCGGACAACCGCTTGAGCGCGGCGCTGGTTTTCGCCATCTGCAACAGCGAATAGAGCGCCTCCTGCATGCGCGCGCCGCCGCTCGCCGAGAAGCACACCAGCGGTGTGCGAAACTCCAGGCAGTGCTCGACCGCGCGCACGAACTTCTCGCCGACCACGGAGCCCATCGAGCCGCCGAGGAAGCGGAACTCGAACGCGCACGCCACCACGTCGAGACCGGCCAGCTTGCCCGCCATGACCACGAGCGCGTCGCGCTCGCCGGTCTGCTTCTGGGCCTGGACGAGGCGGTCCTTGTAGCGCTTCGAATCCTTGAACTTGAGCGGATCCTCGGGCTCCACCTCGGTGGCTATCTCCGCGATCGAGCCGGTATCCAGGAATTTCAGCAGCCGCTCCCGCCCGTTGATCCTCATGTGGTGGCTGCACTTGGGACAAACGTGGAGGTTGCGCTCGATCTCGGCGCGATACAGCACGGCATCGCACGCAGGGCATTTGGTCCACAAGCCCTCGGGCACCGAGCGCGTACGGCGCTCGGTCTTGATGCGCGACGGGACAATTCGTTCGAACCATGACATAGGGTTTGGGAGTTTAGCTCAATTGCCTCGGGCCCGCTCCCGGGGGCAGCGGCAGCCCCCCGGCACTCAGCTCCGGCACGCCGCTCGCGGCCGGGTACTCCACCCGCCAGAGATACAGGCCCTCGGGAGGCGCCGTCGCGCCCCCAAGCCGCCGATCTCGGCCGGCGAGCACCTGCGCCAGGGACGCGCTTGGATCGGGTCCCGATTGAACCTTGAGCAGCGTGCCCACGATGTTGCGCACCATGTGATGGAGGAAGGCATTGGCGGCGATCTCGAGCCAGAGATAGTCGCCTTCGCGCCGCACCTCGATCCGCTCCACCCGCCGCACCGGCGTCGGGGACTGGCACTCGGCCGAGCGAAAAGAGGAGAAGTCGTGCTCGCCGACCAGGCATTGCGCCGCGGCGTGCAGGAGCGGCGCCTCCAGCGGCTTCACGATCCACGCGGCTCGCCGGTACGCGAGCGCCGAGCGTTCGCTTCGATTCAGGATGCAATAGCGGTATACGCGGCGAATGGCCCGGTGACGCGCGTGAAAGCCCGGCGCCGGCTCGCCCGCCCACTGCAGGGCGATCGACGGGGGCAGCCGCGTGTTGGCGCCCAACACCCACGCACGCGGCGTGCGCGAGACCTTGGGATCGAAGTGAATGACCTGGGCGGCGGCATGCACGCCGCGGTCGGTGCGTCCGGCACAGGTTGCGGTGAGGGCATGTCCGGCGACGAAGGAGAGCGCCTCCTCGACGACGTCCTGGATGCAGCGCGCGTGCTCCTGGGATTGCCAGCCCGCGAACTCCGTGCCGTCGTATTCCAGGATGGCGGCAACGCGGCGCCCCTGCTCCGCCGGCTCATCCACCGCGTTGACGGCCGGGGCTCGCCTCCAAGATCAATCCCCCGAGATCCTAGCCGGGAAGGGTCTCGATCAGGCGCTGGGCTTCCTGCTTCTGGCTTGCAGAGCCTTCCTGCACGACTTCCTCGAGAATGCTGCGTGCACCCTCGGGGTCGCCCATGTCCATGTAAGCGCGCGCCAGATCGAGCTTGGTGCCGACCTCGCTCATGGTCACGGGCTCGAGCTCGGACATCTCGTCGCCCTTGATCTTGGTCGTCTTCGAGGTCTGGGAAATGGCCTGCAGCTTGTTGGTCGAGGCCTCGGACGAGCTCACGGCCTCCGAGGACGTCAATGATTCGCCCACGTCGAGGTCGACCCGGCGGCTGCGCTGGCTGGCTTCGAAAACCTCGCTGGAGAACATCTCGTCCGCGGAGCGCGGCTGCTCCACCGTGTCGCCGCTGCCGAGCGCATTGGCGAGATGATCCAGATCGAGGTCGATGCTGTCGCCCGACAGACCCTTGAGCTTGGAGGTCGAGTCCACGTCGACCTTGTCCGCCTCGTTGAGCGCGGACAGCTCCGCGGAGTCGAAGCGGGAGGTCGCCGCCACGTCGAAGTCGCGCGGCATCTGCACCGTCGGGGCCGACTCGGGGCCCATGACCGCGGTCTTGGCATCCTCGTGCTCGCCGAGGTCGGCGATGAACGAAGCCTCCAGCTCGCGCTCGAGCTCGGTCAAGTCGCGATCGCGGGAGCGGCTTTCCGCCTCGGCCATCATGCGGCGCGACTTGTCGTCGAGTCCGGCGACCATGGTCGGCGCATCGGAGGGATGATCGGTCTCCTCCAGCGAGGAGTGCGTGCCGGTGTCGAGATCGGAGCCGATCGGTGCCGGCTGGTCGGTCTCTTCCAGATGGTCGTGGTCGAGGTCGAGGCCCAGGTCGTCGATCGACACTTCGGCGGTCTGGTCGGCCTTGCCGGGAAGCTTCGAGGAGATGCGGTCCCTGAGGTCGTTCGAGCTCAACGTGGGCGACTCGGCGGTCGGCGTGTCGTTGAACATCAGCTCCGACTCCACCGTCGGCTCGTCGCGCGGCGGCATCTCGCGCGTCGGCGAGTCATCGGCGCCGCGCTCCGGCGCGTCCAGGGTGAAATCGAGGTCGGAGCCGGCATGCATCCTGGGCGACTCGCCGGTGGACGCCGTGTCGTCGCCATCCTTCGCGAGCGAGTTCTCGAGACGGCTGCGCTCGCCGCCGGGCTCGCCGAACAGATCGATGTCGACGCGGTTTTCACCGCCCTCGAGATTGAGATCGACCAGCGCGCCGGCACCGCGGCCGCTGCCGGCCGTGCTTGAGAACATCGGATCGTCCGGCGCGATCTGGCGGCCCATGATGACGATCTTGTCCCACTCGCCGGCCGGGGCGCGGTCGCGCGACGCTTCCAGCTCCTTGGCGGTTTGCAGGAAGGCGTCCTTGTTGCCCCACACGAAGTAGATCTCGAGAAGCTTCAGGCGCAGGTCGCGGCGGTCGGGCTCGCGCTCGAGCGCGATGCGCACGAGATCGGCGGCCTGATCGTAGAGACCATAGGCCATGTGAAAGTCGGCTTCCGCCAGCGGATCGCCCTGATCGAGGTTGACGGCGCTCTCGCTCGACAGCGTGTCTTCCGACGGCTTCATCTCGACCGACGTGTCGCCGGAATGATCCACCGCAGGCTCGAACGTCGGCTGACGGTGCTCGCCCGACTCTTCGACGACGAAGGAGTCCTCCCTGCGTGCCCCGGTTGCCTTGGGGGCGCGCAGGTCGGTGATGCCCGTGTCCTCGACCCGATCGAACTCGCTGAGAGCGCCCTGGCGGCGCCGCTGCGCGGCAACGAAGAGCACGAGGATCAGTGCCACGATGACCGCGGCCGGCACCCACCAGTGCTCGGCAATCCAGTCGATCCAGGAGCCGGACTCGGCGGACGTGCTCGGCTTCTTCTGGGCGGCCGGCGGAGGCACCGGAACCGGTGCCGGCGCGGGAGTGACCTCGGGAGCCGCCGCCGATGCGGCCGGCGTGGGGGCCGGTGTCGGGACCGCCGGGGACGGTGTCGATGCCGCGGGCGGCTGGGCCGGCGTCGGAGGCGGTGCCGCCGTCGGCGGGGTCGCTTGGGTGCTGAGCTTTCTCTGCAGCGCCGACAGCTCGCCGTTGCGGATGTCGATCAAACGGTGGGACTCGGCCACCTGCGATTCCAATTCCTTGACGCGCTCGCGCAGCGCCTGGTTCTCGTTGCCGAGGGCCGCCGTGTTTCCGGCGGGCGCGCTCGGCACGGACGGCGTGGCGGCGGCGCCGCCCGCGCCCGGCGTTACCAGGCGCAAATGGCCCTGGGACTCCGCACCCGCGCCCGATCGCCACTCGCTCATCTGGCGATGCACTTCGCTCATCGCCTCGGACTGATTCAGGGCGGCGATCTGATCCGCCCCGGGGATGCGCAGCACGGCGCCCCGACGCAGGATGTTGATGTTGCCGCCGAACGCGTCGGGATTGGCTCGGTACAGGGCGATCATGGCCTGATCGACGTCGCCTGGAGATCCGGCACGCAGGCTGCGCGCGACCTTGGTGAGCGTATCCCCGCTGCCGACCGTGTACGTGCCGCCGTTGAGGGCGCCGGACGAGGCCCCGCCGGATTCGGCGCCGGCGCTGGAGGACCTGGCACTCGCCCGCGGCGATGCCGCGCTCGGCGCGGTGGCAGCCGCACCGGCCGCCGCGGGGCGCGGCGCCTGCGCCGTGCCGGTCGGCGCGCTCACCGGAGCCGAATTGGAGGCGCTCTCGCCGGGCGTGTACACCGGCGGGTCCAGGAGAACGGTGTACTCGCGCATCAACCGGCCGCGGGCCCAGTTCACCTCGACCAGAAAAGTGACGAACGGCTCGGATATCGCGTCGGTCGAGCGCACCAGCAACGCGTCGTGTCCCTCCTTGCTCTTGCCGACCTTGAAGGTCAGGTTGGACAGGAACGCGGGCCGGTCGATTCCATAACGCGTGAACGCGTCGCGCCCCGCGAGATTGGCCCGTAGCGCGGCGAGCTCGTCGGGAGACGCGGCAATGAGATCGATGTCGGCGGCGAGCGGCTCATTCAGGGCGGAGTTCAAGTGAATCTCGCCGAGTCCGAGCGCGAAGGACGAGGCCGGCCAGACGAAGGTCAAGGCCGAAAGACACGCCACAAGTACGAGGCGGGGCATCGTCACGGACATTTCTACTCCCAGAAATCTGGTGGGCAAGCGGATAAACTTCATTGTGGTTGAGGAGCTTGGAAGCGAATTCTCACTTGCCCTTACATGACGGATTACTATAGCTTACTGAGGTCTATTTACCAAAATCTGGGCGACGGAAACTGCGTTATGCGCCGCACATTTCCGAACATTATCGGCCACGATCCAAAAATTTAGAGCGAGATCACGGGTGGGATCGGCCCTCATCCGCGCGATGTAAACCCGGTCCGGCGCGGTCGATAGCGCCGCCGGCGTCGGCAACTCCCGACTCGAGGTGGAATCGATGACCCGGATCCCCGTGCCGCGCTGCAACACCCGCAGCGCCTCCGCGGGTGTGGCAGGCCGCCGCAGGCTGACGTGCACCGCCAAACCGTGTCCGAAGAATACCGGCACCCGGACGGCGGTGACGTTGATCGCGAGGGCCGGCAATCCCAGCAAGCGCCGGGTCTCGCGCCAGATCCGCCGCTCCTCGCGCGAGACGCCGTCCTCCTCGATCGCATCCACGTGCGGGATCACGTTGAAGGCGATCTGCTGCCCGAACGCGCGAGCCCCCGGCTGCTTGCCGCTCAGCAGCGCCACCGTCTCGGCGGCCAGCTCATCCACGGCGCCGCGGCCATTCCCCGACACCGCTTGATAGGTGGCGACCTCGACGCGCTCGAGGCCCGCAAGCGCCTCGAGCGGCGCGAGCGCGGTGGCGAGCGCGACGCTCGCGCTGCCGGGCAGCGCGATCAAGCGGCGTGCGGACAGCCCATCGAGCGCGGCTGCGTTCACGTCGGCCGCGATCAGCGGCACGTCATCGCGCGCACGAAATTGCGACGAGCCGTCGAGCACCCAGGCATGGGCCGCGGCCGCCTCGGCGTACCGCTCGGACAGCGCCCGCCGGCC
>DATAUO010000123.1:0-16085 GCA_036268215.1 Steroidobacteraceae bacterium
TCCGTCTCGCGGGTGTTGCCGCGCAGGATGCGGGCCGTTGCCTGCAGGATCCGGTCTCCGGCCTGGTGCCCGAAGTTGTCGTTTATATGCTTGAAGTTGTCCAGGTCGGCGAAGGCGACGCTCAACGGCCATTTGTGGCGCGTCGAGTTGTCGAACTCGCGGGCGAGGAATTGATCGAGATACGCGCGATTGTAGACGCCGGTGAGGGAGTCGCGCCGGGTCTCCTCCTCGAGCTCGAGCGCGCGCGTCGTGGAGTCCGCGGCGGCGACGCGCAGGGTGTTGATCTCGCGCAGCGCGTGCAAGCTGCGCAGCATCAGCACCTCGCGCGCCTGCTCGAGGATGAGCTCCGGGTGCTGCTTCGCCAGCAGGTCGGTCTCGAAGATCGCCTCGGTCTCGGGGATCATCGAGCCGATGGTGCCGAGCACCTGTCCGAAGGCCATTTTGTCCATGCCCAGGCAGCGCTCCACGCGCAACGCGGTCTCCGCGAACTGCCGCTGTTCCGGCTCGAGCAGGAACAGGTCGGCGACCGGACCGGACATCGCCACGCAGCGGTCGAACACCTGCGCGGGATCCGTCGAGTGGCTGAATGCCGTCTCGTGCGTGCGGCCGATGGCCCGATACAGCCGCTCGGGCAGATTCCAGCCTTTCATCAGCCGTCCGCCGATGTCGGCATGATCGGCCTGCAGCCGCTTCCTCTCGAGCTGCGCCAGGGCCGCGTGATCGCGCTGCACGCCTTCCGCGCCGGCATAGAGATCCGGAAGCGCCTTGTCGAGCGCCAGCATGCCCACGTCCTGAAGCAGCGCGGCGAGAAAGATCTCCTCCGCGAGGGGGTGGCGCATCGCATCGGCGAGCGCGCGCGCCGCGGTCGCCGCAAGGAGCGCGCGGCGCCAGTAGAGGTCATAGTTGAGGCCGTTCGCCTTGGTGCCGCGCAGCGACTTCACCAGGGAGAAGCTCAGGGCCAGGGTCAAGGTCGCATTGAGGCCGAGCACGACCAGCGCCTGGCGCAGGTTCTCGCTCTTGCGCCGCTGGGCGTAGAGCGGCGAGTTCGCGATGCGCAGGATCTTGGTCGACAGCGCCGAATCCATGCTGAGCGCCTTGGCGACCTTGCCCATCTCGATGTCGGGGTCCTGGGCGAGCTGGATGATGTGGGTGGCCACGCCGGGCGGCGAGGGGAAGTTCACTGACATCCGAAGCTGAGCTTCGATCTCGGGATTCACTCGGGCGCTCCATGGTCCGGATTCTTGGTCCGCTCCCGATAGTTAGCGTCCGCGATGTGGGGAACTTGAGATGTGATGCGGCTCACGTTCCGGAGCCGGCCGAGCCGAGGCGGGCGGTTCAGCGCCCGCCGGGGCCGCGCCACCAGGCACGCAGGCCTTTGAACAGAAGATAGAGCCCGAAGGGCCCCAGAATCACGACCCAGGAGGCGATGGAACCGTGTCCCAAGCCGACGTAGATGCCTTTGAAGATGGCGGCGAGGCTGCCCCCTTCGTACCGGCCGAGCGAGGCAACGCCGGCGTAATAGATCAGCAAGGGCAGGAGCAGCGTTCCGGCGAGCAGGGTGAAGACTGCCCAGGCCAGCTCCGGGACCCAAACGCCGTCGAGGCCCACCCTGCTCAGCATCGTTTGCGACATGTCCGGATTGTAGAACGAATCCCTCCCGGGCTCATGCGGAGCGGTAGAATGCCGTCATGCGACCCTGGACCCCCAAAGGGATCTACGACGCCAAGCCCTGGGTTTTCATCGGCGTCGGCGCCGTCATGGCGGCGGGCGCGTTCTTCTGGTCGCTGTCGGCGGGTTCCTGGACGGTGTGGCGCGGTCTGAGCTGCTTCGGCGGCGCCGCGCTCGCCATCGTCGGCGGGGCCACCTTGCAGCTCAGGCAGGATTATCGTGCGAAGAGCAAGTGGCGGCGGGACTCGCACCCTTGATACGCACGGCGGTCGTCGGCGTCGGCTATCTCGGCCGATTTCACGCACAGAAATATGCAGCCCTGCCGAACTCCCACCTCCTGGGGGTCGCGGATCCATCCGCCCTGGCACGCTCGGCCGTGGCGACCGAGCTGAAGGTGGCGGCCTATGCCGACTATCGCGAGCTGCTCGGGCATGTGGATGCCGTGAGCATCGTGACCCCGACCCCGCTGCATTACGAGGTGGCCAAGGATTTCCTCGACGCCGGCGCGAGCGTGCTGGTCGAGAAGCCGATGACGGTGACCATCGCCGAGGCCGAGAGCCTGGTGGAGGTCGCGCGGCGCGCCGATCGCGTCCTGCAGGTCGGGCACCTGGAGCGGTTCAACGTCGCGATCCAGGCCGTGCAACCCGCGCTCACGGTGCCGCGCTTCATCGAGTCCGCCCGGCTCGCGCCGTTCAAGCATCGCGGCACCGACGTTGACGTGGTGCTGGATCTCATGATCCACGACATCGATCTGATCCAGTCGATCGTGCGCTCGCCGGTGGTCTCGGTGGATGCCATCGGCACCAGCGTGTTCTCCAAGGAAATCGACATCGCGAACGCGCGTCTGCGCTTCGCCAACGGCTGCGTCGCCAACGCCACCGCGAGCCGCGTCAGCATGAAGACCGAGCGCAAGCTCCGGCTGTTCCAGGATGACGCGTACGTCTCGATCGATCTGCAGCAGAAAGTGCTGACGATGATCCGCAAGGGCGCGGGGGTCGGCGCCGACGGCATGCCTCAGGTCTCGATCGAGGAGAACAGCTACGAGCAGGGCGATGCGCTTCGGGACGAGATCGCCGCCTTCCTCGCCTGCGTGGCGACCGGCAGCCCGCCGCCGGTGAGCGGCGAGGACGGGCTGCTCGCGCTGCGCACGGCGATCGAGATCACCGAGCAGGTGGCGAGCTCGAGGAAGCGGTTCTCCTAAGGCTTCGTTTGGCCCGGGGCCGGCGGCGCGGATTGGCCGGGCGGCGCGGTCGGCGGACCTTGCGGCGTCGGTAGGGCGCCCGGCCCGGGCTCGTTGTCGGCCAGCGTCACCTTGTCGACGAAATAGCGCGTCTCGCCGAAGCACGAGGTCGGTATTCCCGGATGCTCGGTGTAGTGGACCTGCACGCGGTGCCCAACGGCCTTGGTCAGCTCGGCGGCGGCAGCCGGATCGCGCACGCTGAAGTCCCAGAGCTGAGGCGAGGTGCCCGGCCCAAGATACTGGCCGCCGCCGTAGTAGAGCGCGATCTCCCCCTCGCGGGTTTTGCATATCCAGCCGCGACGCACGAATTTCTGCAGCACGCCCGCGCGCTCGCCCTCGGCGTACGCCCAGGACAGCGTGAGCCACGCCCAGAACGCCGCGCCGCCCGCGGCCAGAATCAGCAGCATGGCGAGCCAGCGCACGTAGCCCCGGCTCCTTCGAAGCCGCGGAAGGCCGGGGCGCCGCGATTTATCCATGCAGAACCTTGACGATGAATTGGTGGAGCCGGGGGGAATCGAACCCCCGTCCATAAGTCCTACGCTGCAAGATCTACGTACGTAGCCCAGTCTATTGTTCTCGCCACTCGCCAACCCAACGGGCAGGGAAAGCGTGCAGCCAGCCCGGTAGCGATTCGCAAGACACACCCCGGACACGTGTATCCCACTAGCTGATGAGCGCTACCCCTGATTCGTTCGCACCAGCACGAGCCGGTCAGGGTTCAGCTGCGATTAGGCAGCTAGAGCGTAGTTGTCTTCGTTGGCAACTATAGTTTTGCAAGTCAGTTTAACGAGGTAACCTGCACCTCGATACGCACCTGCAGTTTCGCAACCCATGTCGAAACCGGTCGGCCCCAAGATCGCCGCCATTCTAGCATGAGTGCGGTGCGCCTGCCTTTCCAGGGCCGTGGCGGGCGCTAGCGCCGGCTTTCCTTCATGATCCGCGACTTGTCGCGCTGCCAATCGCGATCCTTTTCCGTGGCGCGCTTGTCGTGCTGCTTCTTGCCCTTCGCCAGCCCGACCTCGAGCTTGGCGCGGCCGTCCTTCCAGTAGAGCTCGAGCGGCACCAGCGTGTAGCCGCGCCGCTCGACCGCGCCGACCATGTGATCGAGCTGGCGCCGGTTGAGCAGGAGCTTGCGGGTGCGAGTCGGGTCGGTGTCGACGTGGGTGGAGGCCGAGTTGAGCGGGCTCAAGTGCGCGCCGAACAGGAACGCCTCGCCGCCCTTGAGAAACACGTAGGCCTCGGCGATCTGCGCCTTGCCGGCGCGCATGCTCTTGACCTCCCAGCCCATCAGCGAGATGCCGGCTTCGAAGCGCTCTTCGATGAAGTAATCGAAACGCGCTTTTCGATTGACGGCAATGGGCGGAAGCTCGGCCTCGGGTTTGGCTTTGGCGTCGGGTTTCACGGTGCGCCGAGTTTACTCACTCGGCGGTGGCGGTGCCCGCGCATTTGCCCGAAAATGACGGCAACGAGTCCTCCCACGCGCATTTCGCCGGGGAACCGGAGGCGCGCATTTCTCCGGGACCCGGAGGCGAGGAGCCCTGCATGCAGGTTGTCGAGCGCAGCGCCTTGGTTACGTTTACGGCGGCGCAGATGTACGCCCTGGTCAACGATATCGCACGGTATCCGGAATTCCTGCCGTGGTGCGTCGGCGCCTCGGTCGAGGACGCATCGGCGACCGAGCGCGTCGCGACCCTGAAGGTCTCGCGCGGCGTGCTGCGCACGGAGTTCACGACGCGAAATACGCTGATCCCCGACTCGCGCATCCGCCTGCGGCTCGCGCACGGACCGTTTCGCGACCTGCACGGGGAGTGGCGCTTCGATGCGATCGGGACGCGGGGCTCGCGCGTGCAGTTCAGGGTCGAGTTCGAGTTCAAGAACCAGCTCACCGCGACGGCCTTCAACGCGGTGTTCGAGGCGCTCTGCGGCACCATCGTCGATGCGTTCGTGGCGCGCGCTCAGAAGATCTACGCGTCGGGCGCATGAGCGGCCGGCGCCTCGACATCGAGGTGGTGCACGCCGGCAAGGAGCGCGTCATCGTGCAATCGTATCGGTTGGAGGAGGGAGCGCGCGTCGCCGACGCGCTGCGGCTCGCGGCGGCCGATCCCGCCTTCGCGGGCGTGGAGGTGCTGCATGCGCCGGCCGGGATATTCGGACGCCTCTCCCCGGGTGAGGCGCCGCTCGAGGACGGGGACCGCGTCGAGATCTACCGGCCGCTCGAAGCGGACCCCAAGGTCGCCCGGCGGGTCCGCGCCGCGGAAAGCCGGCGCCGACCTTAGTAGATGCGGCCGTTCTTGATCTGGGCGGCGGACTTCTCCTGCCGCGCCGCTTCCTCCTCGCTGGGCTTGTCGAGCCGCGCAACGCGGTCGCCGTCGAAGTAGACAGTCACCCGGCGCGAGTCGATGTGCCGCGTGCGCCCCTTCTTCAGGTAGTAGATGTAATCCCAACGCTCCTTGTTGAAGCTGTCCGCGACCATCGGCGTGCCGAGCAGGTAGCGCACCTGACTGCGCGTCATGCCGGAATTGACCTGATCGACGGCCTTCTGATCCAGATAATTGCCCTGCTGAATGTTGATGCGATATACGCATCCCGTGCAGAGCACGGCGAGCATCGAGGCGGCAAGAATCCCTTGAAGTTTTCTAATCAAAGTCATGCGCAACCGTTAAATGATACAATTCGCCGCTATCATACAGGGAAGGCACGCCATGCCGCACCGCCTGCGACCTGATTCCGTCAGCGAAAGCAACGACCTGCGCAATGCGGGCCTCAAGGTCACGCTGCCGCGCCTGAAAATCCTCGACATTCTGGCGGACGCAACGGCCCGTCACATGAGTGCCGAGGACATCTACAAGAAGCTCCTGGTCTTGAACGAGGACATCGGGCTTGCCACCGTCTACCGCGTGCTGACCCAGTTCGAGGCCGCCGGTCTCGTCACCCGCCATCACTTCGAGGGTGGAATGGCGGTGTTCGAGCTCAACCAGGGGGCGCACCACGATCACATCGTGTGTGTTGACTGCGGCCGCGTCGAAGAGTTCATGGACGGCGGCATCGAGGACCGGCAGCAAGCCGTCGCCAAACGGCTGGGCTTCGAGATCAGCGATCACTCGCTGATCCTCTACGGTCATTGCCGCCGGCCCAACTGCCCCCATCAGAAGCGGCCGAAGAGCTGAGGGCCGGCCGGACTTCTAGCCGCGCCTCTTCTTCTTCACCGGACCGTCCGGCTGACTCGCGGACGAGGCTTTCGCGGCAACCGCCAGCATCTCGCGCGCGTGCACCCTCGCGGGCTCGGTGATGTCGATGCCGCCCAGCATGCGCGCGATCTCGTCGACGCGCTCCGTATCGCCCAAATGCTTGACCGAAGTGCGGGTGGACTTGCCGTCGGAGAGCTTGGTGACGCGGAACTGCCCGTGGGCCTGGGATGCCACCTGGGGGAGATGCGTGACGCAGAGCACCTGTGCGCGGCCGCCCAGCTCGCGCAGCTGGCGGCCGACGATCTCGGCGACGGCGCCGCCGATGCCTGAGTCGACCTCGTCGAACACCATGCAGGGCGCGCCGGTGCGGGCGGCCGCTGCGACCTGGACCGCAAGACTGATGCGGGATAATTCGCCGCCGGACGCGACCTTCGCGAGACTCTTCGGCGCCTGACCGGGATTGGCGCTCACCAGGAATTCGATCTCATCGCTCCCGGCCGCGGCAAGCTCGGACTCGCTGGTCGTGACCGCGACCTCGAATCGTCCGCCGGCCATCCCGAGCCCCTGCATGAGCCCGCTGACCTGCCGCCCGAGGTGCGCGGCGGCGGCGCGCCGCCCGGCCGACAGACGCGAGGCCGCGGTGCGGTAGCTTCCGGAGAGCTCCGCGAGGCGCTGCTCGAGCGCGGCCATGTTGACCGCGGCGTTCTGAAGCGCGGCGAGCTCGGCGCCGATGCGCTGCAATTGCTCCGGCAGCTCGCTCCGCGGCACGCGGTGCTTGCGCGCGAGCGCCTCGAGCGCGGCGGCGCGGCGCTCGATCTCCTCCTGGCGCGCGGGGTCGATGTCGAGCGCCTCGAGCAGGCGGCGCAGCGAGTCCGCGGCCTCGCGCGCGTGGATCATGGCCTCGCCGATCTGCCCGGCGGCGGCGGTGAGCGTCGGGTCCGGGTCGCCCGCGCCGCGCAGCGCCGACTGCGCCTTGGCCAAACGGTCGTGCGCGCTGCCGTCCTCGCCCTCGTACACGGCATCGAGGGCGGCGCGCGCGGCGGCGGCCAGGCGGCCCCGGCTCGCGATGCGCTTCTGATCGACGAACAGCGCCTCGATGTCGGCCGCGGTGCTGACCTCGGCCTCGAGCTCGGCGACCTGGAAGCGCAGCAGATCGAGGCGCGAGTCGCGGTTCTCGGCGGCGCTGCTCAGCGCGTCCAGCTCCAGCCGGCACCCGCGGTAGCGCCCGAACGCCTCGTCGACCGCCGCGAGCACGCCGGGATCCGCGAGGTGCCCGTCGAGGAGCTCCCGCTGCGTCGCGCGGTTCACCAGCCGCTGGAATTCCTGCTGACCGTGGATCTCGATGAGGAAGTCGGCGAGCTCGCGCAGCGCCTGCAGGGTCACGAGCTGTCCGTTCACGAAGCCGCGCGAACGCCCATCGGCGCCGACCAGCCGCCGCACGATGAGCTCGCCCTCGACCTCGATGGCCTGGGCCTCGAGCCAGGCCCGGGCGCTCTCCGGCAGCTGGTCGAAGCTCGCGGTGACCTCGGCGCGCTCGGCGCCCTGGCGCACGATGTCGCTCCCCGCCCGGCCACCCGCGACCAGAAGCAGGGCATCGACCACGATGGACTTGCCGGCGCCGGTCTCGCCGGTCAACGCGGTCAGTCCGCGCCCGAGCTCGAGCTCGGCCCGATCGACGAGCACGAGATCGCGAAGTTGCAGATGGGTGAGCATGGAGGCTTCGGGCAGGCCGCGCGCGATCAGTCGGTGTCGGCGGCGCGGGAGCCGTAGCCGCCGCGGCCCCAGTGCAGCTTCGAGCGCAGCAGGCGGTAATAGTCGTAGCCCGGCGGATGCAGGAGCGTGATCTGCGCGGCCGCCGCCTCGATGTACAGGTTGTCGCCCTGCTCGAGCTCGCCGAGAGCGCTGCCGTCGCAGGTCACCTGCGCCCGTGACTCGAAGCGATCGGACATGCGCAGCTGTATCTTGCTCCCCGCGGGCACCACGATCGGCCGGTCGCTCAAGGTGTGCGGCGAGATCGGAGCGAGCACCAGCACGTCGAGATTGGGCTCGACGATGGGGCCGCCGCAGGACAGGGCATAGGCGGTCGACCCGGTCGCCGTGGCGATGACCATGCCGTCGCCGCCGTGGGAATTGACGAAACGGCCGTTGATCATGGTCTCGAAGTCCATGGTCCGGCCGGTCTCCCATTTGTTGACCACCACGTCGTTCAGGGCGAGCGCGGTCACCGGCGCGGCGCCGCGGCGCTCCAGACGCGCCGCGAGGAGCGAGCGCCGATCCTCGCTGTAGCGGCCGGCGAGGACCGTGTCCAGGTCCTCGATCATCGAAGCGGGGCTCACGTCGGTGAGAAATCCGAGCCGGCCGCGGTTGATCCCCAGCATGGGAACCGCATGGCCCGCCACCAGGCGGGCGGCATAGAGCAGCGTTCCGTCGCCGCCGATGGCCACGATCAGGTCGGCGCGGGTGGCGAAGGCTTGCTCCGGGCAGATCTCGACCATGCCCGGGGCGAACGCCAGGCGCACGGCCGGATCGATCAATGTTTGCACGCCTTTGGAGTGGAAATGCCCCGCGAGGCCCAGCATGCATTCGGCGACCCGCAAATCCTTCGCGTTGCCGACCAGCGCGATGGATTTGAAAGAATGAGACATACCTTGATCCTTGTAGCATGGCCGCGGCGAGGCGGTCATCCGCTTCGAGGCCCCCTTTGCGGGCATTTTAGGCCGAACTCCCTCGGGCGGCGCGCGACTTGACTTGGGGAGGATTCGATAGGTAGCTTCGGGCATCAAATGGACCGCTCTTCGACCGATGGACCCGACGATGCGCTCAGCGAGCGAGCGCAGCTCCTGCTCAAGGCGCTGATCGAGAACTACATCCGGGACGGACAGCCGGTCGGCTCCCGGACGCTGTCGCGCGACTCGGGCCTGTCGCTGTCCTCCGCGACCATCCGGAACGTCATGGCGGATCTCGAGGATCTCGGCTTCGTCGCATCCCCCCACACCTCGGCGGGCCGGATTCCGACCTACAAGGGCTACCGCTTCTTCGTCGACACGCTGCTCAAGCTGAAGCCGCTGCGCGACCAGGAGATCGAGGAGATCGAGCGGCGTCTCAAGTCGGATGCGAGCTCCGGCCGCTCGCTGGTGCAGACGGTGTCGCAGATGCTGTCGAGCGTGACCCACATGGCCGGGCTCGTGACGCTGCCGAATCCGAACTACGTCGCGCTCGCGCAGATCGAGTTCATCGCGCTCTCGGAGAACCGCGCGCTCGCCATCATGGTCATGAGCAACCGCGAGATCCAGAATCGCGTGGTTCAGCTCGACCGTTACTACTCGACCGAGGAGCTGCGCCGCGCCGCCAATTATCTCAACGAGGCGTTCGCGGGCCGCTCGCTCCCGGACGTGCGCGCGTACCTGGTGAGCCAGCTCCAGGAAGCGCGCGAGCACATGGACAAGCTCATGCGCGACGCCATCCAGGTCGCGCAGAAGGTGTTCGAGTCGAACCCGCCGGAGACCGTGGAATACGTCATCGCCGGCGAGACCAACCTCATGGGCTTCGCGGAGCTCTCCAACATCGAGCGCCTGAAGCGCCTGTTCGAGGCTTTCAACGAGAAGCACGACATCTTGAGGCTGCTGGACAACTGCCTCCGGGCCCAGGGCATCCAGATATTCATCGGGCAGGAATCGGGCTACCGGATATTGGACGACATCAGCGTGGTGACCGCACCCTATACCCTCGACAACCGGGTGGTCGGGGTGCTCGGGATCATCGGGCCGACCCGCATGGCCTACGAGCGCGTGATTCCCATCGTCGACCTCACGGCCAAACTTTTGGGGTCGGCCTTGAACGCCCGCAAATAGCCCTTAAGTCTTGCCGCGTCGAGCGGCATGAGCCGCCGGGGATTCCATAGAGGGCAATGCTTTGAACGATCATGATGTTGCGGAGGGGCTGAATTCCCCTGAAGGCCCCCAGGCGGGGGGCCTGGATCCGGCGGCGGCGCTCGCCGCGGCGGAGGCCCGTGCCGAGGAAAGCCACAACCAGACTCTGCGGGCGATGGCGGAGCTGGAGAATTTCCGCCGGCGCAGCGAGCGCGAGGTCGAGAACGCGCGCAAGTTCGCCATCGAGCGCTTCGCCCAGGAGCTGGTCACGGTGGGCGATGCCCTCGAGGCGGGGGTGAGCGCCGGGACGAGCGCGTCCCAGGCCTCGCTCCTCGAGGGGCAGCAGGCGACCCTCCAGCAGCTCTACCGCGCCTTCGACAAGGGCGGCATCAAGGTCATCGACCCGTCCGGCCAGCCCTTCAATCCGGAGTGGCACGAGGCCATGGCGGCCGTCGATGGGACGGGCCAGCCTGCCGATACCGTGGTCAAGGTGGTTCAAAAGGGATACTCCCTGAACGGCCGGCTGCTCCGCCCGGCCCGGGTCATCGTCAGCAAGGCCCCGGACGGCAATTGAAATACCCGCGAAATACCCCAGATAGCGCTCAAGCAACGAATTTTTAGAGGATTCACCCAATGGCAAAAATCATAGGCATCGATCTCGGAACGACCAACTCCTGCGTCGCGATCATGGAGGGCACCAAGCCGAAGGTCATCGAGAACAGCGAGGGTGATCGGACGACCCCCTCGATCGTTGCCTTCACCAAGGACGGCGAGGTCCTGGTCGGACAATCCGCCAAGCGTCAGGCCGTCACCAATCCGACGAACACCGTCGCGGCGGTCAAGCGCCTCATCGGCCGCAAGTTCACCGACGACGTCGTGAAGCGCGACATGAGCATGGTGCCCTACAAGATCATCAAGGCGGACAACGGCGACGCCTGGGTCGAGTCGCAGGGCAAGAAGATGGCGCCCCCGGAGGTTTCCGCGCGGGTTCTCATGAAGATGAAGAAGACGGCCGAGGACTATCTGGGCGAGACCGTCACCGAGGCGGTGATCACGGTCCCGGCGTACTTCAACGACTCGCAGCGCCAGGCGACCAAGGATGCCGGACGCATCGCGGGGCTCAACGTCAAGCGCATCATCAACGAGCCGACCGCGGCCGCGCTCGCCTACGGTTTGGACAAGGAAGGCGGCGACCGCAAGATCGCGGTCTATGACCTGGGCGGCGGCACCTTCGACGTGTCGGTGATCGAGATCGCAGAGGTCGACGGGGAGCGCCAGTTCGAGGTGCTGTCCACCAACGGCGACACCTTCCTCGGCGGCGAGGACTTCGACCTCAGGGTCATCAACTACCTGGGCGATGAGTTCAAGAAGGAGAGCGGCATCGACGTGCGCAAGGATCCTCTGGCCATGCAGCGCCTGAAAGAGGCGGCTGAGAAGGCCAAGATCGAGCTCTCGTCTAGCCAGCAGACCGAGATCAATCTGCCGTACATCACGGCGGATGCCGCCGGTCCCAAGCATCTCAACATGAAGCTGACCCGGGCCAAGCTCGAGTCGCTGGTCGAGGATCTGGTACAGAAGACCATCGAGCCCTGCCGCATTGCCTTGAAGGATGCGGGCCTGTCCATGAAGGACGTGAGCGAGGTCATCCTGGTCGGCGGCCAGACCCGCATGCCGCTGGTGCAGAAGGCGGTGAAGGATCTGTTCGGCAAGGAGCCGCGCAAGGATGTGAACCCCGATGAGGCCGTGGCCGTGGGCGCGGCGATCCAGGGCGGCGTGCTGGCGGGCGACGTGAAGGACGTGCTGCTCCTCGACGTGACCCCGCTCTCGTTGGGCATAGAGACGCTCGGCGGCGTCATGACCAAGGTCATCGAGAAGAACACGACGATCCCCACCAAGGCGTCGCAGACTTTCTCGACCGCCGAGGACAACCAGACCGGCGTGACGATTCACGTGCTGCAGGGCGAGCGCGAGCGCTCGGGCGACAACAAGTCGCTCGGCCGTTTCGACCTCACGGACATTCCGTCCGCGCCGCGCGGCATGCCGCAGATCGAGGTGGCTTTCGACATCGATGCGAACGGCATCCTCAACGTCTCCGCGAAGGACGTGAAGACCGGCAAGGAGCAGCGCATCGTGATCAAGGCCTCGAGCGGCCTGTCCGAGGCGGAGATCAAGCGCATGGTGTCCGACGCCGAGGCGCACGCCGACGAGGACAAGAAGTTCCACGAGCTGGTCCTGACGCGCAACAAGGCGGATGCGACGGTGCACGCCGTGGAAAAGGCGCTCAAGGACGGCGCAGACAAGATCGGCGAGGACGAGAAGAAGGCCGCCAACGAGGCGCTCGCGACGCTCAAGTCGGCGATGGCCGGCGATGACCGCGAGGACATCGAAAAGAAGACCCAGGCCCTGGAGCAGGCATCCTCGGCCCTCTTGCAGAAGATGTACGAGCAGTCCCAGGCGGGCGCCGGCGGCGGCGAGAGCTCGGGAGGCCAGGGCGAGCCTCCCAAGGACGACGTGGTCGATGCCGAATTCGAGGAAGTGAAGGACGGCGATCGCAAGAAGGCCTGATCGCCTTTAAGATCAGGGCTGATTCAAGACCCGGGCCGCCGGAACCCAATGCAAGGTTCCGGCGGTCCGCTTTTGTGGGGATCTGGTGAGCGATGGCGAAGCAGGACTATTACACGGTTCTCGACGTGGCGCGCGGCGCCTCGGAAGTCGACATCAAGAAGGCGTACCGCCGCCTCGCCATGAAGCACCACCCCGACCGCAATCCCGACGATCCCGAGGCGGAGCACAAGTTCAAGGAGGCCAAGGAGGCCTACGAGGTGCTCTGCAACCCCCAGAAGCGCTCGATCTACGATCAGTTCGGGCACGCCGGCCTCGAGGGCGGCCGCGGCGGCGGCTTCAGTGCCGGCGAGGCCTTCGGGGACATCTTCGGCGAGATGTTCGGCGACATATTTTCCGGCGGACAGCGCAGCCGTTCCCAGGTGTTTCGCGGCGCGGACCTGCGCTACGAGCTCGAGATCGATCTCGAGCAGGCGGTGTTCGGCACCGACACCGAGATCCGCATCCCGTCCCTGGTCGAGTGCAAGGTCTGCAAGGGCTCGGGAGCGGCGAAGGGGTCCACCCCGAAGACCTGCGATACCTGCCACGGCCAGGGCCAGGTGCGGGTGCAGCAATCCATCTTCACCATCCAGCAGCCCTGTCCGCGGTGCAAGGGCCGCGGCAAGATCATCGCCAACCCCTGCGACAGCTGCTACGGGCAGGGCCGCGTCCGCGAGGAGAAGACCCTGCCCGTCACGGTGCCGGCCGGCGTCGATTCGGGAGACCGCATCCGCCTGAACGGCGAGGGCGAGGCGGGCCGCAACGGCGGCCCGGCCGGAGATCTCTACGTCGAGGTTCGCGTCCGCGAGCATGCGATCTTCGAACGCGAGGGCAGCCATCTGTCCTGTGAAGTGCCGATCAGCTTCGCGACGGCCGCGCTCGGCGGAACGGTGGAGGTCCCCACCCTGGACGGCGAGGTGGCGCTCAAGATTCCGAGCGAGACCCAGTCGGGCCGGGTATTCCGGATGCGCGAGAAGGGCGTACGGCCGGTTCGCGGAGGCGCGGCAGGGGATCTGTTTTGCCGCGTGGTCGTCGAGACCCCGGTCAGCTTGAGCAGCGAGCAAAAGGAGCTGCTCCGCAAGTTCCAGTCGACTCTCGAGCAGGGCAGCCATCGGCCGCGCGAGCAGTCCTTCTTCGAAGGCGTCAAGAAGTTCTTCACCGGCGCCGTGGATTGAGTGAAGAACCTGGCCATCCTGGGAGTCACCGGCCGAATGGGGCAGGCGATGGTGCGGGCGCTCGGCGAGCAATCGAGCCTGCGGCTGTCCGGCGCCGTTGCCTCGTCGAGCTCCGCGAGCCTCGGTCGGGACGCGGCCGCCGAGGGTACGCCCGCCACCGGCGTCAAGGTGACCTGCGACTTGGCGCTCGGCATTCGCGGCGCCCAGGTGGTGGCCGACTTCAGCGCAGGCGCCGCGGCGACCGAGCATGCGCTCGCCTGCGCCGCCGCCGGCATTCCCCTGCTGCTGGGCGTCACGGGATTCGAGGCGGCGGCGCAGGAGGCGCTGCGCGAGGCGGCGAGGCAGGTCGCCGTGCTGGTGGCGCCGAACACCAGCGTCGGGGTCGCCGTGGTGTCGAGTCTTGCCTCGCTCGCCGCCCGCGGGCTGGGGTCCTCGTTCGAGGTCGAGATCCTGGAGGCCCACCACAAGGACAAGCGCGACGCACCCTCGGGGACCGCGCTCGCGCTCGGGCAGGCGGTGGCGGCGGCGCGGGGACAGGACCTCGCCCGGGTCTCGAACGCGCGGCGGGGCGCCGGCGGGGCCCGTGAGCCCGGGAGCATCGGTTTTGCCGTGCTGCGCGGCGGCGACATCGTCGGCGAGCACACCGTGAGCTTCATCGCCGAGGGCGAGCGCATCGAGATCACGCACCGCGCGACGGACCGCATGATCTTCGCCCGCGGCGCGCTCGAGGCCGCGGCCTGGCTCGCGACGCAGCGCCCCGGCCTCTACGGCATGCACCATATGCTCGGAATCTAGCGCGGGCGCTTGAGATCCGCGCGGGCGACCGCACATCCCGAGCGGGCGCGACGGGTGTCGGCGCAAGGCGTCAATCAAGGCCGTGGACAGCCGCGCCGCGCGTCGTTAATATTCGCGCCCGGAAACTGATCGCGAACAATTCATAGAAGCGGGAGGACGTTCTTGATGGAGCGCCTCCCGCTTCGCGCATCTGCGCACCATGAGGGTCGCGGCGCAAAGCGAGGAACCGGAGTGTCGACACCTGCAGTGCTAGCTCTCGAAGATGGCACCGTGTTCCGTGGCGTCTCAGTCGGCGCAAAAGGCAACACGACAGGCGAGGTAGTTTTCAATACATCGATGACGGGGTATCAGGAGATCCTCACCGACCCGTCCTATTGCCGGCAGATCGTCACCCTGACCTACCCGCACGTCGGCAACACCGGCACCACGCCCGAGGACCTCGAGTCGGGCGCCGTATACGCCGCCGGCCTCGTGATCCGCGACCTGCCCCTGCTCCACTCCAATTGGCGCTCGACCGAATCCCTGCCGAGCTTCCTGGTCCGCTGCAAGGTGGTCGCGATCGCCGATATCGACACCCGCAAGCTCACGCGCCTGTTGCGCGAGAAGGGTGCGCAGTCGGGGTGCATCATGACCGGGGACAGCATCGACGAGAGCGCCGCCATCCGGGCGGCGAAGAAGTTTCCGGGCTTGAAGGGCATGGACCTCGCCAAGGTCGTCTCCACCAAGAAGGTCTACCAGTGGAACGACGGGCTGCTGTGGAAGTCCTCGAGCCGCCCGCCGCGGCCGCAGAGCCGGCTGCACGTCGTGGCCTATGACTTCGGCATCAAGCGCAACATTCTGCGGATATTGGCCGAGCACGGCTGCCGCATGACGGTGGTGCCGGCACAAACGGCGGCAGATCAAGTATTTGCGATGAATCCCGATGGTATTTTCTTGAGCAACGGGCCGGGAGATCCCGAGCCTTGCGAGTACGCCATCGAGGCGACCCGGCGGTTCCTGGAAACGGACATCCCGGTGTTCGGCATCTGCCTGGGACATCAACTCCTGGGCCTGGCGAGCGGCGCCAAGACCCTGAAGATGAAGTTCGGCCATCACGGTGCCAATCATCCGGTGTCGGAGCTCGATTCCGGGCGGGTGTTCATCTCCAGCCAGAACCATGGCTTCGCGGTCGACGACTCGACCCTGCCCTCGAATCTGCGCGCGACGCACCGGTCGCTGTTCGACGGGTCGCTGCAGGGCCTCGCGCGCACCGACCGGGCCGCATTCAGCTTTCAGGGTCATCCCGAGGCGAGCCCCGGCCCCCATGACGTGCGTCTCCTGTTCGAGCACTTCATGTATCTGATGGTGAAGCGCCTGCAGACCCAATCCCGAAGCCGCAACGCGGCCAAGCAGAAGTCCGCGGAGGGCTGATGCAAGCTCCTCGGCGCCACAGCGTGAGCGGGACCTGAAGTGCCCAAGCGAAGCGATCTCGACAGCATCCTGGTGATCGGCGCCGGGCCGATCATCATCGGCCAGGCGTGCGAGTTCGACTATTCCGGCGCCCAGGCCT
>DATAUO010000124.1:0-4770 GCA_036268215.1 Steroidobacteraceae bacterium
CATCGGCCGCATCGGCCGGGCTGCCGCCGGGAGAGCCGCCGCCCACGCGCGCCACCACGATGGCGTCGCGCTCGACTTGCTCGCGGCCGGACGGCGGATCGACGCCGAGCGCGCGCAGCGGCGCCTCGCCATGCGCGCCGTACACCGACAGCACGTCGGAGGCGTCCTCGATCTTGACCTTCGCTCGAAGCACATAGCGGCGCATGCTCTCGAGAGTGGGTGTCGCCAGCTCGCGCGGCAGGATGGCGACGATGCCGCCCGCATGGGGCAGGCAATGCAGCAGAGCGAGCACCCGGCCCTGCGGGCTCGAGTAGGCCGCGAGCATCTGCCCGGCCGCGAGCCGTCGCGTGTCGTTCGAGAGCTGGCCCTGCAGGAACGTGAGTGCGTCGGGGCCGCTGAAGCGCAGGATGCCGAGATGCGGCAGGCGGCCGGAGTGCGGGAGCGGATCTGGGGGCACGAGGATATCTATGGGTACTTTCCCGCCATTGTCAACTGCGATCGGCCGCGTGCGCGGCCGTGATGGACAGCGCGTTTTCTGGCAAACTTTCATCGTGAGTTCCACCGAAGCCGAGTCTCGAATGGTGCCCGCGGGTGAGCCGCCGCGGGGCGCGGACTCTGCCATCACGCCAAGCGCCGATCCGGGCGACGGTGCCGCTGCGCCGGCGCCGCGCGAGATCGGCGGCCGCGCCGGACCCGATCCAACCCGTTTCGGGGATTGGGAGCTGCGCGGCCGCTGCATCGATTTTTGATGCGCAGACTCGAGGAGCCCTGATGCCGGTACGCACCCGTCCCGTCTCGCCGCATTTGGAGATCTACCGCTGGCAGATCGGCAACACCTTGTCGATCCTCCATCGGCTCACCGGGATCGCGCTGTCGGTGGGACTGTTGGCGCTGGTCTCCTGGCTGGCGGCGCTCGCGAGCGGAGAGCCGACGTACACGGCGGCGCTCAAGCTGCTGTCGTCGCCGCTCGGGCGGCTCGCGCTGATGGGCTGGACGTTCGCCTTTCTCTACCACCTGCTGAACGGCATCCGTCACCTCTGCTGGGACGTCGGGGCCGGTTTCGAGCGTGCGCAACGCCATGCAAGCGGATGGCTGGTGGTGGCGGGCGCGGCGATCTCGAGCGTGGTCCTCTGGGTCGTGATCTGGCGGGCGCCGTGAGCTTGCGCAGCCCGTTGAGCCGCGTCACCGGGCTCGGGTCCGCCAGGGATGGCACCGCCCATTGGTGGGCGGAGCGCGTCAGCTCGGTCGCGCTCTTGCCGCTCACCCTGTGGCTGCTGTTCTCGCTGCTCACCTTGCCGGCCCTGGACTACGCGACCGTGCGCACCTGGATGTCCTTCCCTTTGACGGGATTCCTGAGCGTGCTGCTGGTGGCCGTGGCCGCGTATCACTCCTATCTCGGCACTCACGCGGTGGTCGAGGATTACGTGCACGCGCAGGGCGCGAAGCTCTTCTGGATGCTGTCGCTCAGGTTCGCGCACGTCTTGGCGGGCGGCGCGGGGATATTCTCCGTCCTGCGCGTGAGCTTCGGAGCGTGAGCGGGTCACGGGCAAGAACATGAGCGAATACAAATTCATCGACCATACCTATGACGTGGTGGTCGTCGGCGCCGGAGGGGCGGGCCTGCGCGCGACCTTCGGGCTGGCGGAAGCCGGCCTGTCGACGGCATGCCTCACCAAGGTGTTTCCGACGCGCAGCCACACCGTCGCCGCGCAAGGAGGCATCTCGGCGGCGCTCGGCAACATGGGTGCGGACGACTGGCGCTGGCACATGTATGACACCGTGAAGGGGTCGGACTGGCTCGGCGATCAGGACGCCATCGAGTTCATGTGCAAGGAAGCGCCCGCGGCGGTCATCGAGCTGGAGCACTACGGCGTTCCGTTCTCGCGCACCGAGGACGGCCGCATCTATCAGCGGCCGTTCGGCGGCATGACCACGCATTTCGGCAAGGGAATCGCGCAGCGAACCTGCGCCGCGGCCGACCGGACCGGCCACGCCATGCTGCACACTCTTTATCAGCAATCGCTCAAGCATGAGGCGACCTTTTTCGTCGAGTTCTTCGCCCTCGACCTCATCATGGAGGATGGCGAGTGCCGAGGCGTACTGGCGCTGGACATGTCCGAGGGCACGCTGCACCGGTTTCGCGCACATCGCGTCATCCTGGCCACGGGCGGCTATGGGCGGGCCTGGTTCTCGTGCACGTCGGCGCATACCTGCACCGGCGACGGCGGAGGCATGGTGCTGCGCGCCGGCCTGCCCCTGCAGGACATGGAGTTCGTTCAGTTCCATCCGACCGGCATCTACGGGGCGGGGTGCCTGATCACGGAGGGCTCGCGCGGGGAGGGCGGCTATCTCACCAACTCCGCGGGCGAGCGTTTCATGGAGCGGTACGCGCCGAACGCCAAAGACCTGGCTTCGAGGGACGTGGTCAGCCGCTCGATGACCATCGAGATCCGCGAGGGGCGAGGGGTCGGCAAGCTCAAGGACCACATCGATCTGCATCTCGAGCACCTCGGACCGGCGGTCATCAAGGAGCGCCTGCCGGGCATCGCCGAGACCGCGCGCATTTTCGCGGGCGTCGATGTGAACAAGGAGCCGATTCCGGTGCTGCCGACGGTGCACTACAACATGGGAGGCGTGCCCTGCAACGTGCAAGGCGAGGCGATCACGCGCGCCAACGGGCAGGAGACCATCGTCCCGGGGCTCATGGCGGTCGGCGAAGCCGCGTGCGTCTCGGTGCACGGCGCCAACCGGCTCGGATCGAACTCGCTGCTCGACCTGGTGGTGTTCGGGCGCGAGGCGGCGCGCCATTGTTCGCGCGACGTCGGGCGGGAGCGTGCCCATCGGCCGCTGCCGGCCGACGCCGGCGACGCGGCGGTTGCGCGCCTGGACAAGCTGCGGCACGCGAAGGGCGGCCGGCGCACCGCCGACATCCGCTTGGAGATGCAGCGGATCATGCAGAGCGACGCCGCCGTCTTTCGGACCGGGGAGTCCTTGAACGATGGCAAGCGGCGCCTCGCCGAGACCTTCGCCTCGTTCGCGGAAGTCGAGATCACGGATCGCTCGCTCGTATGGAACACCGACCTCATCGAGACCCTGGAGCTCGACAATCTGCTCGGGCAGGCGGTGGCCACCATGCACTCGGCCCTGAACCGCACGGAGAGCCGCGGCGCGCAGGCGCGCGAGGATTTTCCGAACCGCGATGACGAGCGCTGGCTGAAGCACAGCCTTTGCTGGGTCTCCGCGGAGGGCGCCACGCGTTTCGACTACCGGCCGGTGCGCTTGAATACCCTGACCAAGGACGTTGAGTCGATTCCGCCGAAGGCGCGGACCTATTGAGCGCGCCGGGGCCTCGGGCGGTCCCGGTCCGGCGCAGCATCAGGAGCAGGCATGGCCGAATTCACCCTTCCAGCGAACTCCAAGGTCAACAAGAACGGGCGCGTGTTCAAGGCGCCCGCGGGCACCAAAAACGTGCGCACGTTCAAGATCTACCGCTTCGACCCGGACTCGGCCGAGAATCCGCGCCTCGATGCCTACGAGGTCGACATGGATTCATGCGGCCCCATGGTTCTCGACGCGCTCATCAAGATCAAGAACGAGATCGACTCGACCTTGAGCTTCCGGCGCTCGTGCCGCGAGGGGATCTGCGGGTCCTGCGCCATGAACATCGACGGCAAGAACGGCCTGGCGTGCATCAGCGCCTGCGCGGACGTGAAGCGCGACATCCGCATCTATCCGCTGCCGCACATGCCGGTGATCAAGGACCTGATTCCGGACCTCACCCACTTCTATGCCCAGTACGCCTCGGTCAAGCCCTGGCTCAAGACACGCACGCCGGCGCCGCCCGACCGCGAGCGGCTGCAATCCAAGGACGACCAGGAAAAGGTCGACCGCCCGTCGGCGTGCATCCTCTGCGCCTGCTGCTCGACCAGCTGCCCGAGCTATTGGTGGAACAGCGACCGGTACCTCGGGCCCGCGGCCCTGCTGGCCGCCTACCGCTGGATCGTGGACAGCCGCGACGAGGCCGCCGGCGAGCGGCTCGACGAGCTCGAGGATCCGTTCCGGCTGTACCGCTGCCATACCATCATGAATTGCGCCGAAGCCTGTCCCAAGGACCTGAACCCCGCGAGGGCCATCGGCGAGATCAAGCAGCTCCTCGCCCACCGGCGCCAATGATGAGTGCACCCGCCGACCTCGGGCAGCTGCGCTGGCGATGCCGGCGAGGGATGAAGGAGCTCGACATCCTGCTGTCACGTTACGTCGGCGAGCGCTTCTGCGGCGCAACCTCGGCGGAGCAGGCGGCCTTTCGCCGGCTTCTGGAGGCCGCGGATCCCGATATCTATGCCTATTGCATGGGATCGCGGCGCCCCCCCGCGGACCTTGCCGACCTGATCGACCGCATCACGGCCCCGGCTTGAGGCCCGGCCGGGCCCCGGGGCCGCCCGCCCGGGTGCGGCACCCGTCACTGTTAGAATCGGAACCCTGTGCTCAAGGTCACGCTTAACTCACACAAGCCTCCGCGATCGTCGAACTTTTCCGGGGGCGGTCGGTCTATCGCGTCAGGCTGGGTTGTGAGCCCGCCGGTTTGGGATCCCGCATGACCGTCGAAGAAAGCGATCTCAAACTGGTGGAAAGAGTCCAGCGCGGTGAGCGCGCGGCGTTCGATCTGTTGGTTCTGCGATACCAGCACAAGGTTCTGAAGCTGATCATGCGGTACGTGCACGATGCAACCGAGGCTGAAGACATCGCACAGGAGGCGTTCGTCAAGGCGTT
>DATAUO010000125.1:0-10536 GCA_036268215.1 Steroidobacteraceae bacterium
GCCAATGACGGCGACGGCTGGGATCCCGATCCTTCCGATCCGGGCGACTGGATCAACAGCACCGATCAGCAGAATGCCTTGTTCCCCTCGAGCGATTGTCCGGTGGGCGACAGCTCGTGGCACGGCACCCGCGTGTCCGGCGTGCTCGGCGCGCTCAGCAACAACGGCGTCGGCGTCGCCGGCATGACCTGGGCCGGCTTCCTGCTGCCGGTTCGCGCGCTGGGCAAGTGCGGCGGCTACGACTCGGACATCATTTCCGGCATTCAGTGGGCGGTCGGCATGAGCGTGGAGGGCGTGCCGGACAATCCCTATCCCGCCGACATCGTCAATCTAAGCCTCGGCGGCAGCGGCAGCTGCCCGAGCGACTATCAGAGCGTGTTCGATTCGTTGAACGCGATGGGCGTGCTGGTGGTCGCCTCCGCCGGCAACGAGACCGGCCCGGTCGATGCCCCGGCCAACTGCAGCGGCATCCTGGCGGTGGCGGGATTGCGCAACGTCGGCACCAAGGTGGGCTACTCGAGCTTCGGCCCCGAGGTCGGGATCTCGGCGCCCGCGGGCAACTGCGTGGTGACGTCGGGGGACTGCTACCGCTCGATCGACACCACCACGAACCTCGGAGCGACGACCCCCGGCGCCAACAGCTACACCAGCGAGTCGAATCCGAACCTCGGAACGAGCTTCTCCGCGCCCATCGTCTCGGGCGTGGCCGCGCTCATGCGCGCGGTCAACGCGAATCTCACGCCGCCGCAGCTCATCGCGCGCCTGAAGGCGAGCGCCAGCGCGTTTCCGCCGAACAGCGGCAGCGTGCCGGTGTGCTCATCCTCGGTGACCGCCAACGGGGCGAGCGGGGGCGAGTGCTCCTGCGTGACCACGGAGTGCGGCGCGGGCATGGTCGATGCGTCCGCCGCCGTGCAGGCCGCGCTGGCGCCGATCGCCGCGGTGGTCGTTCCCTCGAGCGTCGCCGCGGGCGGCAACGCGGTGTTCGACGCCGGCGGCAGCGCGGCCTCCTGCGGCCGCACCATCGCCGCGTACGCGTGGGCGGCGAGCGGCGGCGTCACCATCATGAGCGGCGCGAGCTCCGCCCAGGTCACGGTGATGCCGAGCGGCACCGCGGGCACCCTGACGCTGACCGTCACGGATTCCAGCGGCCAGACCGGCACGGCGGCCGTGAGCTTCGGCTCCTCCGGCGCGACCACGAGCGCGCCGTCCTCCGCGGGCACCTCCGCGTCGGCCTGTCCGGCGTCGCTGACGGTCACGCCCGCGGCGCCGACCGTGACGGAGTCGTTCTCGCCGGCCAGCGTGACGGAGAACGCCGCCTCCACGCTCACCATCACGTTCAACGACGGCAACGCGTTCGATTTGACCCAAGCCGCGTTCACCGAGACCGTGCCGAGCGGCCTCACCGTCGAGTCCTCGCCCGCACCGACCACCACGTGCTCCGGGAGCGGCACGCTGGCGAACACGGCTTCATCGGTGACCATGACCGGCGCCTACATCCCGGCGAAGGGAAGCTGCAGCATCACGCTGAGCGTGGAGAGCGCGACGGCAACGAGCTACACCAACACCATCGCCGCGCACGCGTTGTCCACGGGACCGGCGGGCAGCAATGCGGCAGCGGTGTCGGCCACGCTCACGGTGACCGCGCCCGCGAAGAGCGGCGGGGGCAGCCTCGGATGGCTCGACCTCAGCGCGCTCGGCGGCGCGTTCCTGCTCGCGCGCGGCCGCCGTCCGCGGGCCGGCATGCCCCGGCATTCCGGCGACAGTCGCCGGAATGCATGACGAGCCTTCGCGGACTGCCATGATGGGCAAGGAGGCTCGCGGGGAGAGCGCGGTGGTCGTGACCACGGTGCGCGCGCATCGCGACGCCCGCGGCGCGCTGTTCGAGCCGCTGAGCGACGCCGAGCTCACCGCACAGCGCAACGTGCACGTGGTCATCACCCAGCCCAACGAGGTCCGCGGCAACCACTCGCATCACACCGCCACCGAGACCACCAGCGTCGTCGGGCCGTGTCTCATCCGGCTCAAGGAGCAGGGTGAGATCCGCGACCTGCAGGTGCCGGACGGAGAGGTGGGGCGGCTGACCATCCCGCCCGGCGTCGTTCACGCGTTCCGCAACACCGGTGACGCCCCGATGGTGCTCATCTCGTTCAGCACCAATCTGCACGATCCGGCGGGCACGGACCTGGTGCGGGAGCAGATTCTCTAGACCGGAGGCAAGAGACTGCTATGCGCCACCCTTCTCGAGCTCGTGGCCGCGCTTGAAGTCGCGGATGTGCTTTTCCATCCAGGTACGCGCCTGCTCGCTGCGGCGCAGCTCGATGGCCTCGGCGATCTTGCCCTGCGCGGTGCGGATGCGCGATCGAGCCTGGGGCACGCGGTCGATCATGCGGGTGAGGGTCGGGGCGAGCAGGGAATTCAGCGACGCCTGCGACAGCGCCAGCACCTGATTGCCGCTGGCCGCGACCACCGCCGTGAAGAAGTCCACCACGGCCGCCACCGCCGCCGCGGTACCGGCGGCCTCGCGCTTGAAGCGGGCGGCGGCGCGCTGCACCGACGCGAGCTGATCCTCGGTGCGCCGCGTCGCGGCGTACCGTGCGGCCACCGGCTCGATGGCCATCATCGCCTCCCACAGCTCGAGGAAGGTCACATCGTGCAGCGCGAGCGCCCGGCTCACGCCCGAGCTCACATGCCCGTGCTCGGGCCGCGTGACGCGCAGGCGCTTCTCGCCGCGCACGCGGCCGAGCAGCCCCTGCGTCTCCAGCTCGCGAATCGCCTCCCGCACCGTGGAGCGATTGACGCCGAACTGACGGGCCAGGTCCATCTCGGAGGGGAGAGGGTCGCCCGCGCGAAGCGACCGCGCGACGATGCGCGCCTCGATCACCCGGGCGATCTGCCGATAGGCCGGCTGGTCGTCCAGCGGCACGAACAGATCGGCCACGGGCTCCCGTTCGAGCGGCTTGGGCAGGTCGGCCATCAGCCCTCCCCGAACAGCTCGCGGCCGATCAGCATGCGGCGGATCTCCGAGGTGCCGGCCCCGATCTCGTAGAGCTTGGCGTCGCGCAGGAGGCGTCCGGTCGGGTAGTCGTTGATGTAGCCGTTGCCGCCGAGCATCTGGATGGCGTCGAGCGCGCAGCGGGTCGCGGCTTCGGCGCAGAACAGGATGCAGGCGGCCGCGTCCTTGCGCGTCGCGTCGGCGCGATCGCAGGCGGAGGCGACCGCATAGGCGTAGCTGCGGCAGGCATTCAGGGAGGCGTACATGTCGGCGAGCTTGCCCTGCACCAGCTCGAAGGTGCCGATGGGCTGGCCGAACTGCTTGCGCTCGCGCACGTAGGGCACGGCCACGTCCAGCGAGGCCGCCATGATCCCGAGCGGGCCCCCCGAGAGCACCACCCGCTCGAAATCCAGTCCCCGCATCAGCACCGCGACGCCGCGGTTCTCCTCGCCGATCAGGTTCGCGGCCGGAACCTCGCAGCCGTCGAACACGAGCTCGCTGGTGGGGGAGCCGCGCATTCCGAGCTTGTCGAGCTTCTGGGCGGGCGTGAAGCCCTCGAATCCCTTCTCGATGATGAACGCGCTGATGCCGCGCGCGTCGGCTTGCGGGTTGGTCTTGGCGTACACGATCAGCACGTCCGCCTCGGGGCCGTTGGTGATCCACATCTTGCGCCCGTCGAGCACGTACACATCGCCGTGCCGCACCGCCTTCAGCTGCATGGACACCACGTCGGAGCCCGACCCGGGCTCGGACATCGCCAGGGCGCCGACGTGCTCTCCGGAGATCAGGCGGGGCAGATACTTGCGCTTCTGCGCCTCGGTGCCGTTGAGCGCGAGCTGGTTCACGCAGAGGTTCGAGTGCGCGCCATAGGAAAGTCCCACCGCGGCCGACGCGCGCGAGATCTCCTCCATGGCGATGGTGTGGGCGAGGTAGCCGAGACCGGCGCCGCCGTACTCCGGGTCCACGGTCATGCCGAGCAGGCCGAGCTCGCCCATCTCGCGCCACAGGTCGCGCGGAAATGCGTTGCTGCGGTCGATCTCGTCCGCCCGCGGAGCGATCCGCTCCTGGGCGAAGCGCTGAGTCTGCTCGCGCACCGCATCGATGGTCTCGCCGAGCCCGAAGTTGAACTCGCGGTAAGCGGAATGTGCCATTGGTCACCGAGCTCCCATTGTCATCCGGCCATGAATCGTTGGATAATCGGACTGTCGGACAATATTGCCACTCTCGAGGCCGTAACGCCAATGGCTGAGCTGACGACCAGGATCGATGCCCGCTCGCAGGAATTCGCCGACAACCGCGCCGCCATGGGCGCGGCGGTCGAGGACCTGGAATCCACGCTGCGGCGCAACGCCGAGGGCGGCACCCCGGCGGCCCGCGCCAAGCACACCAAGGCGGGCAAGCTGCTGGCGCGCGATCGCATCGCCGCGCTGCTCGATTCCGGCTCTCCGTTCCTGGAGCTCTCCGCGCTCGCCGCGCAGGGGGTGTACGACGACGATTTGCCGGGGGCGGGCCTCATCACCGGGATCGGCCGCGTATCGGGCCGGGAGTGCATGGTGGTGGCCAACGATCCCACGGTGAAGGGCGGCACCTACTACCCGCTGACGGTCAAGAAGCATCTGCGGGCGCAGGAGATCGCCGGCGAGAACCGCCTTCCCTGTATCTATCTCGTGGAGAGCGGCGGCGCCTTCCTGCCCAAGCAGGACGAGGTGTTCCCGGATCGGGATCATTTCGGGCGGATCTTCTACAACCAGGCGCGCCTGTCGGCACAGGGCGTGGCGCAGATCGCGGTGGTGCACGGCTCGTGCACCGCGGGCGGCGCCTACGTGCCCGCCATGTCCGACCACGCGATCATCGTGCGCAACCAGGGACGCGTGTTCCTCGGCGGTCCGCCGCTGGTGCGCGCGGCGACCGGCGAGGAGATCGACGCGGAGACCCTGGGCGGCGCCGACGTGCATTGCCGCCGCTCGGGCGTCACCGACTACTACGCGGAGAGCGACACGCACGCGCTCGCTTTTGCGCGCCGCGCGGTCGCGACCCTGCGGCCGCGCCCCGGGCCGGGGGCGGGCGGCGATGGCAGCGCTCCGGCGCACGACCCGGCCGAGATGTACGGCATCATTCCCCAGAGCCCGCGCAAGCCCTATGACGTGCGCGAGCTGATCGCGCGCATCGTCGATCGCTCGTGGCTCGATGAGTTCAAGGCTGTCTACGGCACGACCCTGGTCTGCGGCTTCGCCGAGATTCACGGCGCGACCGTCGGCATCCTGGCGAACAACGGCATCCTGTTCTCCGAGAGCGCGTTGAAGGGCACGCACTTCATCGAGCTCTGCTGCCGGGAGGGCATCCCCCTGGTGTTCCTGCAGAACATCGCCGGATTCATGGTGGGCCGCGCGGCCGAGGCGGGCGGCATCGCCAAGGACGGCGCGAAGCTGGTGACGGCCGTTGCATGCGCGGCGGTGCCGAAATACACCGTCGTGATCGGCGGCAGCTTCGGCGCGGGCAACTACGCCATGTGCGGCCGCGCGTACCAGCCGCGCTTTCTGTTCCAGTGGCCGAACGCGCGCACCTCGGTGATGGGCGGCGAGCAGGCGGCGAGCGTGCTCGCGACCATCAAGCGCGAGGCGCTCGAGCGCGCGGGCGCCACCCTGAGCGCGGCGGAGGAGGAGGACATCAAGGCGCCCATCCGCGAGCAGTTCGAGCGCCAGGGCCATCCTTACTATGCGTCGGCGCGTCTCTGGGACGACGGCGTGATCGACCCGCTCGACACGCGGCGCGTGCTCGGCCTGGCGCTGGCCTTGAACCGGGCCGAGGACCGCACGGAGACGCGCTTCGGCGTGTTCCGCATGTGAGCACGCGCATGATCCGAAGATTGCTGATCGCGAATCGCGGCGAGATCGTGTGCCGCGTGGCCGCCACCGCGCGGCGGCTGGGGCTGACCAGCATCGCGGTTTATTCGGACGCCGATCGCAACGCCAGGCACGTGCGCGCCGCCGACGAGGCCTACCACCTCGGAGCGGCTCCTGCCGCCGACAGCTACCTCAACATCGCCCGGATCGTGAGCCTGGCCCGCAAGGTCGGCGCCAACGCGGTCCATCCCGGGTACGGTTTCCTGTCGGAGAACGCGGACTTCGCCGAAGCGTGCACGCAGGCCGGCCTGATCTTCGTCGGGCCGCCGGCCGCGGCAATCCGTGCCATGGGCTCGAAGAGCGCCTCCAAGGCCGCCATGGCGGCGGTCGGGGTGCCGGTGGCGCCGGGCTATCACGGCGCGGAGCAATCGCTCGCGCGGCTCTCCGAGGAGGCGCGGCGCGTCGGATTTCCGCTCATCATCAAGGCGAGCGCGGGCGGCGGCGGCAAGGGCATGCAGGTGGTGAATGCGCCCGGGGAGCTGGCGGCGGCGCTCGACTCGGCGCAACGCCTGGCGCGCACCGCGTTCGGCAGCGACCAGGTGCTGATGGAGCGCTACTTCGCCAAGGCGCGCCACGTCGAGGTGCAGGTGTTCGCGGACTCGCACGGCGAGACCTTGAGCCTGTTCGACCGGGACTGCTCGGTCCAGCGCCGGCACCAGAAGATCATCGAGGAGGCGCCGGCGCCGGGGCTGCGCGAGGAGGTGCGCGCGGCCATGTCGACCGCGGCGATTCAGGCCGCGCGAGCCGTGGGTTACGTGGGCGCCGGGACCGTCGAGTTCCTGGTCGATGAGGCCCAGAATTTCTATTTCATGGAGATGAACACGCGGCTGCAGGTCGAGCATCCGGTGACCGAGATGATCACGGGTCTGGACCTGGTGGAGTGGCAGTTGCGCGTCGCCCAGGGCGAGCGCTTGCCGGCGCGGCCGGCCGACCTCGCGATACGCGGGGCGGCGATCGAGGCGCGGGTGTATGCCGAGGATCCCGCGCGCGGCTACCTGCCGAGCGTCGGGCGCATCAGCCATCTCGCGTGGCCGCCGCCCGCGCCGGGATCGAGGCTCGACGTGGGCTTCGAGGCGGGCGATGAGGTGTCGAGCTTCTACGATCCCATGCTCGGCAAGGTCATCGCGTGGGGCGAGACCCGCTCGGAAGCCATCGCCCGGCTGCGCCGGGCGCTGGATGAGCTGGACATCGCCGGGGTCACGACCAATCGGGCGCTCCTGCGCAGCATTCTCGGCGACGAGGTGTTTCGGCAGGGGGGCGTCGCGACGGACTATCTGGGCTTGCGCAAGGACGAGCTGCGCTTCGGCGAGCCCGACGCGGACGACACGGATGCGCTGCTCGCGGCCGCCTGGCACGCATCGCGCACCACCGGCGAGAACGCGCTGTGGGCCGACAGCCGCGGCTGGCGCCTGGGTGGGGCCGCAATCTGCGCGTGGCGATTCGGTGCCCGGAGCATCACGCTCCATTGGACGGATCGCGATCGATTGCGGGCCGCCGTGGACGGCCGGGGGGTCGATCTCACGGTGCTGGAGCGGAGCGCCGGCTCCATTGCGGCGGAGATCGACGGGCGCATCGAGGCGAGGCGGGTGTTCGAGGAGGGCCGCGAGCTGCACCTGTACGGCGCCGGGCGTCATGTGGTGCTGAGCGCGACCGCCACGGACGACACGCTGCAGGCGGGCGAGGGCGGCGAGGAGGGCTCATTGCTGACGCCTCTGCCCGGTACCATCGTCGCCGTGCACGTCTCCAAGGGAGACAAGGTGGAGCGCGGCGCGCCGCTGGTGACCGTGGAGGCCATGAAAATGGAGCACACCTTGACCGCGCCCTATGCCGGCGTGGTCGAGAAGGTCGCATTCAGCCTGAAGGAGCGGGTGGCGGCGGGCGCCGTGCTCGTGGAGCTGACGCCCGCTTAGGTGCCCGGGCGGTGGCGCGGGGCGCCTGGTGTCGGGGTGCGCGGGGCGAGGCGGGCGGGTCCCGTCAGTCAGGCAACCTGCGCATCGTCCGCTTCGTCGAGGCCGTTCACGCCGTCGCCGGCTTCCGCCGGGAGCGCGATCTTGAAGCGCGTCTCGTGGCCGAGGAGACTCGCGAGCGCGATCTTGCCGCCGGCTTCGTGCACATAACGGCGCACCAGCGACATGCCCTTGCCGTGTCTGGGGCCGCCGTCGGCCGACTCGAGCGTGGAGTAGGCGGACTTGAAGATCAGCTTGATCGCCTGGCGATCCCGCAGCCGGTCCGCCTCTTCGGCCGTCAGCATTCCTCGGGACACCGCTATCGCGCGCACCTCGTTCGGGTCCAGGCCCCGGCCGTCATCCTGGAAGTGCAGCTCGTAGCTGCGATCCGGCATTTCCTTGAATTCGAGGCGCAGCGTGCCATGCAACGGCTTGCCGTGCGCCTCGCGCTCGGTGGGTGCCTCCACCCCGTGCATGATGGCGTTGCGGATCAGCTGGATCGCGACGTTCTTGATGGTGGCCTGGTAGCGGGCCGGGACCTGCTGCATCCCCATGACCTCGAGCACGACCGTCTTGCGATGCTCATGGGCGACGAGCTCCGTCAGGGAGGCGAGGGTGCTCTCCAGGCTCCCGGCCTGCGCCATGCGCTGGGCGCGGGGAGCGGGGGGCGGCTCGGCCGCGGCCGCACGCTCGGCCTGCTGGATCATCTCCGGGGTGAATCTCGGCGCCTCGATGATCTGTGTGCCGCCCTCGGTCACGCCCGCGGCCAATGTCGCCGCGGCGTCGGCGTTCGGCGCCGCCTGCATGGTGAGCGAGCGCACCAGCACGAAGTGCCCGTAGAGCTGATCGAGCTTGACCGCGAGCGGCAGGAAGTCGCTGCCGCTGAGCGCGCCGCGGCTCTTGAGATCCTGCAGCGCGTCCTCGAAGTGGCGGGCGGCTGCCTCGAGGCCGGAGAGCTTGAGCGCGGCGGAGTCGCGGCGCAGCCGGTCCACCTCGTTCAGCGTCTCCTCGAGCTTGTTGCGAAACGCGTCGGCTTCGCGCGCCGGCTTCTTGAGCACCGAGTTGATGGTCTTCATCGCGGCATCGGTTCTCTGCAGGAAGTCGCCGAAGCGCGCACCGCCGCCGGCCAGCACGCTGCGCAGGATCTCGCCCTGCGTCCTCGCCTGCGCGCGCAAATCCTCGAGCTCGCGCTGCTGTTGCACGCGGGTGGTGATGTCCGTCACCCGGACCAGCCACGCGCGCTGCTCTCGCGACAGCTCCACGGGCTGGAACTCGAACGAATAGTGCGCCGATTCCGCGCCGCCGCCGTCGTTGGGCAGCCGCACCTCGACATCCTGCAGGGGGTTTTCGAGCTCGGGCGAGTGCGCGGCGCTTTCCCGCAGCCGCGCCACGAATGCCCGCGCCGCGGCCAAGGTCTTCGCGGTCACGAGGGGTGCGATCAGCTTCTCGAAGCTGAGATTCGCGAAATCCTGCCGCCGAAACATCGAGCCGAGCGAGGTCGACACGCGCGGCAGGATGCGATCCTTCGGGTCGAGCAGGAATATGCCCTGCGCGGTGGTCTTCAGAATGGCATCGGTGAGCTGGTTGCTTGCGCTGACCAGCTCCTGCTTTTCGCGCTCGTGACGCTTGGCTGAGATGAACATGGCATCAGAGGGTGCCAAAGCGCGCCGCTGGGGGGCTTGATGCCGGTCACGCTTGGGAAACGACGGCGACCGCTCCTACAAGCTGCCGCGTCATGGATCACGTTGGAGCCCGTCCGGCCGTGATCCAGATCACATCGCCGCCACCGCCCCTCCCCGCCGCCCGACGTGAATCGAGGGTGCTAGGCGACGGCCGCGATCATGGGCCCGAGGTCGGCGAGCAGCTCCTCGGCCGATGCATAGCGGCCGGCGGGGCGCTTGGACATGAGCCGATCGAGCAGCGGCTGCTGGGCGGCCGTGGCCTCGGGCAGCGTCGGGATGGGCGAGCCCGTGTGCTGGGACATGATGGCCATGGCGCTGCGGCCGTTGTAGGGACGCTGCCCGGTGAGCATCTCGAAGAACATGACTCCAAGGCTGTAGAGATCGGTGCGGGCGTCGACACGCTGTCCCGACGCCTGCTCGGGGCTGATGTAGTAAGGGGAGCCCAAGACCTGTCCCACCCCCGTCGTGCTGATCTCTTCCATCGAGCGCCGCGCCAGGCCGAAGTCGATCAACACCGGCGAGTTGTCCTCGCGCAGCATCACGTTGGCCGGCTTGAGATCGCGATGCAGGATCCCGAACACGTGGATCACCCGCAACGCCTCGGCGATCGCGCGCAGGTAGTAGAGACTTTCGCTGACGCTCAAGGGGTTTCTCAAGCGGTCGCGCAGGTCGCCGCACGGAAAGTACTCCATCGCAAGATAGAGATGGCTCGGCAGCGAGCCGAAGTCGTAGATCTCCGCGATGGCCCGATGATGGATGCTCGAGATGATCTCGTATTCGCGCTGAAAACGCTCGGCGTCCTCGAGCTCGCGCTGCGTCGCCCCCCGCGTCATCACCTTGAGCACGACGTTCTTGCGCAGCCGCTCGCTGCGCGCCAGATACACCTTGGAGAAGTTGCTGGCGGAGATCTCCTTGATGATCGAGTAGCCCGGCACCGCCACATCCTGGATCTCCGGGGACGTGGCCGAGGTCAGGGCCTGGGCGGCCTGGCTGGCGGCACGGCGCCGGGACTG
>DATAUO010000126.1:0-3262 GCA_036268215.1 Steroidobacteraceae bacterium
CGCGAGCCAGCGCCGGCCGCCCAACCGGTGCAGGATGAGATTGCTCGGCACCTCGAACAGGCAGTAGCCGATGAAAAAGATGCCCGCCCCGAGCCCGTAGACCTCGTCCGAGAATCCGAGATCGCGCCGCATCTCGAGCGCGGCGAAGCCGACGTTCACCCGGTCGATGAAGGCCGCGAAGTACAGAAGCGCAAGATACGGCAGCAGGCGCGTCCCGACCTTCCGCAGGGCGGAGGCCTCGGCTGCCGCGGTTTCGACGGGGGCCTCGCCATCCGCCGCATCGGCGGGCGCGCAGGACTCTCGCCCGTCGGATGCTCCCATCTGCACGACTATACCTCGGCCTCCCGCGGATTCGGTAAGATGGGTCGGGGAGAAGGGGACTACGAATGAAATACGCCTGCATCGCCGCGCTCACGCTGACCCTGGTCGGCACCGCCCACGCCGAGAAGCTGCGCATCATCAGCTGGGCGGACTACGTGCCCGCCGACCTCGTCGCCGCGTTCAAGAAGGAGACCGGCATCGATGTCGAGGTGACGCTGTCGAACAACGAGGAGATGATCTCCAAGCTGCGCGCGACCGGCGGCGCCGGATTCGACCTCGCGCAACCGTCGCAGGATCGCATTCTCGCCGCGGCGCGCGAATTCGGCATCTACAAGCCGCTCGACCTCGCCAAGGTGAAGCTCGACGAGTTCCAGCCCCAGTTCGTGGACATCGTGCGCAAGAACACGACGCTCGACGGCAAGGTGTACGGCCTGCCGTACCTCTGGGGCACCGACGGCCTGGTCGCCAACGTGAAGCGCGCCAAGGTGGCGGACTATCCCGATCTGTGCCGCTCCGACCTCAAGGGCAAGACCGCGATGCGTCTGAAGCGCCCGACCCTCATGGCATTCGCCTTTGCCTCCGGCAAGGATCCGTTCGCCCTCTACGGCGATCCCAAGGCCTACGGGGCGCTCATGGACCGGGTCGGCGCGACGCTCGCCGCGTGCAAGGCGAACATCAAGTTCTTCTACGACAACAAGGACCAGCTCCTCAACGGCATCCGCTCGGGCGAGGTCGTGGCCGCGATGATGTGGGACACGGGCGGCTGGACCATGAGCCGCGAGAATCCGGACATCCAGTTCATCGTTCCTCGTTCGGGCGCGCTCGGCTGGCTCGATACCTTCGCCCTGCCCGCCCGCGGGCGGAACGACGCCGCCGCCTACGCCTGGATCAACTTCACCATGCGGCCCGAGAATGCCGCACGCGTGATCAAGTCGGTCGGGAGCTTCTCCGCCGCCAAGGGCACCGAGGCTCTGATCGATCCGCGCCTGAAAGCGCAGTTCAACACCGCGTTCCCCAACGGCGATTTGAAGGCGATCCATTGGTACCCGGCCATTCCGCCGGGGCTCGAGGAGATGGAAGGCCGGGTGCTCGACCGCGTGAAGGCCGCCAATTGAGCACGCCCGACCTCGCCGCCGACGCCGTCGTGAAGCGCTTCGGCGCTCACGTCGCGGTCGACACGGTGTCCTTCCAGGTCGCGCGCGGCAGCTTCTTCTCCATTCTCGGGCCCTCAGGCTGCGGCAAGACCACCTTGCTGCGCATGATCGCGGGATTCATCGCGCCGGACAGCGGCGACATCGCCATCGGCGGCAACAGCATGCTCGGCGTGGCGCCGAACCGCCGGCCCGTGAACATGGTGTTCCAGCAGCTCGCGCTCTTTCCCATGATGTCGGTGGGCGAGAACGTCGCCTTTGGGCTCGCGCGCCGCGGCGTGAGCCGCGCCGAGCGCACCCGGCGCTGTCTCGCCATGCTTGAGCGCGTCGGATTGGCCGGCGCCGCCGACAAGCGCGTCGATGAGCTGTCGGGCGGCCAGCGCCAGCGCGTGGCGATCGCGCGAAGCCTGGTGCTCGAGCCCACGCTGCTCCTGCTCGATGAGCCGCTCGGCGCGCTCGACCTCAAGCTCCGCGAGCACATGAAGATCGAGCTCAAGCAATTGCAGGCGTCGTTCGGCACGACCTTCGTTTACATCACGCACGATCAGTCGGAAGCGCTGGTGCTGTCGGATCACGTCGGCGTCATGAGCCACGGAAAATTCGAGCAGCTCGGGACGCCTCAGGACCTCTACTATCGGCCGGACACGCCGTTCGTCGCGGGCTTCGTCGGCGCTAACAACCGCATCGTCGGCCGGGTCTCGCGCCTGGATGGCGATCTGGCCGAGGTCGCCTCCGACGGCTGGACGATATGGGCACGGCGCCACGGCGCCATCGCGCCCGGCGATGCGGTCGAAGCATTCGTGCGCCCGGAGGCCGCCATTCTCGCGCGCAACGGCGCCGAGCTGCCGGCGAATCAGCCGCGCCACGACGGCGAGGTGCAGAGCGTGCTGTTCGACGGCGCGAACTCGGCCGTGCTGCTCGCCGAGTCGCGTACCCGGCGCGAATTCCGGATCGCGCTGCCTCAGACCGGCCGCCTCTCCGACCTGAAGCCGCAGGAAAAGATCGTCTTCAGCTTCGACCCGTCGCGGGCGGTGTGCTTCCCCGCGCGCGCCGGCGCAGTGCAGCCCGGTGCGTAGCGTCGGCTGGCAGGCGCGCTTGACGCTCGGGCTGCTGCTCGCGCCGGCGCTCATCTGGCTGCTCGCGCTCATCATCCTGCCTCACGTCGATCTGGCCATTCTCTCGTTCCGCGAGCGCGTCGGCCCGCGGCAATACGCGCCCAGCCTGGCGCAGTACAAGACGTTCTTCACCGAGCCGCTCTACTGGCACGTGTTCGTGCGCACCGCGGTGATGTCGGTGCTCGCCACGTTCCTGACGCTTTTGCTCGCCTTTCCCATCGCCTGGGTCATCGCCAAGATCGCGCGCGGCCGCGCCGGGTCCCTGCTGTTCATCATCTGCCTGATTCCGTTCTGGGTCAGCGAGACCGTGCGCACGCTCGGGTGGATGATCCTGCTGCGCGAGTCGGGCGTGCTGCCCGCGCTCCTGGTGAAGCTCGGCATCACCTCGGTGCCGGTCGAGCTCCTCTACCGCGACTCCACCATCATGGTCGGCCTGGTCTACACCTCGCTCCTGTTCATGGTCGTACCTCTGGTGTCGAGCCTCGAGAGCCTCGACAACTCGCTGATCGAGGCCGCGTACGATCTCGGAGCCGGCGGCACCTCGATCCTCCGCACCATCGTGATCCCGCACGCGGCGCCCGGCATCACCGCCGGCTGCATCGTGGTGTTCATGCTGACGCTCGGCAACTACCTCACGCCGACCCTGCTCGGCGGCAAGAATTCCCAGTGGTTCAC
>DATAUO010000127.1:0-3475 GCA_036268215.1 Steroidobacteraceae bacterium
CGACCAAATACGGCGTGAGCGCGGAGGAGCTTGTCCGGGTGAACCAAGGCCAGTTGGTCTGGTCGTGGTTCATGGCCGCGCTCGTCCTCGCCCGCCAATGGGCCCAGAGTCTCACCGGCACGCGCGCGATGATGGAGACCGGCCCGGCCGGCTCGTCGCAGCCGCTGCCGGGCGGTCCCGCTTTGCCGCCCGTCCCGATTCTGCCCGGGCCGCCTTCCGCGCCGGCGCAGCTCGAGCCGGGCTTTATCAGCTTCTTCAGCGGCCTCGTGGCGCGGATCAAGAGCAACGAGGATTACGACGTGACCGATGGGCAGTTGCTCGGGATCGAGGGTGCGGAAATGCCCGTGCCCTCCGGGCCGACGACGACGCCGCAGGTGACGGGCGAGATCACCTCCAGCGGCGAACCGGAGCTGACTTGCAAGAAGGGCGTCTTCCAGGGTTACACCGTCTGGCTCACCCGGCCGTCGCAGCCGCGCAAGCAAATCGGCTTTTCCTCCTCGCGTCATTTCCTCGTCGGCGAGCCGCTCCCGGCCGCGGGCACGGCCGAGATCTGGATTTTCGAAGTGCAATATCGTTATCAGAACGAGCCCTTCGGCCAGGTCTCGCAGCAGTTGAGCCTGACCGTGCGCGGCTAACGGCTGAGCCACGGGGCGAGGGAGACGCAGCCGCGGCCGATCGAGCCGATGATCGATCGGACAACGGCGGAGGCTGAGACGACGGGTGAGGGCATTGGGGGAAGTGTTGCGGTGGCATCGCTCCTGCTTATAGAGAGTTATGAGCTTCCGGGCAAGGGGCGAGCAGCAGGGCCACCTGGAGGTGGAGGGTACTAGTCATAAGGGCCTTCCTTGTTTATAACCGTTGCGGCGCGCAGCGGAACTGCAGCACGCGCCAACCCCTTTTCTCTCTCCGTCTAGCGCCGGCGGGGCAGCGCCCGGATGCCGCTCACGCTCTCGATCCGCCAGCCGTCGGGATCGAGGACGAGCCGGACCGGTCCGCTCCAGGTGATCCAGCCGAAGCGGCGGTTGTCTTTCTCAAAGGTGACCGAGACGGTGGCGCTCTCGCCGTTGTTCTCGAGCAGGCGGGCGGAGGAAAGGCGGAGCGCGCTGGTGGAGGCGAAAGCGCGGGTGTAGTTGACGAAATTCTCGCGCTGCCGGTAGGCGGCGGAGAGGAGCTCGTAGGCGCGGATGGTGTTGTGGTCGCCGAGGTAGCCGTAGTAGCGATGGATGGCGCTGAGCGGGCTGTCGTTAAAAGGCGGTGGGGTGGGGAGCGGCGCGGTGGCTTCCGGCACGGCCATCTCTGTTTCGGTCGGGGTGGGGGTTTCGACGACAGTCGGGAACGGTGTCGCGGCTGGTGGCGGCGCGGGTGTGTTCTCGACAACTGCCACGGGGATGGGCGTGATCGTGGGCGTGAACATCGGCAACGCTGTGGGAGTTGCCACGACCACCGGCGGATTATTATTCCGGGCGGTGAAACGATAAACCGCAAATGCCGCCAGCCCGATGAGGGAGAGCGCGACGAGAAAGAGCAGGAGCCAGGGAACGATGACCGTTCTTCCACCGCCGGCGGGCACGACGGCAACCGGCGCGGGAATTGCAACCGGCGGGCCGCCCTCGTTTACGCAGGAGGCGATGCGTTCCGCGGCATCGTGGATGGCGGTCTGGCGCGGTTCGCCGATGACGGAGAGCCAGTGCACAGTCGCGAGCAGGTAGTCGAGGCTTTTGGAAACGCTCGAATCGTCGAAGCGCAGCGGCATGATGTTGATCCCGAGGGAGAGGGCCCGTTCCACTTCGCGGAGGACGTGTGGGGAAACGTTCGAGTGCTCGGTGTAAACAAGGACGAAACAGCTCGCGCTCTCGATCGCGGTGAGAATGGCCGCCGCGTAGGAGCCCCCGGGCGGGACATCGCGCGGCGCGGTCCAGCATTTCACTCCCCGGCTCTCGAGCGCGGCGACGATCGCGTCCGCGGCCTCGGCGTCTTTATGGGAGTGGCTGATGAAAGCGTGCCGGTCCATAAGTGAGAGCGTGCCGAGGATGGAAACGGTGGCGCGAATTGTAAAGCCGGAAGCAGCGAGCCCGCGTCTGGGTCAATCGCGGCGAGTGACGTGATACATGGGAAAGGTGCCGTAACCTTTCGGCATGGGTACTTGGCCGGCGTATTCGAAGGTGAGATCGGTGACGCCTTGCGCGGCGGCGAGGGCGGCGAAGGCTTCGCTCGCGTAAACCTGCCCGGGTGGCGTGATCGGTTCGATCCGCGCCGTCCGGCTGACGTGCGCGCCGAAGAAGTCGCGCTTCTGCTTGATCGGATCGATGCAGGCGTAGACCGGCCCGGCGTGGACTCCGATGCGGAGGTTCAAGGCCGCCGGGAGCCCGCGCCGTTCCCAACGAATGCGGCCGACCATCTCGCTGAGCGCGAGGGCGAATCGCCCGGCATCGCGCACGCTCGGGAAGACGAGGTAAATGCCATCGCCCCAAGTGTTGCGGGCCACGATCTGGCGCCGCGCGGCGGCGATGAGCCGGCTGATTTCTCCGAGGAAGTGACGGACGAAGAGCGGTGTCTCGTGTTCCTGCAATTTCGTGAAGCTGACGGCATCCGCGAAGAGCATCGCCATGATGTTCGAGGCCACTTGCGGCCGGCGGGGCCTGCGTCGAGACGGCAACTTCCTCCGCCGAGGCAAAAGACCTCGCGTCTGTGCCGGAAGATCGATTATTTCCACCGGAAGATCGAGCGCCTGCCAACGCTGCACGGCGCTCGAAGTCCCGCCCGGGCCGTCGCCTTCCTGCCGATCCCAGACCGCAAGCCCGGCGACGCTGGTTTCCCATTGGCGCGCCCGGATGCAGGCGAGGCCGAGGATGATCTGGTTCGCATAATCATAGGAGACCCCGCCGATCTCGAGCAGTTGATTCGAAGCGACGACGATGCGCTTGGCCTGCGCCAGCACCCGCTCGCAACGCGCCCGCCATTTCGCCACCGCCGGGCGCCCCGCGTAGCTGTCGGCAAAGAATTGTTCCTTCTGATAAGGCAGCACGACCACCACCTGACCGCCCGCGGCCAGCATCGCCTCGAGGAAAAGGATATCCGCCCCGCACGCCGCCGAGGCATAACCGGACGCCGCCCCCAGCCGGGTGATTTGTTCCCGCATCGCCCGCGCCACCGCCGCCTCCGCCCGCGCCGGAAAGCGCGCAGTCAGCCGCGCGCGTTGATCGATCATGTGCCCGGCGAAGACCAGCACCGGCGGAATCCGCAGCGCCTTCTCAATCTCCGGGCGATCGGTTTGCCAGTAGTCGAGCAACAGCCGCGCATTCCGGCGGCTCGCCTGCAGATCCCCAAAACGCCGCCCCACAATCTGCGCCGCCTGCGCGTAATATTCATCCGCCTGCGTCCAGTCGCGCGCGATCAGCGCTGCTTCGCCGAGCGTGGCCAGCAGCCAATAGCGATCGCCCGCGCGAGACCGCAGCTCGCGCAGGCATTGCGCACG
>DATAUO010000128.1:0-1830 GCA_036268215.1 Steroidobacteraceae bacterium
TCGCCCGGGTCGAGCGGCATGAATTGACTGATGTAGTGCACCAGGTGCGCGACGCCGAACACCATGGTGCGCGTCGAGCCCTTCTGGAAGCGCCGCCCGTTCACGTCGAGCCACATGTCGAGCCGCTGCGGGTCGGGGATCTCGTCCCGGGTCACGATCCACGGACCCAACGGCCCGAACGTATCGCAATTCTTGCCCTTGTCCCATTGCCCGCCGCGCTCCAGCTGGAATGCGCGCTCAGAAACGTCGTTGCACACGCAATAGCCGGCGACATGATCGAGCGCATCGGCAAGCTCCACGTACAGGGCGCGCTTCCCGATCACCACGCCGAGCTCCACCTCCCAGTCGGTCTTGGTGGAGTTGCGCGGAATCTTGACGTCATCGTCCGGCCCCTGGACGGTGTGCCCGCCCTTCATGAAAAGGATCGGCTCCTTCGGAACGTCCATGCCGGACTCGGCCGCGTGGTCGCTGTAGTTGAGGCCGACGCACACCACTTTGCCGACACGGGCGAGCGGTGAGCCGATGCGGTTGTTGCCGGCGATCGGCGGCAGCTTCTCGATGTCGAGGCCGGCAAGCGCTTCGACGCCGCCCCTGCCGAGCCATTCGGGGGTGATGTCGCCGATGATGCGCGACAGATCGCGTGGCCGCGACGCCGAATCGAGAACCGCAGGATGCTCGGCGCCACGGGCGCCGACTCGCAAGATTTTCAAATGGATACCCTCGCCGAGCAAATCGGCGATGATAAAGGCGCGGGTCGTCCCCGGCAACGTCCCGGCCGCCCCGCGTAGACGCTACGGCCGCCGTGCCGGTCGCGCCGCGTAGACGCTACGGCGGCCTAACGTTCCCGCGTCACCCTGTCTCGCCCGGGGCCGGCGCCGCCGTCGAGCTCGCGCCCCGCCCCTGCGCCCTCACTGGCGCCGTCGAGCTCGCGCTCGGCCCACAGCCAGTCCTCGAGCTCATATCCCGGCGCGAAGCCCCGGTACTCCGAGCGAAAATAGGCCGCGTGCGCGATCAGGCGGTGACGCTCCTCGCGCGAGTGCGCACCGCGGCGTGGGTGCGAGGCCGCTGCGGCCTCCGCGCCGTCGGTCGCCGTCATGGTGCGTTTCTCCAGCGAGGACGAGGTGATGACGGGCTCCGGCACCTTGCCCGCGCCTCGTTTGGCGGTCGAGGCGGCAGCGGAGCCGGGATTCGCGGCCGCACGCTTCTGTCTCGGTGCGGACTGCCCGCGCGCAGCGCCGGCGGAATTCGTCTTGTCGGGTGGTCGAGTGGAATTTGTCACGGAGGTCTCCTGACTGCATTCCCCACAGACACTACGCCAGCGCTGCACCGATTGGTATCGGCGCAGCCCCCGACCGGCATGAAAAAATTGGCGGCGATGTGCCGACAAAAGTTAGGACTTGAACGTGGTCGTGCCTCCGACGACGGTCTGCACCACCTTGATGTCCTTGATCTTGCCCTGATCGACGCTATGAGGGTCCTCGGCCAGGATGACGAAGTCCGCGAGCTTGCCGGCCATGATCGATCCCTTGATCGACTCCTCGCGCGTCGCGTATGCGCCGTTCAAGGTGTTGACGCGCAGAGCCTCGTCGACCGAGATGCGCTGGTTGGCGCCCCATACCTCGCCGTTCCAGCCGGTGCGGGTCACCATGCCCTGGATTCCCATCAGAGGTGAGAACGGTCCCGGATCGAAATCCGAGCCGCCCGCCGCGTGAATTCCGGCGTCGAGCAAGGTACGGTAAGCCATGCACCGCTTCATCAGCTCCTCGCCATAAAAATGAAACTTGTCGGGATTGTAATAAGCATACGAGGTGAACAGCGCCGGAACGGCGT
>DATAUO010000129.1:0-52171 GCA_036268215.1 Steroidobacteraceae bacterium
AATCACCGCGACGTCGCGCGCGGAATAATGGAAGCCCTCGTGCTGCTTGTACGAGGCGTCGTGCTCCTCGTCGACGACGATGAGCGCGAGGCACGGCAGGGAGGTGAACACGGCCGAGCGCGTGCCGATCACGATGCGCGCCTGTCCCTCATGCGCGCCGCGCCAGGCGTCGCGCCGTTCCGCCTCGGTAAGGCCGGAATGCAGGGCCACGATGCCCGCGCCGAACCGGCTTCGAAAGCGGTCCACGAGCTGGGGCGTGAGCGCGATCTCGGGCACGAGCACCAGCGCCTGGCCGCCGCTCGCCACGGCCTCCGCGATGATGCGCAGGTAGACCTCGGTCTTGCCGCTGCCCGTGACGCCGAGCAGGAGGTGCGCGGCGAAGCTGCCGAGAGTGGCGATCGCGGCGGCCACGCACCGCGCTTGGGCGTCGTTCAGGGTGACCTCGCTCGGGCGGATCTCGATCGGCGCGTACGACGGTATCTCGACCGTGGCCTCGACGAGGCTCCGGGCGGCGAGCGCCTTGAGCTGCGCGGGCTTGAACTCCGCCGCGATGTCCTCTGCGGTTGCGCGGCCCCGGCCTTCGAGCCACGCGAGCAGCGCACGCTGTCGCGGCGCGCGCAAGCGTTCCGCCGTCAGCGCGGTTCGGCCTTCCTTGCTCACCGACCACCACTCGACGCGCGCGCGCGCGGCCTGACCCTTGCGCAGCGCGGCCGGCAACGCCGCGGCGAACACCTCGCCGATGGGATGATGGTAGTAGTCGGCGGCCCAGCCGAGGAGCTCGAGGAGCTTGGGCTCCAGCAGCGGCTCGTCATCGATGACCGCGGCGGCGCTACGCAGCTTCGCGGCGGGTAGATCGGATTTCTCGGCGACGCCGACCAGGATGCCGATGAGCTGGCGTCGTCCGAACGGCACGCGCACGCGCGTGCCGGGGCGCAGCCCGGCGGTGTCGGCAGCCCCTTCCGGCGGACGGTAGTCGAACACCCGGCGCAGCGGAGTATCGAGGGCCACCTTCAGGATCACGGCGGCGTCATTGTCCACAAAGTCTGTGGATAAGTCTGTTGAGAAGCCGGGATCATCTAGCTTAAGTGCCCGTTCCGTTTCGAGTCTTTTCAAATTGGCCAAAAAGTGGGCTAAATCGGAATGATTCTTTCTAATTCAAAGGCTTATGAGACCCTCTGGATTGCTTACCGAGGTCTTGGCGGCAAATATTGCAATGGATGTCACATGCGATGTGCGTAAGTCGCTGATCCAGCGTCTGGCGCATCGTCAACCATCGTTACGGAAGGGCGTTTATACCCGTATTGGAGGAGCTCCGTCGACGTCTCGAGGACGACCCATGCCTGCGTTTGATACCCTGAACCGAGCTTCTGTGGTCTGGGATGGTCCCGCTCCGGCGCCGGAGGAAGCGGTTCTGGAGTATACGAAAGAACTCGAGAAATTCTTGGCGGAGATCGAGCGGCGCGCATTCCGGATGGCGCAGGTGGCGCTGCGCGATCCCGACGATGCCATGGACGTCGTCCAGGATGCGATGCTCAAGCTCGCGCGCAACTATGCGTCACGGCCGAGCGCCGAATGGCGCCCGCTGTTCTACCGGATCCTGGAGAACGGGATACGCGACCTGCAGCGGCGGCGCACCGTGCGAAAGCGCTTCATGGTGTGGCTGCCGGGCCCCAAGGAGGATCCGGAGGGCGACGCGCAGGATCCGCTCGAGAACGTGGCCGACTCGTCGCCCGCGATTCCCGAGACATTGATGCAGGGACAGGCGATGGAGAAGCTCGAGACTTCATTGCGCGCCTTGCCGACGCGCCAACGCGAGGCGTTCATGCTGCGCAATTTCGAGGGCATGGACGTGGCGGAGACGGCCACGGCCATGGGGTGCTCCGAGGGCAGCGTCAAGACGCATTACTCGCGCGCGGTACATGCCTTGCGCGAACAACTGGGCGAGGTTTGGTGATGAACGAGCGTTCGCAATTCGAGGAGCGCGCGCGCGCAGTGTTTCACGACAGCGTGGACGGGATGGATTACGCGCTGCGGTCGCGGCTCACGCAGGCACGGGCCGCCGCGCTCGAGGCGGCGTCGGCCGGCCGTCGGACCTGGCTTGCTCGATTGGGCATGTGGACCCCGGCCGCCGGCGTGACGGCGGCTGCGGTGCTCGGCGCATTTCTGTGGCTGTCGCCAATGAGCCATCAGCCGGTTACAGTAGTTGATGGCCAGCCGAATCTGGAAGACCTGGACATCGTCGCGTCCTCGGACGGCAACGCCGATGCCATGGACATGCTGCAAGACGACATCGAATTTTATGACTGGGCGGACCGAACCGCGGGCGGGGGATCGCCGGCCTCGACCTGAATTTCAGTCGCTTTGGGGACGGCTTTGGTTGCTCTTCGGGGTTGGCATGTGCGCGACGGCGTGGGCTGGACCACCTCCGCCACCCCCCCCTCCGCAGCCACCGCCCCCGTCGCAACAGGCGCCGAGTGCAGATTCGCCGGATGACGACTTCATCGAGTTCCTGGGCGGGGACGACGTTGGAGACGCAGCTTGGTGGGAGTTTTTGAAGAAGGCGCCGCCGCGGGGGGAAAGTCCGCCCGCAACGCCGCCGCAGGATTCGAAGTCATGATCAGGGCGCTTTTGGTATGTGCAAGCCTCGGCCTCGCGGCCGGGAGCGCGCTTGCGCAAAACAACCCGCCGCCCGCGACGCCCGCCGCGGAAAGCCCTGCCGCGGCACCGTCCTCACCCGCGCCGGCGCAGCCCGCGGCGCCGAAGACCTGGTCGTCCCTGTCCGCCGACCAGCAGCGGGTCTTGAAGAACTACCAGGACAAGTGGAACACCTTGCCGCCGGATCGTCAGCAGGCCCTTTCCAAAGGGAGCCAGCGCTGGTTGTCCATGTCCCAGGAGCAGCGCTCGAACGCCCAGCAGCGTTTCCAGCAGTGGCGCGCCATGCCGCCGGATCAACGGCAGGTGCTCCGGCAGCGCTGGCAGCAATTCAAGGCGCTGCCTCCGGATCAGCAGGCTCGGGTACGCGAGAACTTCAATCGCTTCCGCCAGATACCGCCGCAGCGGCGCATGGAGCTCAGGCGTCAGTGGCGCCAGATGAGCCCCGAGCAGCGGCGCAGCGTGATCCAGAGATTGCCGCCGCCGCGGCGCAACCCTCGCTAGCCTTGCGACCCGCTCAGGGGCGGTAGGTGCGCTCCGCGTGCGCCTTGACGTCTTCCCGCGTGAACAGCACGTCGCGGAACTTCCCCTGCGAGAACATGACCGCCTGATCGGTGAAGTGCGGCGACTCGGGATGACCGCTTTCGCCGCCGCTCATGAGGGCCTTCGCGCGCACCGTGGGACCGAATTCCACCGCGGCGATGAAGCTGTTGCCGTCCGTGCCGTAGATCTTCTTGGTGCTGCGGACCGTCGGTCCGGCGAAGGACGCGAGCGCACCCCAGTTCGAGGAGGCAAAGCCCACCGGCAAGCTCGGCTTCGAGTCGTCGAAGGGCTGCACGATGTCGTCGGTCAGCCGCTGGAAGCGGTTGATGCCGCCCCAGGGCGTGCGCCAGCGGCCGAAGTCCCGCTCCAGCTTCTTGACCGCCGCATCGAGCGCATCGACCCGCTCCGCGGCGGTCAGATGTCCGACCAGATAGTCGTATACCGGCTCGTCGGCGTCGCGTGCCTCGGGGCCCTTGCGCGCCAGGAGCTCCTCGCCCCAGAAGATCGCGAGCGCCGTCGGGACCGAATCGACGCCGGTGCGCCGATCCCACCGACGCAGCTCCGCGATGGGCTCGGCCAGCGTCAGGCGCCGGCGGTCGTTGCTCGGCAGCCGCTCGAAGTCGGCGAACAGCGGCGGCAGCAGCACGTCGAACGCGGTCAGGTGGGGGTCGTAGCCCGCGGCGATCAAGCCGTCCAGCGTCACGTCGTGGATGCCCTTCAGAACCTCGAGCGCATGGATGCCGCGCGGATTCTCACCCTTGATCCACATGTACACGGGATATCTCTCGCGCTTCGGGCTGGCATCGCCGGCGGCGGTGAACGGCCAGTTGTTGGTGTTCATCAGCCAGCCGTTGGGCGGATTCAGGATGTTGATGGTGTCCTCGAGCGGCGTCGGTCCCTGCCACTCGGTGGCCGGATCGCTGCCATCCACCGGATGCGTGTAATCGAAGCGCGGATCGCGTTTGGGAATGAAGTTGCCGTGGAAGTAGGCGATGGTGCCGTCACCGTCCGCATAAACGGTGTTGTTCGAGGTGTCGGTGCGCATGTCCTGGATCTTGCGGAACGACGCATAGTCCTGCGTCTTGGTGCGCAGGTACGATTGCTCGAGGGCAGGGATGGGATCCTCGAGCAGCTTGATGGCGATCCAGCGGCCTTTTTCCTCGCGGATGATCGGGCCGTGATGGCTGTGGTAGACCGTGAATTCCCGCCGTCCCAATCCTGCTTCCTGCTTGAACGCAACGGCGACGCGGTCGACGCGAAGCCTGCGCGGCTTGCCGGCGTAAGAATAGTAGAGGCCGTCCGGCTTGGTCACGACGGTCTCGGCGTACTCGTCGATGGCATCGCCGCCGTACGAGGTGTGCATCCAGCCGTTGTGCTCGTTGAAGCCCTGATACACGAAGAACTGACCCCAGGTGACCGCGCCGTACACGTCGAGCCCCTGCTCGCTGGTCACCTGAATCTCCGCGCGGAAATAGTACGAGGTATGCGGATTGATCCAGAGGAGCGCGTGATGCGAGGCGCTCAGCTTCGGCGCGATGGCGAAGCCGTTGGAGCCGCCGAGCTGGCGTCGCACCCGGTCCTGCGCCGCTGCGAGTCCCGGGGAAGCGGCCGGGACCGCGACGATCGAGTCGTCCGCCGCGGCCAGCCGCACGGCGTCGTCGTAGTGGCCTGCGCCCGCGCTGCCCGAAGTATGCGGCGGCAGCGTCTCCTTGCCGTAGAACTGACGCAGCTTCGCGAGATCGACGGTCTCGATGTCCCCGCCGATGCTGCCCTCGGTAAAGGACAGCGCCATCCACGGCTCGAAGCGAGTCAGCACCCTCGGCACCGTCTGCGGGTGTCGCGCGAGGTAGTAATTCAGCCCGTCCGCCCACGCCGTCATCAGCTCCTTGAGCCACGGCGGGCTCTTGGCGAACTGGCGCTCGAGCTCGCGGGGATCGACGAACAGCCTCGCGCGCAGGTCGTTCCAGACGGCGCTCTCCCCCTCGGCCTCCGCCAGCCGCCCGAGGCTGATCAGGTAATTCCGCTCGATGCGGCTGAAGTCGTCCTCGGCCTCGGCATAGATCATTCCGAACACGGCATCGGCGTCGGACTTGCCGTAGACATGAGCGATGCCCCACTTGTCGCGCACGATCTCCACATTGTCGGCGTGCGCACGCCAGCGAGCCGCGTCGTCGGCCGGCGCCTTCGAGGCGGCAGGTGACTGCGCGGCGGCCGGCGATTGCGCGGCGGCCGGTGCGGCACGGGCACCGGCGGTGAGGCCGAGCGCGCACGCGAGCAAGCCGCTGAGGCCGGCCGCGCGGGCGAATCCGGCGGCCGCGAATCGGCGAGGCAACCGCATGCTCACGGCCTTCGCACCCTCAGTCGGCGGCCTTCACGGCGTGGATCAACTGACTCACCGCGGCCTGCGCATCGCCGTACAGCATGCGGGTCTGGTCGAGCACGAACAGCGCGTTGTCGATGCCGGAGAATCCCTGGCCCTTGCCGCGCTTGATGACGATGACGTTCCGGGCCTTGTCGGCATTCAGGATCGGCATGCCGTAGATCGGGCTCGCGCGGTTCAGCCGGGCGTCCGGATTGACCACATCGTTCGCGCCGATGATGAGCGCGACGTCGGTGGTCTCGAACTCGGCATTGATCTCGTCGAGATCCGAGATGAGATCGTAGGGCACGCCTGCCTCGGCCAGGAGCACGTTCATGTGGCCCGGCATGCGGCCGGCGACCGGATGAATGGCGAAGCGCACCTTGACGCCGCGGTCGATGAGCAGCTGCGTCAGCTCCCAGACCTTGTGCTGGGCCTGGGCCACCGCGAGACCGTAGCCTGGCACGATGATGATCTTCTGCGCGTACGCCATCATGATGCCGGCGTCGGAGGCCTCGATCGGCTTCTGAGTGCCGGTGACGCTGGTCGAGGCCGACGAGCTCTCCCCGAAATTCGAGAACAGCACGTTGCCGAGCGAGCGGTTCATCGCCCTGGCCATGAGCTGCGTGAGCAGCGTGCCGGCCGCCCCGACCACGGTTCCGGCGATGATCATGGCGGCGTTGTCGAGCACGAAGCCCTCGAAGCCGACCGCGAGCCCGGTGAGGGCGTTGTAGAGCGAGATCACCACCGGCATGTCCGCGCCGCCGATCGGCAGCGTCATGGCAACGCCCAGCAGCAGTGCGAACACGAAGAACAGCGTCACCGCCGGCAGGGCCGTGGCGGCGCCGGAGACCACCATGACGCCGAGCGCGACCGTGATCAGGAGGATCGCGCCGTTCACGAACTTCTGGCCGCTGAAGCGGATCGACTTGGTGATCAGCCCCTGCAGCTTCGCGAATGCGATCAGGCTGCCGGAGAAGGACACCGAGCCGATGAACCCGCCGACCGTGGCGATGGTGAGGTGAGTGATGCTGGTCTCGTCGCCCCGGTACAGCGTCACCGCGGCGATCGCGGCGGCTGCGCCGCCGCCCATGCCGTTGTAGAGTGCAATCATCTGCGGCATATCGGTCATCGCGACGCGCTTGCCGCTGACCCAGGCGATCACGCCGCCGACGGCGATGGCGCCGATCACGAGCCCGAGATTCAGGCTGGATGCGCCCATGAAGACCAGGGTGACGATCGTCGCGAGCACCATGCCGGCGCCCGCCCACCGGACGCCGCTCACGGCCGTGACCGGCGAGCTCATGCGCTTCAAGCCCAGGATGAAGAGCGCCGCCGCGAAGAGATAGGACAGCTGCGTGAGAGATTGCGCCGTAGCGTCGGACAGCATGGGCTAGCCCTTCTTTGGACGGGAGGCGTGGAACATCCGCAGCATCCGCTCGGTCACGACGTAGCCGCCGACCGCGTTGCCCGCCGCCAGGACCACGCCGATGACGCCGATGACCCGGAGCAGCGTGGTATCCGCCGCCGCGAGCGCCACCATGGCGCCGACCAGCACGATGCCGTGCACGAAGTTCGATCCCGACATGAGCGGCGTGTGCAGGATCACCGGCACCCGCGAGATCACCTCGTAGCCGGTGAAAGCCGCCAGCATGAATATATAGAGCGCTATCACGCCGTCGATCATCGTTATGCTCCTTCCACGGCCTTGCGCGCCGCTTCGTTCTTGATCTCCCCGGCGTGCGTCAGCGCCGCGCCGGCAAACACTTCGTCCTTCCAGTCGATGTTGAGCACGCCCTTGTCCAGCGCCGGCTTCAAGAGATTGAACAGATTGCGCGAGTACATCTCGCTCGCGTTGAAGGGCAGCGAGGCGGCCAGATTCACGGGGCCCATGATGCGCACGCCCTGATGTTCGACGGTCTCGCCCGCGCGCGTCAGCTCGCAGTTGCCGCCCTGCTCTGCCGCGATGTCGACGATGACCGAGCCCGGCTTCATGCGCTCCACCGCGGCCCGCGAGATGATGCGCGGGGCCGGGCGGCCGGGCACCGAAGCGGTGCTGATCACGGCATCGCTCACGGCGATGCGCGAATCCAGCACTTCCTGCTGCTTGGCCTTCTCCTCCGAGGTCAGCTCGCGTGCGTAGCCGCCCGCGCCGTCGGCGGACACGCCGGTATCGACGAACTTCGCGCCCAGCGACTTCACCTGTTCCTTGGTCGCGCTGCGGACATCGTAAGCTTCGACCACCGCCCCCAGCCGCCGCGCCGTGGCGATCGCCTGCAAGCCTGCGACGCCCGCGCCGATCACCAGCACCGAGGACGGGCGGATCGTGCCGGCGGCCGTGGTCAGCATGGGCAGGAACTTGTCGAGAGCGTTCGCGGCGATGAGCACGGCCTTGTAGCCCGCCAGCGACGCCTGCGAGGACAGCGCGTCCATGGACTGCGCCCGCGAGATGCGCGGCACCAGCTCCATCGCCAGACTGGTGAGCCCGGCGGCCTTGAGCGCGCGCACCAGATCCGGCCGCGCATAGGCCTGCATGAAGCCGACCACCACGGCGCCGCGCTTGAGCGCGCTCACCTCGGCCGGGCTCGGCGGCTGCACCTTGAGCAGAACGTCGGCGGACGCGAGGATGGTGGCCGCGTCGGCGATCTCCGCGTCGGCATAGGCCGAATCCGGGAAGCGCGATTGCACCCCGGCGCCGCGCTCGATCAGCACGCGGGCCCCGGCCGCTTTCAATTTGGTGGCAATTTCCGGGACGACAGCGACGCGAGTTTCGCTGCCGGCGGTCTCCGCGAGGGCACCGACGACGACGGCCATGCTTTATCTCCCCAATCCCTGATAATGTGCCGAAACGTTGAATTATTGCATAAGACTCGACTATCTTTAGTAGTGTTATGAAGGCGACTTTGCAGGAAAAACTGCGCTCGATGGACTGGCGGGACGACCTCACGGTCGAGTCGCTGAGGGCCCCGCTGTCTCAGCAGATCCTGCGCACCGACGTCGCCGGCATGCCGCTCGAATGGGTCGACTACCGCGAGGCCGCGCGCCTCTACCACACCGACCAGGTGGCCTACACCTGCGGCACGCTGCTTTATCGCCTTTACGGCGGGACGTGCGCGCGCACCGGCCTGCGCACGGTGGTCGACGTGAACTCCATCATCGCGACCCTGGGTACGTCCGGCAATCCCGGCAACCTGCGCGGGGGCGCCTATACGCCGCCGCTCAACAACCAGACGCTGTTCAGGCGCGATGCGTACCTCTGCCTCTACTGCGGAGCGCGGTTTCCGTACAGCCTCTTGTCCCGGGACCACGTGACGCCATTCAGCCGCGGCGGCCACGACATCTGGAGCAACGTGGTGTCGGCCTGCCGCCGCTGCAACAACGCCAAGGCGTCGCGCACGCCCGAGCAGGCGGGGATGCAGCTCCTGGCCGTGCCGTTCACGCCGACCTATGCCGAATACATCTTCCTCAAGGGGCGGCGCGTGCTTGCCGACCAGATGGAGTATCTGATCGCGCACTTTCCCCGGTCCAGCCCGCTGCACGAGCGCATGCAACGCTGGCCGATGTGAGCGCCGCCGTCGAGCTGCGGCCTCACGCCGGCATCGTCTACCACATCGATGCCAGCTACTTCGTGTTCCGCGCCTACCACTCCATGCCCCCCGACATGGTGGACGGCGAGGGCAACGCCACCCACGCGCTGTACGGATTCGCGCGGTTTCTATCCGATCTCCTCGAGCGGGTGCGTCCCGTGCGCATCGGCGTCGCCTTCGACGAATCGCTGCGCGGCGAGACCTCGTTCCGCAGCGGCATCTACCCCGCCTACAAGGCCAATCGCGAGGCGCCCCCGGCGGATCTCAAGCGCCAGTTCTCGCTGTGCCGCGAGTTCTGCCGCCACATGGGGATCGCCGAATTCGCGAGCGAAGCGTACGAGGCGGACGACATCATCGGCACGCTGGCCGCGCGCTCGCGGGCGGCGGGCCTCTGCAACGTCGTGGTCACGCGCGACAAGGACCTGTCGCAGCTGATCCGCGACGGCGACGTGTTCTGGGACTACAGCGGCAACGCGCGCTACCACTATCACGAGATCGGCGCCCGGTTCGGCGCCAGCCCCGAGGCGATCGCCGACTTTCTGGCCTTGACCGGCGACAGCGTGGACAACATTCCGGGGGTCCCGGGTGTCGGCCGCAAGACCGCGGCCGAGCTCCTGGCGGTGTTCCGCTCGCTCGACGATCTGTACGCCAACCTGCACCGGGTTCCGGCCATGAAGCTGCGCGGCGCGGCCTCGGTCGCTGCTAAACTGCTGGCTCACAAGGAGACCGCGTATCTCGCCCGGCGCCTGACCGGAATCGTCTGCGACATTCCGCTCGAAGCCTCGGTCGAGGACTTGAGGCCGCGACGCCCGGACGGCGCGCGGCTGGATCATTTCTTCGATACCCATCGTTTCGGCAATATTTTGCGGCAGCAAGCGCGCCGGATCGCCGCCGGCATGGATGGCGCCTCGCCGCCGTAGCAGGCTGGTGAGCACGATCGAGCGTGCTCGCAGGCCCTAGAGGGGAAGCCATGGCCCAAAAAGACATTCAATCGGTCCTCCAGGAGGACCGCGTATTTCCCGCTTCCGCGGATTTTCGCAAGCGCGCCGCGCTCAAGGCCCAGGATCTCGAGGCCATGTACGACAAGGCGTCGAGCGACTATGTCGGGTTCTGGGCCGACCTCGCGCGCGATGAGATCGCGTGGCATCGGCCCTTCACCATCCCGCTCGACGACAGCGAGGCGCCGAACTATCGCTGGTTCACCGACGGGCAATTGAATGTTTCGTACAACTGTCTGGACGTGAACCTCGCCGAGCACGGCGACAAGATCGCCGTCGTCTTCGAGGGCGAGCCGGGCGATGTACGGCGCCTGACCTACGCCGACCTGCACGCCGAGGTGTGCCGTTGCGCCAACGCGCTCAAGTCGCTCGGCATCCAGCGCGGCGATCGGGTGATCGTCTACATGCCGCTCATCCCCGAAGCCGTGGTCGCCATGCAGGCGTGCGCCCGCATCGGCGCCGTGCATTCGGTCGTTTTCGGCGGATTCTCGTCCAACGCGGTCAAGGACCGCATCGAGGACGCCGGCGCCAGGCTGGTGATCACGGCCGATGCCGGCTGGCGCGCGGGCAACGCGGTCGAGCTCAAGCGCGCGGTGGACAAGGCGCTGGCGGAGGGCTGTCAGACCGTGGAAAAAGTGCTGGTCTACCGCCGCACCGGCGGCGCTTGCGAGATGCGCGACGGGCGCGATATCTGGTGGCACGACGCCGTCGCCGGGCAATCCTCGGCTTGCGAGCCCGAGTGGGTCGACGCCGAGCATCCGTTGTTCCTCCTGTACACGTCGGGCTCCACCGGCAAGCCCAAGGGGATCCAGCACTCGAGCGGCGGCTACCTGCTGAACGCCAAGGTCACCTCCAAGTGGGTCTTCGACTTGAAGGGCGAGGACATCTTCTGGTGTACCGCCGACGTGGGCTGGGTCACCGGCCACACCTATGTGTGCTATGGGCCGCTCGCCGCCGGCGCGACCCTGTTCATGTACGAGGGCGCGCCGACCTTCCCCGACGGCGGGCGCTTCTGGAAGAACTGCCAGGCCCATGGCGTCACCATCCTCTACACGGCGCCGACCGCCATTCGCGCGCTGATGAAGCTCGGCGACGAGATACCCGCGAAGTACGACCTGTCGAAGCTGCGGCTGCTGGGAACCGTCGGCGAGCCGATCAATCCCGAGGCCTGGATGTGGTACCACAAGGTGATCGGCCGGGAGCGCTGCCCGATCGTCGATACCTGGTGGCAGACCGAGACCGGCGCCACCATGATGACGCCGCTGCCGAGCGCGACTCCGACCAAGCCCGGCTCGTGCGCGAAGCCCATTCCCGGCATCTTCGCGGACATCGTCGATGAGGCCGGCCGCTCCGTGAAGGCCGCGGACGCCGGCGGGTACCTCGTGATCAAGCGCCCCTGGCCGTCGATCCTGCGCACCATCTGGGGCGACAACGAGCGCTACATCCGCACGTACTGGCAGAAATTCGACAATCGCTACTACGTTGCCGGCGACTCCGCGCGCCGCGACAAGGATGGCTACTACTGGATCATGGGCCGCATCGACGACGTGTTGAACGTCGCCGGCCACCGGCTCGGCACCATGGAGATCGAGTCCGCGCTGGTCGCCCATCCGTTCGTCGCCGAGGCGGCGGTGGTCAGCAAGCCCCACGACATCAAGGGCGAGTCCGTGTTCGCCTACGTCGTGCTGAATCGCGCGCGGCCCGAGGGCGCGGCGGCCGACAAGCTGATCAGCGAGCTGCGCGGCTGGGTCGGCGAGCAGCTGAGCCCGATCGCCAAGCCGGACGACATCCGATTGACCGACAATCTCCCGAAGACCCGCTCCGGCAAGATCATGCGCCGCCTGCTGCGCTCACTGGCGCGGGGCGAGGAGATCACGCAGGACATGTCCACGCTCGAGAATCCGGCCATCCTCGAGCAGTTGCGGGGCACCGCGGCGCCGAGCAACGGAACGGCGAAGTCGACGCCCGAGCCCCAGGCTGAACCGGCAGCGAGCTCGAAGGCAGAGGCCAAGGCCCCGGTGACGGCCGGTCGCGAGGCGAAGGGCAAGGTGAGAGCAAAGTCCGCGGCCAAGGCGACCATCAAGACCAGAGCAAAGAGCGGGCCCAAGGCCAAGGCCAAGGCCAAGGTGAGGACCACGGCCAAGTCCCGGGCGAAGTCGAAGGCGAAGTCCAAGCCCAAGGCGATGGCCAAGTTCAAAACGAGCGCCCGACGCCGCGGGAAACCCGGCCCCGGGCGCAGCGGCACCGCGGGCCGCCGCGCAAAGCCGAGGGCTCGGCGTAGAGCGGGATCCAAAAAATAGCAGGAGAGCGCAATGGTGATGCTGATCGCCGGTCTGGCGCTGTTTCTAGGAGTCCATTCGGTTGCGATCCTTGCGCCCGGCGCACGCGCCGCCGGCATCCGGAGGCTGGGAGAGCGCGGCTGGAAGGGCCTCTATGCCCTGATTTCGGCGGCGGGCATCGTGTTGATCTGCTATGGATTCTCCGTCGCTCGCCGCGAGCCCGTTGTCCTCTACTCGCCGCCGCTGTGGCTGCACCACCTCACCCTGCTGCTCATGATTCCGGTGTTTCCGCTGCTGCTCGCGGCGTACCTGCCCGGCCGCATCAAGGCGGCGGTGAAGCATCCCATGCTGCTCGCGGTGAAGATCTGGGCGCTCGCGCACCTGCTCGCCAACGGCACCCTTGCCGACGTGCTGCTGTTCGGCGGGTTTTTGATCTGGGCGGGCGCCGATCGCATGTCGGTCAAGCGGCGCGCGGTGCAGGCGCCCGTGCCCGGCGCCCCGCCGCGGCCCTGGAATGACGCCGTCGCGGTCATCGCCGGCCTCGCGCTCTACGCGCTCACGGTCACATGGCTCCACTTCAAGCTGTTCGGGGTCTCGCCGCTCGCGATGATCGCAACGTAAGATTCCGTCGGGATGACCGCGGAGAGAAATGAGCCTGGTTGAGGAGTGACCAGATGCGACCAACGACTCTGAAGGAGCCTGGATGAATCGCCGCGATCTTCTCGCCGCCGCCGCGGGCACGGCAGTCGCCTCGCTCGGCGCCGCCGCCGCCGAGACAGCGCGCGCCGCGGACGCGCAAGCCAGGGCCGGGGCCCATGCAACATCGGGGCATGCCGACCGGCTCAACCCGGCCGGCATCAAGGTCGCGGGCGGCCCACCGCATATGTCGAAAACCTCGGATGCCCGGGTAAAGTTGCGCTAGAATCCGCGCGCCGAGAGCCGGTGCCGCGAGCCCCGGTCCGTGCACCCCGCAAAAGACCCGAAGACCTGCCGAATCGGCAGCGCCGGGATTTTGGCCACTTTGGCCTTTGAATGGCGGCAAATTTCCGATTTTATTCCGACACCTCCGATGCTCTCCACCTCCAACGTCTCCATCCAATTCGGCGCGAAGCCCCTGTTCGAGCAGGTCACGGTCAAGTTCTCCGACGGCAATCGCTACGGCCTGATCGGCGCGAACGGCTCCGGCAAGTCGACTCTGATGAAGATCCTGGGCCGCGACCTCGAGGCGAGCTCCGGCGAAGTCATGCTGCAGACGGGCCTGCGCCTCGGCAAGCTGAATCAGAACCAGTTCGGCTACGAGGACGAGCGCGTGCTCGACGTGGTGATGAGCGGTCACGTCGAGCTGTGGGCGGCCATGAAGGAGCGCGACCGCATCTACGCGAATCCGGATTCGACCGACGCGGACTACATGAAGGCGGCGGAGCTCGAGGGCGTGTTCGCGGAGTACGGCGGCTACGATGCCGAGGCGCGTGCGGGTGCCATCCTCGCGGACGCCGGCATCCCCGAGGCGCGTCACAGCGGTCCCATGCGCGAGGTCGCGCCCGGCTTGAAGCTGCGCGTGCTGCTGGCCCAGGCATTGTTCTCGCGGCCGGACGTGCTGCTGCTGGATGAGCCCACCAACAACCTGGACATCAACTCCATTCGCTGGCTGGAGCGGGCGCTGAACGATTACAACGCCACCATGGTGATCATCAGCCACGACCGCCACTTCTTGAATCAGGTGTGCACGCACATCGCCGATCTCGACTATCAGCAACTCAAGATCTATCCGGGCAACTACGATGACTTCATGCTGGCGTCCACGCAGGCGCGTGCGCGGGTCGAGGCGGCGAATGCCAAGGCGCGCGACCGGATCTCGGACCTCCAGGAGTTCGTGCGCCGCTTCTCGGCCAACGCCTCCAAGGCACGGCAGGCCACTTCGCGCAAGCGGCTGCTCGAGAAGATCAAGATCGAGGAGATCCGGCCTTCGTCGCGCCAGAATCCCTACATCCGATTCGAGCAGGCGAGGAAGCTGTATCGCTCGGCCTTCACGGTGGACAAGCTGCGCTTCGCCTACCCTGGAACCGAGGAGCCGGTGATCTCCGGGCTCAGCCTCAACGTGGAGGCGGGCGACCGCATCGCGATCATCGGGCCGAACGGCGTCGGCAAGACCACGCTGATGAGATTGCTCGCGGGAGAGCTGCGTCCCGCGGCCGGCACCATCACGTGGGTGGACAATGCGCAAGCCGGCCACATGCCGCAGGACCCGCAAGCCGAGTTCGCGGACGACATGAACCTCTTCTCGTGGATGTCGCAGTACACGGGCAAGGCCGACGACGATCAGATCGTGCGCGCGACCCTCGGACGGCTGTTGTTCTCGGGCGAGGAGACCAAGAAATCCGTGCGGGTTCTGTCCGGCGGCGAGAAGGGCCGCATGATCTACGGCAAGCTGATGCTGACCCGGCCGAACGTGCTGTTGATGGACGAGCCGACCAATCACATGGACATGGAGACGATCGAGTCGCTCCAGATCGGCCTCGAGCATTACCCGGGGACGCTCATATTCGTGTCGCACGATCGAGAATTCGTCGGCGGTCTCGCGAACCGGATCATCGAGATGCGGCCCGGCGGCAAGATCAGCGACTACCGCGGCAGCTACGACGAGTATCTTCGCGACCAGGGCATCGAGACCTGATCCGTGACCGGGCGCAGCGCCTGGCTGGACATTCCGCTCGATGACTACGAGGGGCACATGGCGCTGCCTTCGACCGGGCAGGCTGAGATGCTCGCGGATCAGCTGGCGCGCCTGATCGCGCGCTCGGCGCCGCGGAGCATCGCGGTCGCAGGTTGCGCCGGCGGCAACGGGTTCGAGCGCATCGGGCCGCCGGTCGGGCGCATCGTGGCCATCGACATCAACCCCGACTATCTCGACGCCCTGCGGGCGCGCCATGGGCAGCGTCTGCAAGGCCTCGAGCTCCTGTGCGCCGACATCGAGTCGATCGGGCTCGAGTTCCCGCCGGTCGATCTGATCTACGCAGCCTTGATCCTCGAGTACGTCGATCTTGGCGCGGCGCTCGCGACCTTCCGGCGCAACGCCAAGCCCGGCGCGACGCTCGCCGCGCTCATCCAGCTGGCTGCGGCGGGACACGAGGCGGTCTCGCCGTCGCCTTACGAGTCCCTCGGCAAGCTGAAGGGTTCGATGCGTCTGGTCGCGCCCGCCGAGCTGCGCGAGGCCGCCGCGGCTGCCGGCTTCGCCCGCCGGGATTCGCGCACGCTTGGGCTGCCGTCCGGCAAGCGCTTTCAGCTCGAGGTGTTCGCGGCGCCTAGCTGACGCCCGCACGAGCCGCTGACGCCCGCGCGGCCATACGCCCAGCGGGCACGACGGAACGCACGATGCACCGGGCAGCGGTCGTGGACATGGTGGCGATGCAGTCAAATTGTTACGATGCGCCTACATCGTCCATGACGGAACACGGGGGGTTGGCGGTGCGACAATGGGTCGGCGCGAGCTGCGCCTTGGTTGTTTTCTCGTCCGCGCTTGCGGCCAATTCATCCCCCGAGGTCGGCGCGATCAATCGCATCACCGATCTGGGTTTCAACCACTCCCAGGTCATGGAGATCGCGTCGCACCTCGCCGATCAGATCGGCGGGCGGATGACCAATTCACCGGCGATGCGCAAGGCGGAGCACTGGACCCAAGACCGCTTCAAGGCCTGGGGCCTCAAGGATGTGCGCGCCGACGCGTTCGATTTCGGGCGCGGCTGGTGGATCGAGTCCTCGAGCGTACGCATGATCGCGCCGCGGCCCCTCGAGCTGCACGCCATTCCCATCGCGTGGACCCCCGCCACCAACGGGGCGATCAGCGCGCCCATCATCGTCGCTCCGATGGTGACCGAGAAGGATTTCGCGGAATGGAGGGGCAAGCTCGCGGGCAAGGTCGTGCTCGTGACCTGGCCCGCTCCGGGCAAGGATGACGTGGATCCGCCGTTCCAGCGCCTGAGCGAGATGGAGATAGCCAAGCTCGACCGCTATCAGGAGCCGACCTTCGATCCCGAAGCCAAGGACAAGCGCATCGAGCGATACCGTTTCCGGATGAAGCTCGACGATTTCCTGGCCGGGGAGCATGCGGTTGCCTGGGCGCAGATGTCGCGCACCGACGGCGACCTGGTCCACGGCGAGGGTTATGGGCATCAGGCCGGCAAGTCGCCCAAGTTGCCGGGGATCGAGCTCGGCGCGGAGGACTACCGGCGGCTCACCCGCCTCGCCAAGTCAGGCGAGGTGAAGCTCGAGATCGACTCCAAGGTTCACTACGAGGACGCCGACCACGACGCGTACAACATCATCGCCGACATTCCAGGCACCGACAGCAAGACCGCCTACGTCATGGGCGGCGCGCACCTGGACAGCTGGGTCGCGGCCGACGGCGCCGCCGACAACGGCGCGGGCGCCGCCATCGTGATGGAGGCGGCCCGCATCCTCGAGAGCATCGGCGCGCGGCCCAAGCGCACCATCCGCTTCGTGCTCTGGTCGGGTGAGGAGCAGGGGTTGATCGGCTCCGCGGCCTACGTCGAGAAGTATCTCGCGCACCGCTCCGTCGACCCCGCGACCGCGGATCTGCCTCCGTTCTACTCCCGGGATACGTACCCGATTCAGCCGCTGCCGGGCTACGCCGACATGCTGGCGTACTTTAATATCGACAATGGCGCGGGCAAGATCCGCGGCATCTACGCCGAGGGAAATCTCGCGGTGGTGCCGATCTTCCGCGAGTGGCTGTCGCCGTTCCTCAGCATGGGCGCGACTTCGGTGGTCGCCCAGCCAACCGATTCGACCGACCATGTATTCCTGAGCCACGTGGGCCTGCCGGCGTTCCAGTTCGTCCAGGATCCGCTGGACTACGAGACGCGCGTGCATCACACCAACATCGATACCTTCGATCATCTGCGCGCCGAGGACATGCGCCAGGCCTCGGTGGTGCTCGCCACGATCCTGCTGGAGGCGGCGAACAGCGACAAGCTGCTGCCCCGCAAGGTCCTGCCGACGCAGCCGGACGTATCGGATCCCTTCCGCTACCCGGATCCGTCGAAGAAATAGCGCGCGCGGCGACCTCAGCCCGATCCGCCGGCCGTCGCCTCCCGAGTTACCCGCCCTCGCGCCGACTCCATCACCAGGTGCAGCCCCACCGCGCCGAACACGATGGACGCGCCGATGAGCGTCGCCGAGCTCGGCGTCTCGCGCAGCGCCCACCACACCCACAAGGGCGCGAGCGGCGCATCCAGCGACCCGATGAGCGCGGTCTCGATGGCGGGAAGATGGCGCGCGCCGACGGTGAAGAGCGGCAGGCCTACCGCGAAGGTCACGATGCCGAACAGCGCGAGCAGACCCAAGTCGTACGCAGAAACCGCGAAGGGGCTGCCGAACGGCCACGCGACGAGGCCGGAGAGGAGCGCCGACAGACAGGAGGCCGGCAGGAAGGGCATCGTGGGAAAGTGGCGCGCGATGACCATCGCGACCGCCATGGTCAAGGTCATGCCGAGCGCGAGCAGATCGCCCACGAGGCCCCCGTCGCGGCCCAACCCGACCATCACGGCCACGCCGCCGAGCGCGAGCAGGCTTGCGAGCACGGCGCCGATCCTCGGACGCTCGCGCATTGCGAACCAGCCGAGCGCCGCGGCGAAGAACGGCACGGTGGCATAGATCACCGCGACGTGTGCCACCGTGGTGTGCCGGAGCGCGGTGACGAAAAAGATCATGCCGGCCGAGGATTGCACCACGAAGAACCAGCCGAGCCAGCCCAGGTTGCGCAGCGAGCGCCACGATTCCTGGCGCGGCAACAGCGGCATCACCAAGGCGAGGCCGAGCGCGCCGAGAATCCCGCGCCAGGCCGTCATGGTCCATGCGTCAACCGTGGTCAGGCGCGTGAACAGACCCGCCGTGCTCCACGCCACGGCGGAGGCGGTGACGAACAGGAATCCCCGCCGGTGCGGGCTCAAACTTGCTTCAGGCGCCCGCGCTTGAAGTCGGCGATGATCTCGCGCGCGGCATTGTGGCCGGGGGCGCCGGTCACGCCGCCGCCCGGATGCGTCCCGGAGCCGCACATGTACAGTCCCTTGAGCGGCCCGCGGTAATCGCCATGGCCGAGCATCGGCCGCGACGAGAACAGCTGATTCAGCGTCAGGGCGCCGTGGAAGATATCCCCGCCGATGAGACCGAAGGTCCGCTCGAGGTCGAGCGGGCTCAAGATCTGCCGGCCGAGCACCGCGGCCTTGAAATTCGGGGCGTGACTGTTGACGAGGTCGATCATGACATCCGCGACCTGCTCGCGGTGATCGTCCCAGGATGCTCCATTCGGCAGCACCGGCGCAACGTGCTGGCAGAACAAGCTGGCGACGTGCTGACCCGGCGGAGCGAGGCTGTCGTCCAAGGTCGAGGGAATCAGGATCTCCACGATCGGCCGCTTGGACCAGCCGCCGGCCTTGGCGTCGAGGTAAGCCTGGTCCATGTAAGCCAGGCTCGGCGCCATGATGATGCCGGAGGTGTGATGCTCGGCGACGGTGCGTCCGGGCAGCACGGTGAAGTCGGGCAGCTCGGACAAGGCGACGTTCATGCGGAACGTGCCCGAGCCGCAGCGCCAGTGCCGGATGCGCTCGCGGAAATCGGCGGGCAGCGCCGCGGGATCGATGAGCGACTCATAGAGCAGCTTCGGGTTCAGGTTCGAGATCACGCTCTGCGCGCGAATGGCCTCGCCCGATTCGGTCACGACGCCGACCGCGCGGCCGCCCTCTACCAGCACTTCGCGCACGGGGCTCGCCACGCGGATGTCGACGCCGCGCTCGGCGGCCGACCTGGCCATGGCCTGGGTGATGGCGCCCATGCCGCCGATGGCATGTCCCCAGGCCCCTTTCTTGCCGTTGACCTCGCCGAACACGTGGTGGAGCAGGACGTAAGCGGAGCCGGATGCGTACGGACTGGCGTAGTTGCCGACGATCCCGTCGAAGCCGTACGCCGCCTTGATGGGGTCGCTCTCGAACCAACGGTTCAAGTAGTCGCCGGCGGAGTCGACGAACAAGTCGAGGAGCTCGCGGCGCATCCCCATGTCCAGCTTCGCGATGCGCTTGCCGAGCTTGGCGCTGCGCAGGAGCTCGGGAAGCGCCGTGAGCCAGCTGCCCGCGGTGACGTTGGGCGGAGTCTCGAGCACGAGATCCCGGAGCACATCGGCGATGGCGTCGAGCCGCTCGCCGTACGCGTCCAGCCGGGACGCGTCGCGCGCCGAGAACTTCGCGACCTCGGCGGCGGTCTTGCCGCCTCCCACCTTGAGGTAGCGGCCGTCATCGAGCGGCAGGAAGTTCGAGAGTTTGCGCTCGACCACCCGCAGCCCGTGCCGCGGCAGGTCGAGATCGCGGATCACCTTGGGATTCAGCAGCGATACGGTGTACGAGGCGACGGAATTGCGGAAGCCGGGGTGAAATTCCTCGGTCACCGCGGCGCCGCCGACGACCTTGCGGCGCTCGAGGACCGTGACCTTGAGGCCGGCCGCGGCCAGATAGGCCGCGCACACCAATCCGTTGTGTCCGCCGCCGACGATGACGGCGTCGCATACCTGATTTTCAGCCACGAAGCTTTCTCGCGTCGTAACGCTGATGCCAGCCGGCCGCGGGAGCGCGCTCGAGGCGGCTCTCCGGGATGAGGTCGCGCATTCGGCGCGAGAAGCTTCGAAGCGCCACCTCGGCCTTGCCGAGAGGCCCCGGCGAGTAGCTGCGCGATCCCATGCCGGTCTGCACCCGCTCGATCAGCGCCTTGTCCTCGACGCTCACGCGCCGATTGATGCGCCAGTTGAGATAACGCGCCGCCCGCATCTCACGCCGCTCGTCGGTGTGAGCATAGGGAATCTCGCGGATCAAGGTCTCGGTCGGCGAGATCGGGATCATCTGCATGAAATCGATCTGGTCGGGGTAGATGTCGAACGCGATGTTCGGCCACATCTTGAAGTAGGTCCAGAGGCGCTGGCGCTCGGCCGGCAGATACGGCACCTTCGGCAGCACGGCCTGGTACAGGCGCTCCGAGAGCTGCGAGGACGGCACGTCGCGCAGGTTCCCCCACATCTTGTCCACCCAGGCGCTGGCTTCCAGCCCGTAGCTCAAGCCGAACAGGCGGGTGAGCCCCGGGTGCGCCACCGTGATGTGCATGGCGTCCGAGTAGTTGTCGGTCACGTTCTTCCAGTTCACGTGCCGCGTGCGCAGCGTGACGCGGCCGAGCGGCTTGAGCTCCTCGAATCGATAGGCGGCGAGCTCTTGCGCGTACGGCGCCATCATCTCCTTGACGCTCGGCAGGCCCAGGCCCGGCTTCAGGCGCACGAAGATGAAGCCCATGTAGATCTCGGTCTCGACCGGCTTCAGCCCGTACTGGTCCAGCGAGAAGTCCGCGAACTCCTTGCGGTGAGGGACCGCCGTCAGACGTCCCCCGAGGTCGTAGGTCCAGGCGTGATACGGGCACACGATGCGTCCGGGGCAATGGCCCGCGCCGCCGTCGAGCAGACGCGCCGCGCGATGACGGCACACGTTGAAGAACGCCTTGACCCCGCCGTCCTGGGCGCGCACGGCGACCAGCGGCTCGCCCATGAAGTCCAGGGTGTGATAGTCGCCGGTCTCGGGGATGTCGTTCAGATGACACACGATCTGCCAGGAGGTGGTGAATATCCGCTCCTTCTCCACCTCGAGGAAGTCGGCATCCCGGTAGATCCATCCCGGCAGGCTGAAGCCTTCCAGCTCGGCGGAACCCGGGGCGAGCTCGTTGTCCAGAGAGCGTTGTGCTTCCATGTGCGCGGCCTTCGAATCTTGTTGAACGCTAGTATAACAAGCGGAGCGCCGGCGCACTACCGCCGGGGGGTGACCGGCCTCACGTATTTGCGGCGGGCGTCCTACGGCGTTTCGGCTCGGCGGGGGCTTTCTTGACCCGCGCGGGAAGCAAAAGGCGCGGAAATGCCCCCTGGCACAGGGCCGCGACCCAGTCGTCGCAGAGCGCGATCGCTTCCTTGGGCTTGAATATGGTGGGGCTCAGGCTGAGCTCGACCCAGAACCCGTCCAGCAGCGCGGACAGGGCGATGGCCGCCGAGCGCAGCTTGAAGGCGGGCGCGGCGCCCGATTCGACCAGCTGGGCCAGCAGGGATTCGAGCACGGCCCGATATTTGCCGTACGTGCGCGTGTGCACCGAACGGATCTCGGCCGAGTGCGCCACCATGCTCCAGAACACCACCCAGACGTTGAACAACTGCGGATCGAGGAGCTCGGGGGTGAACGAGGCACGGAAGAAATTGCCGAGCCGCTCGAGCGGCGACAGCGACTTGTTCTCGGCCTGATTGCGGATCGTCTCCAGGAGATCGAGTGCGATGGTCTCGTAGGTCTCGGCGATGAGCCCGGACTTGCTCGGGAAATGATGGTTGATGAGACCGATCGAGACACCCGCCGCTGCACTGATGCGGCGAACGGAGACTCCTTCATGACCGTATTGCTTGAGACATTGCAGTGTTGCGGCTACCAGGGCCTCGCGGCGCACTGCTGGAGTTGCTCGGTGGAATTTCGGAACGTGCCGCTTCGTGGTCATTGGTCTCCTTTGCGCGTGATTATACCGAAGCGCGCGCGCTTGGCCCGGCGAAGCGCGGCGTGTATCGAAGATGACGCAGCTGTGCCGAGAGCGGAGCAGCGGCTCGACGGCCGCAGGTGGCGCTTGAAGAGCTCGAGCTGCGCGCAGCTCAGGAGGGTGCGGCGCTTCCGCCGGCGCACCCGGAGCGGGGGCCGATGCCGGCCGCGGGGCTTGCGGTCAGCCCTGATCGGCGACGAAAGCGGCGATCCGCTCGGTCACGTAGCGCCGGATGTCGAGGTTCCAGTCCTCCATCGGCGCGAAGAATCCGTAAGGGTGAATCCGGGAAGAAATCCCCTTCTGCACGCTCTCGCAGATCGCCCAATCCTGCCGATTGACGAGGTGCCAGAAGTCGACCGCGTCGGAAGGGTCGAAGTCGGCCTTGCCGATCTCGAAGGGCTCGAACAGGAAATGACAGGTGATGTCGGTGCGGTCCGGGCCGCGCGGGCGGAGGATGAACGCAGCGACGTGATCGCAGGCCACGCTCATCCATAGATTCGGGTAAGCCAGCTCACCCTTGTGGCGAACCTGCTCATCCTCGTTCAAACCAGGGAACGCGCGCCGCGACGTGGTGCCGCTGTGCGTGAACGTGTAGGCACCCTCGCGGTGCGGGATGCCGCGGTTCCAGTCCAGATCGCCGCCGCCGCCCTCGCGGAACGAAGGCACCACCGCGCAGAGCTCCGGGTGCACGCCGGCGCAGTGATAGCATTCGTTGTAGTTCTCGGACAGAACCTTCCAATTGGCCGCGACCTGGTATTGGATGGTCTTGCCGATGCGCAGCTCGGCGAGCGGGTAGCGCTGCAGCCGCTCCGGGATGCCGTTGAGCTGCGCGGCCAGCGGCCGCGCCTCGCCCGGCGTGAGGTTCAGGAATACGAACCCGCCCCAGCACTCGGCGCCCACCGGGTGAAGGTGATATGCGCCTTTGTCGAAGCCGCTCGACGATGTGAGATGGGGCGCCGCGACCAGCGCGCCGTTCAGATCGTAGGTCCATTGATGGTAGGGGCACACGATGCGCGCCCCGCTCACCCCGCCCGGCAGCGATACGCCGAGCGCCGCGGTCTCCTCGGGCGTGCGGCAGAGGCGCGACCCGCGATGGCGGCAAACGTTGTAGAACGCAAGAATCCGGCCCTCTTTGTTGCGCACCACCAGAACGCTTTCGCCGAGCACGTCGAGCACGCGGAAATCGCCGGGATTCGGCAGCTCCTCCGCCCGGCACACCGCGATCCACTCGCGATGGAAGATGCGGTCGCGCTCGGCGCGGAACACCTCGGGACTGCGATACCAGCTCGAGGGCAGGGTCTTTTCCAGGGCGGCGGCACTCATACGGGGAAGTCCCTCACATAGGGCGCGATATCCGGGGTTGGCGCGGCATCGAGCTCGCGCGCAAAACGATGCCCGCTGTGCACGGCGTGCACGATCGCGCCCGGCGCCAGCGCATCGCCGATGCGGGCGACCGAAGCGATGCCGGCCGTTTCGAGCGCCTCTCGATCGTCGATCAGCGTCTGGTACAGCTCGTCCCGCGGCTTGCGCATCCCGACGATCACCAGCGATCGGCACGGCAGCCGCACCTCGCCGCCGGTGTAGACGTCGGCGATCGCAACCGTCGAGCCGTCGAAGGCGGTCACGCGCTTCAGCGTGTGAATGGGCACGCCCGCCTTGTCCAGGGCGCGGTGCACCAGCGGCAGCTCGTTGGTCATGAAGGTCCAGGCGGACGCGTTGCCCGCCGTCGTGACATAGGATACCGGGCCGCTGGTCTTGGCAAGCTGCAGCGCGATCGCGCCCGCCAGATAGTAATTGTCGAAATCGAACACGACCACGGGACCCTGCGGAACGACGCCGGCGGCCAGATCGTCGGGCGTGTACACCCCTTTGGCGTCGAGCTCGCCGACCGGGAACTCGAGGGTCGAGAACAGCATCTTGGTCCACTGGGCGCCGGTGGCGATGACGACGTGGCGATGCTCGAGGCCGAGCACGTCGTCCGCGGTCAAGGTGCTGCCGGGATAAAGGCTGACGTTCGGCCGCTCGCGCAGCTGGCCGAGGCGCCAGACCGCGACCCGGTTCCAGGTGTTGAGCCCGGGCAGCGCGGTCTCGAAGCGCAGGCGGCCGCCGAACTCGGGCGCGGAATCCGCCAGCGTGACCGAATAGCCGCGCCGGGCGAGAGTGGTCGCGCACTCCAGGCCCGCGGGCCCTCCGCCGACGACGAGCACGCTCGCATCGCTCCCGGGCGGCGCGAATCGCTCGGGGTGCCAGTCGCGGCGCCACTCCTCGCCGGCCGTCGGATTCTGCGTGCAGCGGACGGGGACGCCGTCGTGCCAGCTGGAAATGCAGATGTTGCAGCCGATGCACTCGCGGATCTGGTCCTCGCGTCCCTCGTCGATCTTGTTGGGCAGGAAGGGATCGGCGATCGACGGCCGCGCGCCGCCGATCAGATCGAGGATGCCGCGGCGCACCTGCGACACCATGACGTCGGGCGACGTGAAGCGGCCGACGCCGACCACGGGACTCCTGGTCAGCTGCTTCACGAAATCGATGACCGGCTCGTGGCTGCCTTCCGGCGAGAATCGCGACGGCGCGCAATCCGTGGGGCTCGAGTCCATTTTAACGTCCCAGAGGTCGGGCAGCTCGCCGAGCAGCGACACCACTTCGTGCGCTTCGGACTCGGCATGCTTGCCGGGCTTGGCGCGCAGCTCCTCCATGCTGATGCGCAGGGCGACCGCCGCTTTGTCGCCGACCGCCTCGCGCGTCGCCTCGATCATCTCGCGGACCAGGCGAACTCGATTCTCGATCGACCCGCCATAGGCGTCGGTGCGATGGTTGTACTCGGGCAGCAGGAATTCGTACGGCAGATAGCCCATGCCGGCATACACGTAGACGATGTCGAAGCCGGCCTGGACCGCGCGCCGCGCGCCGGCCGCCTGCCAGCGCACGAGATCGCGGAGGTCGGCAGCATCCATGGCGCGCGGACGCAGATTGCCGACGAAGCCGAGATGCGTGGACATCCACGGCATGCCGGACGGCGACAGCGGCGCGATGCGGCTGGTGCGATTCAACGTGCACGCCCCGCCGTGCCAGAGCTCGACGCCCGCGAGCGACCCTCGGGCGTGCACCGCGTCGGTCATGAGCGCGTGAGCGGCGATGTCCTTGTCGTCCCACAGGCTCGCGAACGGCAGCGGCGAGTCGTCCGAGCTCGGATGGATCGAGCATGCGCCGGTGCACACGACGCCCCAGCCGCCCTCGGCCTTGGTCTCGCGGAATTTGGCGCGCACGTGCGGCAGCGCATTGGTCATGCCGCTGGCGTGCGGAACCTGATAGAAACGATTGCGCGCGGTGACCGGACCGATTCGGACCGGCTCGAACAGGATGTCGAAGCGCGGATTGCGCGCCATGTCAGATCCTCGGGCGGCCAGGACGACCCGAAGCCTAATTGATCGATCGTTTAGTAGCAACGGGGTAGCCAATGAGCCGCCCGCCCGGGGACGCGCGGCAGCCCCACCCCGGGCGGGGGCGCTTCTGCGACAGCTAGGCGGCGCGGAACGCCCGGAAGTCCAGGTTCAGCGCGCTGGCCACGGCCTCGTGCGTCACCTGGCCCCCATGGACGTTCAAGCCGCGCGCGAGGCCGGGATCGTTGGCGAGGGCTTTCTGCCAGCCATGATCGGCGAGCGCACGCACGTAGGGGAGCGTCGCATTGGTGAGCGCGAACGTCGAGGTGCGCGGCACGGCGCCCGGCATGTTGGTGACGCAGTAGTGGATCACGCCGTCGAGCACGTAAGTCGGCTCCGCGTGCGTCGTCGGCCGGCTGGTCTCGAAGCAGCCGCCCTGATCGATGGCGATATCGACCAGCACTGCGCCCGGCTTCATGGTCTTGACCATGGCGCGGGTTACGAGCTTGGGCGCGGCTGCGCCCGCGATCAGCACGGCGCCGATGACGAGGTCCGCGTCGCGCACCAGCTCCTCGATCGCGTGCGCGGTCGAGTACACGGTCTTCATCTGGCTGCCGAAGACGGAGGAGAGCTCCCGCAGCCGCTTAACCGAGCGGTCGACCACGGTCACGTCGGCGCGCAGGCCGACCGCCATCTCCGCCGCGTGCGTGCCCGACACGCCGCCGCCCAGGATCAACACGCGCGCCGGCGCGACGCCGGGCACGCCTCCGAGCAGCACGCCGAAACCCCCGTTGGCCTTTTGCAGGCTGTTGGCGCCGACCTGCACCGACATGCGCCCGGCGACCTCGCTCATGGGCGTGAGCAGCGGCAGCGACCCGTCCGGCGCGGTGACCGTCTCGTAGGCGATGGCGGTCGCGCCGGAGGCGATCAGGCCGAGCGCCTGCTCGCGGTCGGCCGCGAGATGCAGATAGGTGAACAGGGTCTGCCCCGGACGCAGCATCTTGCACTCGGCGAGCTGCGGCTCCTTCACCTTGACGATCAGGTCGGAGCTCGAGAACACGTCTTCCGCCCGCGCGGCGATGCGTGCGCCGGCGGCCTGATAGTGCGAGTCGTCGAACCCGATGCCGGCACCCGCGCCGGTCTGCACCAGCACCTGATGCCCTGAGTCGACGAGCTCGCGTACGCCGGCGGGGACCAGCCCGACGCGGTACTCATGAACCTTGATCTCTTTCGGTGCACCGATCTTCATTGCCGTCTCCCCGTAGCCAGCCAGGACCACCCGGCGCCAAGGCTACTGGAGCGGTAGGCCGGAATATTGCAAAAAGTGGTTCTGAACGGCCCCGGGATGGCAGAATATGCCGACATCTGTCGAGCAGGCGCAAGGAGCTGCGAAATCCATGAAGCTGGATCGTTATGACCACGCCATCATCCGCGCCCTGCAGCTGGACGGGCGGATCACCAACAGTCACCTCGCCGACGGCGTGAGCCTGTCCGAATCCGCGTGCCTGCGCAGGGTCCGCGCGCTGGAGGAATCCGGCTTCATCGAGGGCTACACCGCGCGCATCAACCAGCAGAAGGCCGGATGTCCGGTGAACGTGTTCGTCAACATCACGCTCGAGCGTCAGGAGCAGGCGTACCTGCACGCGTTCGAGGAGGCTGCCCGCAAGGTACCCGAGGTCATGGAGTGCTATCTCATGTCGGGGGAGTACGACTACCTGCTGCGGGTGGTGCTCGCCGACACCGCCGATTTCGAGCGGCTGCACACCCAACACCTCACGCGGCTGCCGCACGTCGCGCGGGTCCACTCGAGCTTCGCGTTGCGCACCGTGCAAAAATCGCGCGAGCTGCCGGTGCGCTGAGCGAGGGCGCGGCGCCGCCGCTCCGCGAGCGCAAGGATCAGGTCTTTTGCTTGAGCACCAGCGCGAAATTCACCTTCACGGCGTCGGCGATCCACTCGGTGCTCTTCCAGTCCCCCTGACCCGCTCCGAAGTCGAGGCGCTTGAGCTTCGCGCTTCCCTCGAGCCGTGCTCCGCCGGCACCCGGGGTGAGCTTGAACTCGATAGGCACATCCTTGGTGACGCCGCGCAAGGTCAGCGAGCCCTGAGCGGTGAAGCCCGCGGCGGTTTTCGCGAAGCTCCTGGTCACGTAATGAGCCGTCGGGTAGTGGGCTACGTCGAAGATGTCGGCGCCGCGGATGGTGGTGTCGCGGTCCTTGTCCCCGCTGTCGACCGAGGCAAGATCGATCTGCACGTCGAAGTGCGACGAGGCGAGCGCGTCGGGTGCGAAGTCGACCGTTGCGCTGAGCTTGCGGAAGGTCCCCTTGAACTCGGCGCCGGCCTGCACGCCGGTGAACTCGAGCTTGCTCTGCGCCGGGTCGGCGACGTAGCTCGCCGCTTGCGCTCCGCCCGCCGCCAGGGCGAGTGCGGCAAGCGCCGCGACGGCCATGAATCGATGCGTCGGCATGTCAATTCTCCGGCTTGGTGAAGGGCAGCATGCGCCTCAGTACGGCATCCTTGTTCCAGAAATGATGCTTGAGTGCGGCGAGGACGTGCAATATCGCCACGCCCAGCAGAATGGCGCCAAGCGTATGGTGCGTCGTGCGCAGGGCATCGAAAGCCTGCTCGTTCTTGCCGATGAGGTTGGGCCAGGTAAAGAGGCCGAACCAGCTCACCGAATAGTTCTTGGCGGACGACATCGTCCAGCCGGTTAGCGGCATGATGAAGATCAGCACGTACAGCGCGACGTGCGTGCCGCGCGCGGCGAAGCGCTCGATAGCCGACATGCCCGCGGGAAGATCGGGCGGACGATGCCCCGCGCGCCAGGCGACGCGGACGATCGCGAGCATCAGGATGGTCATGCCGAAGCTCTTGTGGCGCGCGAGCAGCGCCAGCTTGTGCGCTCCCAGCGGCAGATCGTCCGCGGAATAGGCGAGCGTGAACTGAACCACGATCAACGCCGCGATGATCCAGTGGAGGGACTGTGCGACCGCGCCATAGCGGGAAGGGGCGGGTGTGCTTGGCATGCTCGGTGCTCCGCGTGCAAACTTCGATCCCTAGTCTATAAGACCGAGGCGTGATCACCATGCGAAAAATAGTCGTGACCGGCGTGCTCGCGCTGACACTCGCGGCCTGCGGCGCGCCCCGCCCGCGCCCGCCGCCGCGCGAGGCCGGCGCGGGAGCTTCGGCGGCGGTCCCGGCCACCGCGCCGACGCGCGGCCGAGCCTATCGCGTCGACGCGATGCAGTCCGAGTTGCGGGTGCTCGTGTATCGAGCAGGCCCGCTCGGGCGGCTCGGTCACAACCACGTCATGGTCAATCGATCGCTTCGCGGAGAGGTGGATCTGCCGCAAGACGCGGCCGCGGCCTCGTTTCACCTGATCCTGCCCGCGGATGCATTCATGGTGGACGACGCCGAGGCGCGCCGCGAGGAGGGCCCCGATTTCGCGGGCGACGTGCCCGATGACGCCAAGTCCGGCACTTTCCGCAACATGCTGAGTCCGGCAGTGCTGGACGCCGCGGAGTTCCCGGAGATCGCGGTCCGGAGCCTCGCCGTGCACGGACAACTGGCGCTCGATGAGCAGAGCACCACGCCGACGGGCGACATCCGCGGCCTGCACCCCGCCGAGCGGGCCCCGGACGGCACCAAAACGATGCGCGGCCAACTCATCGTGACGGCGACCTTCGGCGTGACGGGGCATGAGATCACGCGCGACGTGCCCGTGTCGCTGCTCGTCTATTCGGGCGGTCTCGCAGGCATAGGGGAATTGCGGGTGCGCCAATCGGAGCTCGGCATCACCCCGTACAGCCTGATGCTCGGCGCGCTGCAGGTGCAGGACGAGATCACCATCAAGTTCAAGATCATCGCGGTGCAGAGCTAGGGAAGCGCCACTGCCTGCGGCTGCGCGGCACGGGTCGGCCGGCGCGCCATGGCGCCTCAGACCGGAGCGGCCGTCAGCAGGATGGGCGTCCCTTCCGGCGCCGTGAGCAGCGCGGTACGCGACCGGTCCAGCGCGGGCGGCGGCGCGGCGCGCGGAGCGATGCCGGCCTCGGACAAATTCGCAAGAGCCGCCTGAAGGCCGTCGACTTTGTAGCGCAGGCACCCGCGCTTCAGCGCCCCGGAAGCATACAGGCCGAGATCGACGTGATCGCTGGTGCAGCTCACGTGCGGCAACGGATCCTGCTCCTCGATTCCGACGAAACCCAGGAACTCCCAGTACGCCTTGGAGATCTCGAGGTCCTCGCACGGCAGCGCGATCTCGGCGAAGAAACCGCAACGGGGAAGATCGAGCGCGCCGCGCTCGACCGGAGAGTAGGTGCGCGCCTCGAGCAGCCGTATCAGATGACCCGAAGGATCCCGCCATCCGATCTCATTGAACACGTCGCCGGCGAGGCGGCGGATCTCGAGCCGGACGCCGAGCTCATCCAGCGCCTCGAGCGCCTTGAGAAGATCGGGCCGAACGAAGGTCAGCGCCAGCGGCCAGTCGGCGGCGGCATGCAGCCCGAGGGTGATCCGTCCGTCGGTGACGACCGCATAGGCGTGCGGCCACGCCTCGCCGACCTGGGCCTGGGCGAAGCCGAGCTTGGCGTAGAACTCCAGCGAGGCCTGGACGTCCGGTGCGGGGAGCGAGAGCTCCAGGAAACGCCCGAGCATGGTCGCTTTAGGATCCGCCCGGGCAATGGCGCCATTCGCTCATCCCCGTCAGCTCACCCCGCCGACGCACACGTACTTGAGCTCGGTGTAGTCGAGAATGCCGTACTTCGATCCCTCGCGTCCGATCCCGGACTCCTTGACTCCGCCAAACGGAGCGACCTCGGTGGAAATGATGCCGGTATTCAATCCGACGATGCCGTACTCGATCGCCTCCGAGACGCGCCAGCTGCGTGCGAGATCGCGCGTGTACAGGTAGGCCGCCAGCCCGAACTCGGTGTCATTGGCCATGGCGATGGCCTCCTGCTCGGTGTCGAATTTGAACAGCGGCGCCACGGGCCCGAACGTCTCCTCGCGCGCCACCAGCATCTTCGGCGTCACGTCCGTGAGGATGGTGGGCTCGAAGAAGGTGCCGCCCAGCGCGTGGCGCTTTCCGCCCAGAGCGACCCGCGCTCCCTTGCCCACCGCGTCGGCGATGTGCTCCTCGATCTTGGCGACCGCCTTGGCGTCGATCAGCGGCCCCTGCTCCGTGACGCCCGCCAAACCGTCGCCGACGCGCAGCTTGCCGACCGCCTCGCCCAGCTTGCGGGCGAATGTGTCGTACACGCCGGACTGCACCAGCAGCCGATTGGCGCAAACACAAGTCTGGCCGGTGTTGCGGTACTTGCTGGCTATGGCGCCCTGTACCGCCGCGTCGAGATCCGCGTCGTCGAACACGATGAACGGCGCGTTGCCGCCGAGCTCGAGCGAGATCTTCTTGATCGAGCCCGCGCACTGCGCCATCAGCTTCTTGCCGATCTCCGTCGAGCCCGTGAACGTGAGCTTGCGCACCTTCGGGTTCGAGGTCATCTCGCCGCCGATCGCGGCCGCGGATCCCGTCACGATGTTGAGCGCGCCCGCCGGTAATCCGGCACGTGCCGCCAGCTCCGCGAGCGCGAGAGCCGAATAGGGCGTCTGGGTCGCGGGCTTGCACACCATGGTGCATCCGGCCGCCAAGGCCGGGCCGGCCTTGCGGGTGATCATCGCCGACGGAAAGTTCCAGGGCGTGATCGCGGCGACGACGCCTACCGGCTGCCTGAGAACCAGGATGCGCTTGTCGGCCTGATGGCCGGGGATGACGTCGCCGTAGAGCCGCTTGCCTTCCTCGGCGAACCACTCGATGAAGGATGCGGCATAGACGATCTCGCCCTTGGACTCGGCGAGCGGCTTGCCCTGCTCCGCGGTCATGAGCGTCGCGAGATCCTCTTGATTGGCGAGCATCAGATCGAACCACCGCCGCAGCACGGTCGCCCGGTCCTTGGCGGTGCGCGCGGCCCAGGCGGGCAACGCGGCGGCGGCGGCCGCGATCGCGCGGCGCGTCTCGGCCGCGCCCATGTTCGGGATGGTGCCGAGCCGCTTCGAGGTCGCGGGGTTGTGGACGTCGATCGTGCCGCCGCCGTCGGCCGCAGCCCACACGCCGTCGATGTAACAGGATTGCCGCAATAGCTCAGGATCTTTGAGTTTCATTCGATCAACCGACTCGTCTGTGGAGGAATTCGAGGGTGCGCTCCAGCGCGAGCTTGGCGCTCGGCGGATCGTAGCTGGCGCGGTCCGTGCAATTGAAGCCATGCTCCGCCGGATAGAGGAAATAGATGCCTTCCGGATACGCCGCCTCGATCTGCTCGACCGCGGACTTGGGGATGTGCGTGTCCTTCTCGCCGAAGTGGAACAGCACGGGAACGCGCGGCCTCTCGCCGAGGTGCTGCTGGATGCCGCCGCCGTAGTAGGCGACCGCCGCCGCAACGTCGAGGCGCGATGCGGCGCGGAATGCGAGCATGCCGCCCCAGCAGTAGCCGACCACGCCGACCTTGCCGGCGCCGCGCACGGCCGCCACGGCGGCGCCGAGATCAAGGAACACTGCGTCGATGTTCAGGGCCTTGACGTAGCCAAACCCCTTCGGTCCGTCGGAATAGGGCACCTCGACGTTCCGCTCCACCCGATCGAACAGCGCCGGCGCGATCGAGAGGAAGCCCGCCGCGGCATACTGGTCGACGACGGCGCGGATGTGACGGGTGATTCCGAAGATCTCCTGGATGATGACCATGCCGCCCTTCGGCCGTCCGGCGGGCTCGGACAAATAGGCCGAAAGACGCTGTCCGTCGGAGGCGGTCAGCTCGGTGGTGGTGCCCATGAAATCGCTCCTCGCGCCGGGCCGATCCTCGAGCGGGCGCGCTCGTCAAACCGATGCAAAGCTTCCCAGCAATGCGGGCCGACAAGGATAGCGCAGTTCGGGCTGCTATCGTTCGAGAATGGCCGTCACGCCCATGCCGCCGGCGGTGCAGACCGAGATCAGGCCGCGCTTCGCCTGGTTCTCATCCAGGATCTTGGCCAGCGTCGCAACCATGCGCGCGCCCGTGGCGGCAAACGGGTGTCCGATGGCTATGCTGCCTCCCTTGACGTTGAGCTTGGCCCGATCGATCGAGCCGAGAGGAGCAGGGAGCCCGAGCTTGTCGCGGCAGAACACCGGGTCTTCCCAGGCCTTGAGCGTGCACAGAACCTGGCCGGCGAACGCCTCGTGAATCTCGTAGTAGTCGAAGTCCTGCAAGGTGAGCTGGGCGTCGGCGAGCATGCGCGGCACCGCATAGGCCGGCGCCATCAGCAAGCCTTCTTTCTTGTCGAAGAAATCCACCGCGGCCACCTTCGCGTAGGTCAAGTAGGCGAGCACGGGCAGGTTGCGCTCGCGCGCCCAGCCTTCGCTCGCCAGCAGCACGGCGGACGCGCCGTCCGTCATCGGCGTCGAGTTGCCTGCCGTCAAGGTGCCGGCCGCGGACGGATCGAAGACCGGCCGGAGCTTGGCGAGCTTGTCGAGGCTGGTGTCGGTGCGAATGTTGTTGTCGCGGCTCAAGCCCAGGAACTCCTTGACCAGATCCTGGTAGAAGCCGGACGCGTAGGCCGCGCTCGCCTTTAGATGGCTGTCGAGCGCGAGCTGATCCTGATCGGCGCGCGTGATGCCCCAGGTCTTGACCATGAGCTCGGTGCTCTCGCCCATGGACAGGCCGGTGCGCGGCTCCGCGATGCCGGGCAGAACGGGCTTCAGGTTCTTGGGCCGCAATCCGAGCCAGGGGCCGACGCGCTTCGCAAAAGTCTGGCCGCGGTAGCTGCGCAGCAGGATCTGCTGAAAGCTCTTCGGGTAGATGACGGGCGGATCGCTGACGGTGTCGACGCCGCCGGCGATGCCGCAATCGATCTGGCCGAGCGCGATCTTGTTGCCGATGAGGATGGCGGCCTCGAGACTGGTGCCGCAGGCGCGCTGCAGGTCGACTGCGGGGGTCTCGGGGGCGAGTCCGGAGCCGAGCACCGACTCGCGCGTCAGATTCCATTGACTCGGATGCTTCATCACGGCGCCGGCGGCCACGTCATCCAGGCGCTGGCCCTTGAGGCCGAACCGGTCGACCACGCCGCGCAATGCCGCGGTAAGCATCTCCTGGTTGCCGACCTGGGCATAGGCTCCGTTGCCGCGCGCGAACGGAATGCGCACGCCGCCGACGATCGCCACCCGCCGCGCATTTGATCCGACCAACATAGTCTCACTCCCGAACCACGAAGCCTGGAATTATGAACCTACCCGCCGGCTTATAATCGATTTATGGTCAGATTTGCCCGCGCGGCCGGTATCGCCCTCGTCATTATGCTGAACGCCTGCGGCAGGCCGCCTTCCGCGCCCGCGCAATCTGCGAGCACGGTCGCACCCGGCGAGCTATTAAGTCGCATCGTGGAGCGCTATTGGGACGAGCGTCCCCGCGGGATCGAGCTTTCGGCACAGGGGCTCGCGGACTCGCTTGCGGCCGAGCGGCGCTATCTCGCCGAGGTCGAGGCCGTGCCGCGCGCGGCGCTCGACCCCGAAGCGAGGCTGACCTACGACATTTTTCTGAGAAGGCGCCGCGAAGACATTCAGGGGTACACCTATCCTTCCGAGCTGATGCCGGTCGAGCCGTTCGACTCTCCGCCGTTTGCGCTCGCGCGCGAGGCGGCCAAGGCAGGGGAGGGAGAGCTTTCGAGCGCCCGGGACTACGAGCACTGGATCGCGCGCATGGACGAGGGCGCGCGCTGGATGCGTCAGTCGATCCTGAACATGCGCGAGGGGCTGCGCCGCGGCTACACCCTCCCCAAGGTTCTCGTCGAGCGCACCATCGCGGAGCTCGTGCCGCTGGGCGTGGACACGGAAACCAACCTGTTCTATGCGCCGATGCACACCATGCCGGATACGATCAAGGAATCCGAGCGCTCGGCTCTCGGAGCGCGCCTCGGCGCCGCGGCGAAGGACCGGCTCCTGCCCGCCTACCGCGCGCTGCGTGAGTTCCTCGAGAGCGAGTACCTGCCGAAGGCCCGGACCTCGCCCGCCCTGTCGGCGTTGCCTCTGGGGTCCTCGTGGTATGCCTACCGGGTCGAGCGGGCCACCGGCACGAGGCTCCGGCCCGACGAGATTCACGCGTCGGGCCTTGCCGAGGTCGAGCGCATCCGCACGCGTCTCGAGTCCCTGCCTGCGGGAGGCGCGCCGGCGACCGGAGACCCGATCGCGCGCGTGGAGGAACTGAAGGCCAGAGTGCTGGCGGCGGCTCCCGGCCTGTTTGTTTCCATGCCGCAGCAGGACTTCGCCATCCGGGCATTCAGGCCGCGTTTCGCCGAGCCGTCCATGGTCTACGTGCCGGCCGATCCGGCCGCGCGACGCTCGGCCGTCCTGTTCGTGAACGGGACCCCGCCCGCGGGACAATCCCAGGCGAGCGAGACCGTCGAGTTCCTCGAGGCGGGAGTTCCGGGCCGCCACCTGCAGTCCGCGCTCCAGGAGGAGCGTGCGGACCTGCCGAGGTTCCGCCGGTTCGCGAGCGACCCGGGTTTCGTGCAGGGCTGGGCTTTGTACGCCGTCGCCTTGGGCGAGGAGCTCAATGTCTACGACGAGGAGGGCAAGCGGGCGGCAATGGTGCGCCAGCTCGAGTGCGCCATCGCGCTGGTCGTCGATACCGGGCTGCACGCGCAAGGTTGGACCCGCGGTCAGGCGGTGGACTACGTCCGCTCGCAGCTCGCTGCGGATGACACGGACGCGGGATCGAGGGTGGATCGCTACATCGCGAGCCCGGGGGATGCCCTCGCATGCAAGATCGGCGAGCTCAAGTTGCGGGCGCTCCGCGGCGCGGCGCAGCAGGCGCTCGGGGGGCAGTTCGACGCGAAGGAATTCCACGCGCAAATCCTCAAGGACGGTTCCATGCCCCTCGACATTCTCGATGCCAAGATCAGCGCCTGGCTGGGGAGCCGCCGATGAGCAACCACCTGTCGGCGGCGGCTGGCGAACCAAACGCGCGATTTGGAGACATACTCAAGCGTGAGCATCCCTTTACGATCGACCTGGCTGACGGCCGCGCTGGCGCTCGCGGCCGCACCGGCCGGCCCGCGCGCGTCCGTCGCCGCGCCGAGCGGTGCGCCGGACGACGTCCAAGTCACGGTATCCCTGGACGCGGCCGAGCAGAGCGGCAGCGCGCAGGCCGAGGTGACCATCCACGCGCGGCGCGAGGTGGTATGGTCGTTGATCACGAGCTGTACCGAGGCCTTGACCCTGGTTCCCGGCCTCCAGGCGTGCCGGGTGCTGGAGACCGCACCGGACGGCTCGTGGCAGAGAATCCGGCACGTGCTCGACTATTCGTGGTACCTACCCCGGCTCACCTATGAGTTCCGAGCATCGTACGTTCATCCCGTCCGCATCTCGATCGAGCGTGTCTCGGGCGATCTCACCACCCTGCGCGCCTCATGGGATTTGGACGGCGTCGAAGGCGGAACGCGGGCGCGCTATGCCGTCGTTCTGGTTCCTGGATTCTGGGTCCCTCACTGGCTGGTACGTGCGGCGCTTCGCCGCGACCTGCCGAAGATGCTGCGCTCGATCGCCGCGCGCGCCGAGTCGATCCAGGCGCGCAATCCCGGCTAGGGGAGGCGGGTCCAAGCCGCGCCCGCACGGCCTGCCGCCGGGCATGGCGGCCGGCGCGCGTCGCGCCCCCGCCTGCATCGCAGCGCTCGTCGCGGTTGCCGCCCTCGGCCTCGCTGGCTGCGAGCGCGAGCCCGAGCCGCCCCCGCCGCGGGTCAAGCAGGTTTTCCACCTCAATACCTACGAAAAGGACTTCGGGTATTCCCAGGCCGTGCTCATCGACAAAACCTTGTATATTTCCGGCTCGGTGGCCGCCGACGCCAATGGCCGGCTGGTGGCGGCCGGCGACATGGCCGGGCAGGTGCGCACCGCGTACACGAATATCCGCCGTACGCTGGCCGCCCACGGCGCGAGCTTCGACGAGGTCGTCAAAGAAACCATTTTCACGACCGACATGGACGCGCTGCTCAAGGCGTCGGACGTGCGTTTCGAGTTCTATGACAAGGAGCGCCTGCCGGCGACCTCGTGGGTCCAGGTGCAGCGTCTCGTCGACCCGGGTTTCCTGGTCGAGATCGAGGTCATCGCCGAGCTGCCGTGAGGCGGATCGATTCTAAGGTGGGCAATTGCGCAATGTGGTCGACAGAAAGTTCGAGCGGCGTCTCGCGGGATTGATCAATTCCGGCGAGCGCGGCGTGCTGCGCGGAGGCCGCAAGGGTGTCGAGAGAGAATCGTTGCGTGTGACCCCGGACGGGCGCATCGCCGAGACGCGGCACCCGGCCGCGCTCGGGGCGCCGCTCACCAACGAGCACATCACCACGGACTTCTCGGAGGCGCTGATCGAGCTGGTCACGCCGCCGTTCGGCGAGTCCTGGGAGCTGCTGCAATATCTTTGCGACATCCACCAGTTCGTGTACCGGCATCTTGACGATGAGCTCTTGTGGGCGACCAGCATGCCTTGCGCCATCGACGGGGATGCGAGCATCCCGCTCGCGCAGTTCGGCACCTCCAACGTCGGGCGCATCAAGACCGTGTACCGGCACGGCCTCGGCGTGCGCTATGGGCGCATCATGCAGGCCATCTCCGGCGTGCATTTCAATTATTCGTTCGCCGCGCGCCTCTGGGACGTGCTCGAGGATGTCAACGAGTCCAAGGCTGCGCGCGAGACGTTCGTGTCTTCCCAGTATTACGGCGTGCTGCGCAACTACCGGCGCCACGGGTGGCTGATTCTGTACCTGTTCGGCACTTCACCGGCCGTATCCAAGAGCTTCTTCGCCGGCCGTGCCACCGACCTCCCCAAGCTCGACGAGGACACCTATTACGAGCCGTATGCGACATCGCTGCGCATGAGCGATATCGGTTATCGCAACAAGAATCAGGCGACGGTGAGCGTGTCGGTGAACAGCCTGGAGGAGTACGTTCGCGATCTGTCGCGCGCGATCCACACGCCGTATCCGCCCTATGAGATGCTCGGCGTCAAGGTGAACGGCGAGTACCGGCAGCTCAACGCCAACATCCTGCAGATCGAGAACGAGTATTACAGCTTCATCCGGCCCAAGCGCGTCGCACGCTCGGGCGAGCGGCCCACCAAGGCGCTCACGCGCGCGGGCGTGGAGTACGTCGAGGTGCGCGCGCTCGATGTGAGCGCCTTCGATCCGGTCGGCGTGAACCAGAACAAGCTGCGCTTTCTCGAGGCCTTCCTCGCGCTCTGCCTGCTCAAGGAAAGCCCGCCGATCCGCGCGGACGAGCAGGCCGCCCTCGACGCGAATCACGTCTCGGTCGCCCGCCGCGGGCGCGAGCCCAGGCTCATGCTGAAGCGCGACGGCCGGGACGTTCCCATGGTCGACTGGGCGCGAGAGCTGCTCGACGCGATGCAGGGATTGTGCGAGATCCTCGACCATGGCGAGGCGAGCCGGCCCTACAGCTCCGCGCTCGAGCAGCAGCGTGCCAAGATCGAGGACGTCGAGCGCACGCCCTCGGCGCGGCTGCTCACGGAAATGCGCCAGACCCGCGAATCGTTCTTCCAGCTCGCCGGGCGCATGTCGAAGCTGCACAAGGATTACTTCCTCGGCCTGTATCCGCCCAATGAACGCCGGCTCGCGGAGTTCGCCGCCGCGGGCGAGGAGTCGCACCAGCAGCAGGCCCGCATCGAGGCCGCGGACAACCTGGATTTCGACACGTATTTGAAGCACTACCTGCAGGACTGAGGTGCAGCGCAGCGCACCCGCGGCCGCGTGAGATGCGGCTCACTATTTGACATAAACACGCGCGGCGCGCCCGCGACTTTTACTCAAACAGTGGCGCAGATCATTGAGTACCCTGTGGGGGATGCGTACGGTGCCGTGAATGAGCAGCGACGATCGCCTCCCAACCGCCGACCTGCCGGACTCTCCGCAGGCGCGCCAGTTGCGCGAGGGGTTTCCGTGGCTGACGTTCAATCCTGAGCTCGAGGCGGAATTCCGCGCCACCTACTTCGACGAGAACATCGCACACACGCGGGTGAACCTATGCCTCGCCGTCGTGATCACCATCGCGTTCTCGGCGATGGAGGCCATGGTGCTCGGGCCGGAGCTCAACCGCATTCCCAGCATGATCCACATGCTGGTGATCATCCCGACGCTCTTGATCGGCCTGGCAGCGAGCTTCTCGGCGCAGCGGCACCGGCTCTATCCGCCGCTCGCGGTGGTGGCCTCCACCATCCTCGGGCTCGGGGTCACGGCGATCCAGATGCTCGCGACGCTCGGCGGGACGTCCATCCTGTTCCCCTGTCTGATGCTCACGATCATTTTCATCTACTTCATGGGCGGCCTCATCTTCTATCACGCGCTTGCCGCCAACGTGATCGTGATGTTCGTGTATCTGGCCGTGGGCACCGCGCTCGAGCTGCCGGGGCGCGAATTCGCATACGACGCACTGGCGCTGATCGCGGCAAACCTGTTCGGCGCGTCCATCGTGTACATGCACGAGAAGACCAGCCGCATGCGCTTCCTCGAGGCATGCCTGCTGCGCGAGATGGTGGCCCGCGACGGTCTCACCGGCATCCAGAACCGCCGCATGTTCGACCAGCACATCCAGCGGGTATGGCAGCAGGCCGTGCGCGAGGAGGAGCGCGTCGCAGTGCTGCTCGTGGACATCGATTGCTTCAAGGACTACAACGATCGCTACGGTCATCAGGCCGGGGACGAGTGCCTGCGCGCGGTGGCGGTGTCACTGAGCCAGTGTGCGCGGCGACCGCTCGATTTCGTGTCGCGCTACGGAGGCGAAGAGTTCGCCATCGTGCTCTACGAGGCGAGCCGCGAATACGTCGCCGAGGTGCTGACGCGCATCCAGCGCTCCATCGCCGAGCTCAACATCCCGCACGATGCCTCGCGCGTCGCCAGCCGGCTGACGGTGAGCATCGGGGCGGCGTTCATCCTGCCGACCAGCACGCGCACCCACGAGGGCCTCATCCAGCTTGCCGACGAGGCGCTGTACGGCGCCAAGGAGCAGGGGCGGAATCGCGTGGTGGTGATGGAGGCGGAGTACAACACGCTGCGCACCGGACGCTTCGAGAAGCGCCACGGCAAGCGCAGCACCGTCTAGCCGACCCCCGCGGCGGCTGGCGCCAAGCGGTCGTGAGTCGGACGGGAAGAGGGTGCGGTGTGATGCCGCAGGGGTCGCTAGTCGGGCCGGAAGATGGCGACGCGGGCCTCTTCGCCCGAGCGTCGGCTGGCGCGGAACATCCCTTCGGAGTTGAACTCCATGACGATCTCGCCGCGCGCATCGATCGCGATGACGCCGCCCTCGCCGGAGAGCGCCACGAGCTCGCCGTGCACCACCTCGTGCACCGCTTGGCCGAGCGTGCGCCCGCCAAAGCGAATGCGTGCACCAATGTCGTGCGCCACCGCGGCGCGAATGAAGATCTCGCCGTGTCCGGTGGCCGATACCGCGCAGCAACGATCGTCCGCGTAAGTGCCCGCTCCGATGATGGGCGAGTCGCCGATGCGCCCATAACGCTTGCCGGTCATCCCGCCGGTGGAGGTCGCGGAGGCGAGGTGTCCGGCCGAATCGAGCGCCACCGCGCCCACGGTGCCGACGTGGGAGATGGTGAGCGCCGAGAGCTTGTCGTCGCCCTCGCGGATGCGCCGCAGCTGGCTCAGCCGCTCCGGCGTGTGGAAGTAGCTGTTCGGCACCAGCCCGAAGCCCTGCTTCAGGGCAAATTCCTCGGCCCCCGCACCGGCCAGCATCACGTACTCGGAGTGCTCCATGACCGCGCGCGCCAGCTCGATCGGGTTCTTGACGTGGGTTATGCCGCATACCGCGCCGGCGCTCCGCGTTCGTCCTTCCATGATGGCGGCGTCGAGCTCGTTGCGGCCGTCGTAGGTGAAGACGGCGCCGCGGCCGGCGTTGAACAGCGGATCGTCCTCGAGCGCCACGACCGAGCGGGTCACCGCATCGAGGCTCGAGCCTCCCGCCCGCAGCGCTTCGTACCCGACCTCGAGTGCGACCGCGAGCGCGGCTCGGTAGCGTTGGTCCTTGCCCCCGGCCGCTTCCGAGCGCGGCAGCGTGCCCGCGCCTCCGTGAATCGCCAAACCGAACATCGCCATTGATTTCCTGTGACCCCGAAGTGGCGCAAGGCTATCATCATTCGCCCGCGAATCCATTTGCGAAAGACGCCACCGAGATGAACCCCCTTCCAAAGCCCGGCGCCATCAAAAGCCTGCTGATCGCCAACCGCGGCGAGATCGCCATTCGCGTCATGCGCGCGGCAACCGAGCTCGGCATCCGCACCATCGCCATCCACTCGCAGGAGGACCGTTTCTCGCTGCACCGGACCAAGGCCGACGAGAGCTACCTGGTCGGCGACGGCAAGGGTCCGATCGAGGCGTACCTCGACATCGCCGACATCGTCCGCATCGCCCGGGAGGCGCGCGCGGACGCCGTGCACCCGGGCTATGGATTCCTGTCGGAGAGCCCGGAATTCGCCGAAGCCTGCGCCGCCGCCGGCATTCTGTTCGTCGGGCCGACGCCGGACACCATGCGCAAGCTCGGCAACAAGGTGGAGGCGCGCAATCTCGCGGCGGCCGCGGGCGTGCCGGTCATGCCGGCAACGCCGCCGCTTCCGGACGACGACGCGGCGGCGCTCGCGATGGCGCGCGAGGTCGGCTTTCCGGTCATGCTCAAGGCCAGCTGGGGCGGCGGCGGGCGCGGCATGCGCGTCGTCGAGGACGCATCGGCGCTGGCGGAGACGGTGGCCGCGGCCCGCCGCGAGGCCAAGGCCGCCTTCGGTAAGGACGAGGTTTATCTCGAGAAGCTCATCCGGCGCGCGCGGCACGTGGAGGTGCAGATTCTCGGCGACGCGCACGGCGATCTCGTGCATCTGTACGAGCGCGATTGCACCGTTCAGCGCCGCAACCAAAAAGTCGTCGAGCGCGCCCCCGCCGCGTTCCTGACGGAGGCGCAGCGCGGCGAGCTCTGCGAGGCCGCGCTCAAGATCGGCCGCGCCGTCGCCTACCGCGCCGCCGGCACCGTCGAGTTCCTGCAGGACGCCGACACCGGCAAGTTCTATTTCATCGAGGTCAATCCCCGCATCCAGGTCGAGCACACGGTCACCGAGTGCGTCACCGGCATCGACCTCGTCAAGGCGCAGATCCGCATCGCGACCGGGGCGCGCATCGGCACGCCTGAAAGCGGCGTGCCGCGGCAGGAGGACATCCGCGTCAATGCGCACGCGCTGCAATGCCGGGTGACCACCGAAGACCCGGAGAACAATTTCGTGCCGGACTACGGACGGGTGACGGCCTACCGGAGCCCCGCCGGCTTCGGGATCCGTCTGGACGCCGGGACGGCTTATGCCGGCGCCATCATCACCCGCTACTACGATTCGCTGCTGGTCAAGGTGACCGCGTGGTCGCCGACGCCCGAGGAGACCATCGCGCGCATGCATCGCGCGCTCTGGGAGTTCCGCATCCGGGGCGTGGTCACGAACCTGCGCTTCCTCGACCAGCTCATCACGCATCCGCGGTTCGCGGCGGCGGACTACACCACCCGGTTCATCGACGAGACGCCGGAGCTCACCAAGAGCCCGCGCAAGCGCGACCGCGCCACGCGGCTCCTCTCCTTCATCGGGGACGTGATCGTGAACGGCAACCCGGAGGTCAAGGGCCGCGCGCGCCCGCCACACTCCGTGTTCCCGAGGCTGCCGCGCGTCGCCCCGCTCGGCGCGTCCGGCCCGGGCACCAAGCAAAAGCTGGACGAGCTTGGGCCGGAGCGCTTCTCGCGCTGGATGCTGGATGAGACCCGCGTGCTGCTGACCGACACCACCATGCGGGATGCGCACCAATCGCTCCTGGCCACGCGCATTCGCAGCCACGACCTGGTTCGCATCGCGCCGTATTACACATCGCTCCTGCCGGGGCTCTTTTCGGTGGAGTGCTGGGGCGGCGCCACGTTCGACGTGGCCATGCGCTTCCTCAAGGAGGACCCCTGGGCTCGGCTCGCGGCGTTCCGCGAGGCCATGCCGAATCTCCTGCTGCAGATGCTGTTCCGGTCCGCGAACGCGGTGGGTTACACCAATTATCCCGACAACGTGGTGCGTCACTTCGTCGCGCGCGCGGCCGCCGCGGGTATCGACGTGTTCCGCGTGTTCGACTGCCTGAACTGGACCGCCAACATGCGCGTCGCCATCGAGGCGGTGCTCGAGACCGGCCGCCTATGCGAGGCGGCGATCTGCTACACCGGCAATCTCACCAGCCCGCGCGAGACCAAATACGACCTCGCCTACTACCTCGGGCTCGCCAAGGAGCTCAAGGCCATGGGCGTGCACGTGCTCGGCATCAAGGACATGGGCGGTCTGTGCCAGCCGCGCGCCGCCGCCGCGCTGGTCAGGGCGCTGAAGGACGAGATCGGGTTGCCCGTGCACTTCCACACCCACGACACCAGCGGCATCGCCGCCGCGAGCGTGCTCGCGGCGATCGACGCCGGCGCGGATGCGGTCGACGGCGCCATCGACGCGCTCTCCGGCCTGACCTCGCAACCTAACCTCGGCTCCATCGTCGAAGCGTTGAGGGAAGGTCCGCGCGACTCGGGGCTCGATCCCGGGAACTTGCGCATCCTGTCGACCTACTGGGAGCAGGTGCGCCGCGGCTACGCCGCGTTCGAGAGCGACATCCGTGCGGGGGCGTCCGAGGTCTACGTGCACGGCATGCCGGGCGGCCAATACACCAATCTGCGCGAGCAGGCGCGTTCTCTCGGCATCGACGAGCATCGCTGGCCCGAGGTGGCGCAGGCCTATGCCGAGGTCAACCGCATGTTCGGCGACATCATCAAGGTCACCCCCACCTCGAAGGTGGTGGGCGACATGGCGATCACCATGGTCACGAGCGGCCTCACCCCCGAGGCCGTCGTCGATCCGGCCGTGCAGGTGGCCTTCCCGGCGTCGGTGGTGAGCCTCTTTCACGGCGATCTCGGCCAGCCCGTCGGGGGTTTTCCCCCGGCGCTTTCGGCCAAGATCCTCGGGGGCAATGCGCCGCTGCGGGTGCGGCCCGGCGAGCTCCTGCCGCCGGCCGATCTTGCCGCCGAGCGCAAGCAGGCGGAAGTCCGGGTGGGGCGCGCGATCAGCGAGGACGAGCTCGCCTCCTACCTCATGTATCCCAAGGTATTCGCGGACTACGCGGCGGATCGCGCGGCGTACGGGGATCTTTCCACCCTGCCGAGCGCGGTGTTCTTCTACGGCATGGAGTCGGGGCAGGAGATCAACATCGATCTCGAGCGCGGCAAGACGCTGATCGTGCGCTATGTGACCACCAGCGATCCCCACGAGGACGGCACGCGCACGGTGTTCTTCGAGCTGAACGGCCAGCCGCGCCCGATCCGGGTCGCCGATCGCAGCCAGGTCGCGAAGCGGCCGCCGCGGCGCAAGGCGGAGCCCGGCAATGCCGCGCACGTCGGCGCGCCCATGCCCGGGACCATCGCCACCATACCGGTGCATGTCGGCCAGCAGGTGGAAAAGGGCGACGTGCTGCTGACGCTCGAGGCGATGAAAATGGAGACCACGGTGCGCGCCGAGCACGCCGGCTCCATCAAGGAGATCGTGGCGCGCAAGGGCATGCAGGTGGACGCCAAGGACCTCCTGGTGGTGATGGAGTGAGTGCCGGGAGCTACCCCTGGCCTTGCTGAGCCGGTACCGTGACCTCGAGGCCGTCGAGCGCGGAGGTCACTTCGATCTGACAACTGAGACGGCTGTTCGGCCGCGGCTCCCAGGCCGTCTCCAGCATGGCCTCCTCCATCTCTTCCTTGGGTGCCAGCCGCGCGAGCCAGTCCGGCCGCACGTACACGTGACAGGTGGCGCAGGCGCACGCACCGCCGCACTGCGCGACGATGCCGGGTACCCCGCGCTGCCGGGCGTTCTCCATCAAGCTGATCCCGGCTTGCGCATCGATCTCGCGCCGGCCGCCGCCGGGCTCGATGAACGCCACCCTCGGCATCAAATCGCTTCTTTGAGAGGGATGTCGATATTGCGCAGCTTGTCGAGATCCATGGGGGTGCGATCGGCGATCAGCTTGCGCGCGGTGATGTAGTCCTTGAGGTGGTTCACCGCTTCCAGCGCGAGGAGCTCCCGCCCTTTCAGATAGCAGATGCTGAAGCTGCGGGACGCCGGGTCGCCGCGCAGGATCTGGGTGTCGTGGTCCTGGGACAGCCCGACGATGAGCAGCTTGTTGTCGAATTGATCGGACCAGAACCAGGGGATCTTGTCGTGAACGGTTTCCCGCCCCAGCAGGTTGAGCGCGGCGGTCTTGGCCTGCTCGAACGCGTTGTCCACGCTCTCCAGGCGCACGCGCCGGCGGTAGTGCGGAGAGGGATGATTGGTGCAGTCGCCGGCCGCGAAGATGGAGGCGTCGCTGGTGCGGCAATGCTCGTCCACCTGGATGCCGTTGTCGACGGCCAGGCCCGCATCCTGCGCAATATCGGTGACCGCCACCGCGCCGACGCCGACGACCACGCGATCGGCCGCGACGGTGCTGCCGTCGGCGCACACCACGCCCTCGACGCGATCGCGTCCCTCGAGCCGGACCACGCGCATGTCGCAGCGGATGTCGATGCCGTGAGCCGCGTGCTCCGAGGCGAAGTATTGAGACACGGTGGGCGCGACCACGCGGTTCATGAGCCGGTCCGCCATCTCCAGCACCGTGACCTCGCAGCCCATCTTGCGGCTGGTCGCGGCGACCTCGAGGCCGATGTAGCCGCCGCCGATGACGACCACCCGGGCGCCCGCCTTGAGGCCGGCCTGCAGCGGGGGCACATCCGAGATGCCGCGAAGGTAGTGCACGCCGGCGAGCGTGGCGCCCGGGCAGGTCAGCCGGCGGGAGCCTGCACCGAGACAGAGCATCAAGCGGTCGTAGCGCAGCGTTTCGCCGTCATCGAGCGCCACCTCGCGGGCGCCGGCGTCGAGTCGAACCACCTTGCGGCCCAGTCGGAGCTCGATTCGATGCTCGTCGTAGAAAGCGCGGTGCCGGAACGGCAGGCGGTCCGTGGCGAGCTCGCCGCACAGATATTTCTTGGACAAGGGCGGCCGTTGGTAGGGAAGCTCGCCTTCCTCGCCGATCAGGACCACCCGTCCGGTGAAGCCTTCCTTGCGGAGCGTATCGATGGCTTGGGCACCGGCCTGTCCGGCGCCAATGATAAGGATGGTCGAGATCATCGGATTCCCTGGGACCTACTATCGTATAGTATTGCCGCAAAGGCGCATTGCCCGGAGTCTTCGATGAAATTGATCACTGCCATTATCAAACCCTTCAAGCTCGATGACGTGCGTGCGGCGCTCGCCGAGATCGGCGTTTCGGGCATGACGGTGACCGAGGTCAAGGGATTTGGACGTCAGCGCGGACACACGGAATTGTATCGCGGCGCGGAATACGTCGTCGATTTCGTGCCCAAGACCCGGGTGGAGGTCGCCGTCAAGAACGAGCTCGTGGACCAGGTCATGGAGGCCATCGCGGGCGCCTCGAAGACCGGCAAGGTCGGCGACGGCAAGATCTTCGTCACGGACATCCTTCGGGTGCTGCGGATCCGCACCGGCGAGACCGACAACGCCGCCCTGTAGAGCGCGCCGCGCGACGGCCGCCCAGGGGGCGCTCCGAGGCCCTAATCCTTGGCGCTCTTGCGCCGCCGCGACAGCAGGTACAGAAACCCGATGCATGCGGCGAAGTTGAGCACCCACCACCACATCTGCCGTCCGCCGCCGCTTTCGTCCTTCGCGCCGGTGCCCCCGACCGTCAGGGTCCCTTTCAAGCTCTCCTGGGTGCCTCCCCGCGCCACCTGGATGTCCACGGCGGCGGCGCCGGGGACCGCGAGATCGTGCGACTCGAACGTGAAGCTGCCATCCGACTCCGCCCGGGCCACATGCGCAGCGCCGCGCAAGGTCACGGTGACGACGGCGTCGAGCACCGGAGCATTGTCGATGAGCCGGCTCACGCGGATGGTCATGCGATCGCCTTGCGTCACGCCGATCGCAAGGAAATCCGCGCTGCGAGCCTCGACGCGCGCTTGAGCGCCGTCGGCCGCGGCGACCGCGCCCGAAAGAAGCACCGCCGCGAGAGCCGAGGCCAAGGCTCGGGCGCACAGGATGGCCGCCGGCCTCCTCAAAGCAGCCAACCCCACACGGCAAGTCCGGCGCCGAGCAACGACGACAGCACTCCGAGGATCGGAAAGACGCTGTTGCGCGCCAGGAAGAACAGCGAGCACAGCACCAGCCCGAGCTCGAGGAATCCCTCGCCGATGTCGAACCACAACGCCCGGTGCTCCTCGAGCTCGGTCTCCTTGTCCTTGGCGCGCGCATCGTCCTGGACCTTCTCGGCTTCGCTCGAATATCTGGTACGCGCGGCCGACAGCTTCTCCGCGGCCGCCGCGCTCTTGGCCGCATCCGGGCTGAGCGCGCCGAGCAGCGTCAAGCCCACGTCGCTGGTGTATTCGCGGATCTTCTTCGCCTGGTAGTAGGCCCAGGCGTCGTTCGCCTCGGTGCGATGGATCACGGCCTGCGTGTGAGTGCGATGCGAGGCGATGGTCACGATCGACAGGATCACACCGATCACGCCGACGCCGATGCCGACCCGGCGCGTGTAGGGATCGGCGGCATGCTCGGGCTTGAGTTCGATCTCGGCCATGTGCTACTTCATCGCGTGCAGCCGCGGATTGGCGCGCGAGATGCCGAGCACGCCGCTGCGCACCACCTCGACGATCTCGCCGAAGCCCGCCACGTTCGCGATCAGCTCGCCGATCTCGTTCTCGGTGCTGGTGAGCTCCACGATGTAGCTCGAGGGATTGGCGGAAAGCACCTTGCCGCCGACGCGCCGTAACAGCGTGCCCACCGCTTCCACGTGCTCCGGCTGAATCTGCAGCTTCATGAGCAGGAGCTCGCGGGCGAGATGATCGCCGCTGGTCATGTCCTCGACGGCCACCACGTCCACCAGCTTCAGGAGCTGCGCGTTGATCTGCGCGATGACGTGGTCGGAGCCGACCGTGACCAGCGTGAGCCGCGACACCGTCGGGTCGTTGGTGGGCGCAACCGACAGCGATTCGATGTTGTAGCCGCGGGTCGAGAAAAGGCCGGTGACGCGCGTGAGCGCGCCCGCCTCATTTTGCAGGAGTATTGCAATCAGATGCCGCATGAACCGCGAAGCATACGGGACGGTGCCACTTGGGCGCCAGGGCGATAGCTGCTAGTCTTTCGACGTGAAAGATCGATACGACATGTTAAATCAGGCGGCGCATCCGCTCGCCGGCGCGAGCATGACCGGCGCCGACATGCTCGTGCAGGTGCTTGCCGACGAAGGCGTCGAAACCGTCTTCGGCTACTCGGGCGGGGCAATCCTGCCTATCTACGATGCGGTGTTCCGCTACAACCAGGCGCATCGCTCTTCCATGCCGCTGATCGTTCCGGCGAACGAGCAGGGCGCCGGCTTCATGGCCGCGGGCTTCGCGCGCGCGAGCGGGCGGGTGGGCGTCGCCCTCGTGACCTCGGGACCCGGGGCGACCAACATGGTCACGCCGGTGCGCGATTCGATGGCGGACTCGATTCCCATCGTGGTGATCTGCGGCCAGGTGGCGACATCGGCCATCGGCACCGATGCCTTCCAGGAAGCGCCCGTGCCGAGCATCATGGGCGCCGTCGCCAAGCACGTGTTCCTGATCACCGACCCGGCCAAGCTCGAGGCCACCGTGCGCACCGCGTTCGAGATCGCGCGCACCGGGCGGCCGGGCCCGGTGGTGCTCGACGTGCCGAAGGACGTGCAGAACTGGAAGGGCGTATTCCACGGCTCGGGACGATTGGCCGTAGCCGGCTACCGCCAGCGCCAGAACCGCCTCGAGCTCGGCAAGGTCTCGGACAGTGCCTGCGCGGACTTTTTCAAGGCGCTGGGCGAAGCGAAGCGCCCGTTGATCTACGCCGGCGGCGGTGTGATCGGCGGCGGCGCCGCGCACGCCCTGCGCGAGTTCTCCAAGGAATTCCAGATTCCCGTCGTCACGACGCTCATGGGCATCGGCGCCGTCGATACCGCGGATCCGCTGGCGATGCGCATGCTCGGCATGCACGGCGCGGCCTTTGCCAACTATGCGGTCGACGATGCGGATTGCCTGCTTGCCTTCGGCGCCCGCTTCGACGACCGCGTCGCCGGCAGTCCGGCCAAGTTCGCCCCGAACGCCAGGTTCATCGCGCACGTGGACATCGACGCGTCCGAGATCAACAAGGTCAAGCGCGTGAACTGGAGTCATGTCGGATTGATGCCGGATGCGCTGCTCGGGCTGCTCGACTACGGCCGCGCCCATGGCTTCCGGGCCGACTGGTCGGAGTGGCACCGGCATTGCGCCGAGCTGCGCCGCGTCCATGCGATGAACTATGACCGCGCCAGCGAGCTCATCCAGCCGTACTACGTGATCGAGGAGATCAACCGGCTGACGCAGGGCGAGGCCATCATCACCACGGGGGTCGGCCAGCATCAGATGTGGGCCGCGCAGTATTTCGATTTCCGCAACCCGCGGCTCTGGCTCACCTCGGGCAGCATGGGCACGATGGGCTTCGGCCTGCCCGCGGCCGTCGGGGCGCAGTTCGCGCAGAAGGACCGGCTGGTCATCGACATCGACGGCGATTCCAGCATCCGCATGAACATCGGCGAGCTCGAGACCGTGACGACCTACGACCTGGCCGTGAAGGTCGTGGTGCTCAACAACTTCGGCGACGGCATGGTGAAGCAGTGGCAGAAACTGTTCCACAACGGCCGGCTGAGCGCGAGCGACAAGAGCCTGCACACCAAGGACTTCGTCAAGACCGCGCAGGCCGACGGCTTCAAGTACGCCGTGCGGCTGGACAAGAAGGCCGACGTCCCGCGCGTCGTCGGCGAGTTCATCCGCTTCAAGGGGGCCGCTTTCCTCGAGGTCATCATCGACCCGGATGCCGGCGTCTATCCCATGGTCGGGCCCGGTCAGGCGTACAGCGAGATGATCACGGGCGACTTCATCCCGTCGCGCACCAAGGTGGACATCAAGCCGCCGGACGCGTCGGAGATGTTCTAGGCTACCAGCTTCCCGTGTTCGGCATGCTCTTCCATGGCTCAGCCGGCGCGAGCGCGTGCCCTTTCTGCAAAAGCTCGATGGAGATCTCGTCGGGCGATCTCACGAACGCCATGCGGCCGTCGCGCGGCGGCCGGTTGATGATGACGCCTTGGTCCATGAGGCGCCGGCAGGTCGCGTAGATGTCGTCGACCGCATAAGCGAGGTGTCCGAAGTTGCGGCCGCCGCCGTAGCGCTCGGGATCCCAGTTGTAGGTGAGCTCGACCTGGGCGTCTTCATCGCCCGGCGCGGCAAGGTAGATCAAAGTGAAGCGCCCCTGCGGGTACTCATTGCGCGCGACCTCGCGCAAACCGAGTGCATCGCGATAGAAGCCGAGCGACTTGTCGATGTCCGTTACGCGGACCATGGTGTGCAGGTATTTCATGCGGCTCTCCCCTCGAATGCGCAGGCGGCATCTTAGCGCGCAAAGCGTGAATCCCTGCGCTGCAGCGCGGCGTTTGGTGAGTTACATAGGGCATTCGCTTTCGTGACGAGCCGCTCCGTTCGAGATGTGGCGAATGCGCTGCATGTCACAAAATAGCGACATATTTGACATAGTGCAGCAACATTGAGCATCTCTTCATAACTACTAGATTTCGCTAATTTATCTGCTATTATCGAACCGTCTACGAAGTTCGCGTTTGCTACCAGCGTTTGTTGCTTACAACACTGGATAGATTCAAACAAGGGTCGAGCGTACTGGCGAATTAACGCATACGTATCTTCCGAATTTACGGACGTGCGGGTTTTTACCTAGCACCTGTTCCACTCGAAGTCCCCGGCCTGTCCGGGGTTTCTTTTGTCCGCACCCCCGCGTCACAATGCCCAGCTAATCGAATGGGTGTGCCAAATGAACGTGAAAGACGGATTTACCGACGCGGTGGGCAACACACCGCTGATACGCCTCCATGCGCTCAGCCGGGATACCGGCTGCGACATTCTCGGCAAAGCTGAGTTCATGAATCCCGGCGGCTCGGTCAAGGACCGTGCCGCCAAGTGGATCGTGCTCGACGCCGAGCGCCGCGGCACGCTGAAGCCCGGCGGCACCGTGGTCGAGGGCACCGCCGGCAACACCGGCATCGGCCTGGCGCACGTCTGCAACGCGCGCGGCTATCGCTGCGTCATCGTCATGCCCGACAACCAGGCGGCCGAGAAATATCAGATTATCGAGGCGCTCGGCGCGGAGCTGCGCAAGGTTCCGGCCGTCCCCTACAGCAATCCGAATCAATATCAGAAGGTCGCGGGACGCCTGGCCGTGGAGCTGCCGGACGCTATCTGGGCCAACCAGTTCGACAACACCGCGAATCGCGACGCCCACTACGAATCCACCGGCCCCGAGATCTGGCGCGACACCGACGGCAAGGTGGATGCCTTCTGCGCCGCGACCGGCACCGGGGGCACCCTGGCCGGAACCGCGCGCTACCTCAAGTCCAAATCGAGCTCGGTCCGCATCGTGCTGGTCGATCCGCCGGGCAGCGCGTTGTATCACTACATCAAGGACGGCGAGCTCAAGACCGACGGCGGATCGTCGATCACAGAGGGCATCGGCACCGGCCGCGTCACGTCCAATCTCGAGGGGACGCCCATCGACGACGCGCTGCGCATCGAGGACGCCGAGACCATGCGCTACGTCTATCGGCTGATGCGCGAGGACGGTCTCTTCCTCGGCAGCACCTCCGGCATCAACGTGGCCGCGGCCGTGACTATCGCCAAGCAGATGGGCCCCGGGCATACCATCGTCACGGTCCTCTGCGACGGCGGCGCGAAATATCAATCGCGGCTGTTCAACAAGGCGTGGGTCAAGGAAAAAGGGTTCGAGCAGGCGATCGCCTGAGATCGCCCGAGGTGCCCGCGCCGAACGGGAAATGAGCCGGACGATCCGCGCTCGTATCGAGCGCCGTCATATCGCGGCGTGGCCGCGACCGTCCTCGAGAGCCGCCGCGTCCGCCGGATCGAACCATGCCAGCGTCGAGTGCAATGCCGCCACATCGCCGACGATGAGCGTCGCGGGCGATTCGATCTGCCCGCGCCGTGCCGCCGCGACGATGCTCTCGAGCGTCGAGGCGAGGACGCGCTGCCCGGGCGTGGTGCCCTGGGCGACGAGGGCGGCGGGGCGCGTCGCCGGCGCGCCGTGCTCGAGGAGCCTGGCCACGATGTGATCCAGGCGCTTCAAGCCCATGTAGAAGACGACCGTGGTTCCGCGAGCTGCCAGTCCGCGCCAGTCGGGCTCCGAGCCCTCGCCCCGCCCGTGGCCGGTGACGAAGCTCACGGTGTGGGCATGATCCCGGTGTGTGAGCGGAATGCCGGCGTAAGCGGCGCAGCCCGCCGCGGCGGTGATGCCGGGCACCACCGAGAAATCGATGCCGGCGGCCGCGAGCGCCTCGAGCTCCTCGCCGCCGCGGCCGAACACGAACGGATCGCCGCCCTTCAGGCGCACCACGCGCTTGCCGGCCCGTGCATGCCCGATCATCAGCCCGTGGATGTCCTCCTGAGAGCAGCTTTCACCGCCGGCGGTCTTGCCGACGCCGATGCGCGCGGCGTCGCGACGCGCGAGATCCAGGATCGCCGGCGCCACCAACCGGTCGTGCAGGATGACGTCGGCGTCCTGCAGCGCGCGCAGAGCCTTCAAGGTGAGCAGCTCCGGGTC
>DATAUO010000130.1:0-8610 GCA_036268215.1 Steroidobacteraceae bacterium
GATCCCGGAGCCCGCGCGCGGAGCTTCGGAGACGCGGGCGGAGCATGCGCCCGCCGCGAGCGGCGCGTCGGCCTACCTCACCGTGCTCAAGCTGCCGACGATGTGGTGGATCATCCTTTCCGGCGTGTTCCACAACTTCAACATGTACGCCATCAACACCTTTCAGACGCCGTTCCTGCAGCGATTCCACGCGATGAGCCTGCGTGAGGCCAGCACCGTCTCCGCCATTTCGCTGGGAGCGGTCGGAGCGATCGGGCTCCTCGGCGGCGGGTGGCTCGCAGACCGGTGGAGCATGCGGCGCCGGGACGGGCGCCTGCTGCTCTCGGCGTGCTGCATGAGCCTCGCCGCACCGAGCATCTTCCTCGCGCTCCAACAACCGAAGGGAGCCGTGGTCTCGTTCACCCTGCTGATGGCGCTCGGCAGCACGAACATGTTCGTGTACTACTCGACGGTCTATGCCGCCATCCAGGATGTGATCGAGCCGCGCCTGCGCGGCACCGCCGTCGCGATCTACTTTTGCGCGATGTACGTGCTCGGCGCGAGCTTCGGGAGCACCATCACCGGCATCTTGAGCGATCATTATGCGCGCCGCGCCATGACGGACGCGGGCGCCGGCGCGATGAGCGAGGCCTTTCGCGCCGCGGGGCTGCACAGCGCAATGTATATCGTCCCCTTCGTCGCGCTGCTCGCCGCCGCGGTGCTGTTCGCGGCCTCGCGCACCGTGGCGAAGGACATGGCGAAGCTCGGGCGCCCTTAGGGCCTGGCGTCATCGCCCGTACCGGTCTCCGCCGCGCGCTCGCGCTCCTCGAGCTCGCGCCACAGGATCTTGCCCGCGCCTGACCTCGGCAGCGAATCGACGAACTCGATGAGCCGCGGACACTTGTAGACCGCCATGTTCTCGCGGCACCAGTCGATGAGCTCGCGCGCGACGAGGCGCCCGCGCCACTCCGGTCGGGTAACGATCAGCGCCTTGACGGTTTGGCCGCGATGGCTGTCCTTCACACCGATCACGCAGGCCTCGAGCACCGCCGGGTGCTGATACATGGAGGACTCGACCTCGCTCGGCCAAACCTTGTAGCCCGACGCATTTATCATCCGCTTGAGCCGATCCACCATGAAAAAGTAGCCATCTTCGTCGATCTCGCCAATGTCTCCGGTGCGCAGAAAGCGCTTGCCGCCGATGTCCACGAATGCGGCGGCCGTGTCCGCCGGCTTGTCCCAGTAGCCGAGAAACACCTGCGGGCCGCAGACGATGATCTCTCCGGCCTCGCCGGGCGCCAGCTCCACGATGCCGTCCGGAGCAACGATGCGCGAATCCACGTCGAACGACGGCATGCCCAAGCACTGCTTCTTCGGCCGCGTCACCGGATTCTGGTGCGTGGCGCCGATGGTCTCGGTGAGCCCATAGCCCTCGCAATAAGGAATGCCGAGATCGAGCAGGCGCTGAGCCACCGCGGCCGCCATCGCAGCGCCTCCGCCGGTCAAGCGCCGCAGCGAGCTGAGGTCATAGCTCGAGAGCCGCGGATTGGCGAAGAAGTCCTGCACCATGGTTGGAATGGCGGTGAAGCTCACCGCGCCGTAGCGCTGCACGCACTCGGCCGCCGCGTCCCGATCCCAGCGCGACAGCATCACCACGGTGTTGCCGTTCAGGAGCGGCGCATTCATCGCGCCTTGCATGCCGGTGACGTGGAACATCGGCGCCACCGACAGCAGCGTCGACTCCGGCCGCACGTCGAACCAGCGGATCCCGGACATCGCGGTATGCATCGCGGTGCGGTGCGTATGCATGCAGCCGCGCGGAAGCCCGGTCGTGCCCGACGTGTAGGGCATCACGCACAAATCGTCCGCCCCCGCCGTCAGCGCGCCCGGCCTGAGATCCGCGGCCAGCGCGTCGCGCCACGCGAACACGCCGCGGCCGGATGCGGTCATCGACCGCGCGGCCACGAAGTCCGGCAAGCTGAGCGTCGTCGGTGCGCGCAAGTGGTCGGAATACGCGGCGACCACCGCGGTCGCGAGCTTTCCGGACGCGAGCAGCGGCTCGACGCGCGCGAACAGCTCCTGCGCGACCAAGATGGTCCGCGCCGCGCAGTCCTCGGCGTAGCGTTCCAGCTCGCGGGTGAGATTCATCGGATTGACCGGCACCACCACCGCATTCGCGCGCAGGATCGCGTAGTAGCCGATGACGAATTGCGGGCAGTTCTGCATGAAGAGGAGCACGCGGTCCCCAGCGCGCACCTCGCATCGGTGCTCCAGGAAGCCCGCGAGCCTCAGCGTGGCGTCGTGCAGCTCGCCGAACGTGACCGGCGTGTCGTAATAGACGATGCAGGGCTTGGCCGGATGGCGCCGCGCCGACGCCTCGACGTTGCGGTACAGATTGACGGCCGGCGCATCGAGGTGCCGGGCGGCGTGCGTGGGCCAGAACGCGAAATGCCGGTCGGACATCAGACCTTGGCCTGCCTGCTACAGACAGGACGCGCCGCCGTCGACGGCGATGTACTGACCGGTCACGTGCCGCGATGCATCCGAGGCCAGATACACCGCCGCCCCCATGAGATCCGAATCCCCGCCGAGCCTCCCGAGCGGCGTGCGCTCGATCACCGCGGCCCCGATGGTCCTGAGCACCTCGCCGCTCATCTTCGAGGGGAAGAATCCCGGACAGATCGCATTGACGCGGATGCCGCGCGGACCCCATTCGACGGCCAGCGCCCGGGTGAGCTGCAGGGCCGCGGCCTTGGAAGCGTAGTACGCCGCGGCCTTCATCCCGCCGCCGACACGCAGCGCGGCCACCGAAGCGACGTTGATGATGTTGCCGTATCCGGCCGGGAAGAAGCAGCGGTTGGCCACCGCCTGGCTGAGCGCGAACACGCTGGTGGCGTTCAAGGTCATCACCTTGTTCCAGGCCGCGAGCGGGTGCTGTTCCGCCGGGGCGCCCCAGCTCGTGCCCGCGTTGTTCACCAGGATGTGGATGCCCCCGAAGCGCCCGGCCACGGCGTCCACGAGCTCCGGCGCCTGGTCGGGGAGGCTCAGATCGTTGACGACCGTCATCACGTCGATGCCGTGGGTGACCAGCGCCGCGCGCGCCGCTTCGAGCTCCGCCGCCTTGCGCGCGCTGATGGCGATCCGCGCGCCCATCTCGCCGAGCGCCTGCGCGATCTGCAGTCCGAGCCCGCGCGAGCCGCCCGTGATCAGCGCGACGCGGCCCTCGAGCTCGAACAGGTCGCGTACCGGCATCAGATCACCTCGAACAATCCCGCGGCACCTTGACCGCCCCCGATGCACATGGTGACCACCACCAATTTCGCGCCGCGCCGCTTGCCCTCGATGAGGGCGTGACCGGTGAGGCGCGCGCCGCTGACGCCGTACGGGTGCCCGACGGCGATGGCGCCGCCATTGACGTTCAAGAGCTCGTCGGGAATGCCGAGCTTGTCGCGGCAGTAGAGCACCTGGACCGCGAAGGCCTCGTTGAGCTCCCACAGATCGATGTCGCCGACCTCGTATCCGGTGCGCTCGAGCAGGCGCGGAACGGCGAACGCCGGACCGATGCCCATCTCGTCGGGCTCGCAACCCGCGATCGCGAAGCCGCGAAATATTCCCAGCGGAGTCAGGTTTCGGCGCTCGGCCAGCTTCGCGTCCATCACCACGACCGCGCTGCTTCCATCGGAGAACTGACTGGCGTTGCCCGCGGTGATGACGCCGCCCGGGAGCGCCGGCCGGATCTGCGCGACCCCCGCGAGCGTCGTGCCGGGCCTGATGCCCTCGTCGGCGGCGATGGTCACCTCGCGGGTGCTCAAGGTGCTGCTCGCCTTGTCGGCGACGCCCATCACCGTGGTCATCGGCACGATCTCTTGATCGAACCTGCCGGCCGCCTGAGCGGCGGCGGCGCGTTGCTGGCTGCGTACGCCGTATTCGTCCTGGGCATCCTTGCCGATCTTGTAGCGCTTGGCGACCTGCTCGGCGGTCTCGAGCATGCTCCAGTAGAGCGTCGGCTTGTGCTCGATGAGCCACGGGTCGCGTCGCATGTGCGCGTTCGACTCGTTTTGCACGCAGGAAATGCTCTCCACGCCGCCGGCGACCATGACCGAGGCTCCCTCCGTCATGATCCGCTGCGCGGCGAGCGCGATCGCCTGCAGGCCCGAGCTGCAGAAGCGGTTGACGGTGAGCCCCGCGGTCGTGACCGGCAGCCCTGCGCGCAGCGCGATGGCGCGCGCGATGTTGCCGCCCGTGGCTCCTTCCGGAAGGGCACAGCCCACGATCACGTCCTCGACCTCGCCCGGCTCGATGCGCGCGCGCTCCACGGCGGCCCGCACCGAGTGCGCGCCGAGAGTCGCGCCATAGGTCATGTTGAAAGCGCCTTTCCAGCTCTTGGCGAGGCCGGTGCGCGCGGTCGAGACGATGACGGCTTCTGTCACGGCTTGTCCTTTGCATGGGCGGATGCTGCGGCGTTGCCGTCGCTGAAGCCGCGGCCCTCGCGGGCCAGCCGCGTCAGCAGCGGCGCGGGCGTCCAGAACGCCCGCTCGACGTCCGGCTGGGCGGCGATGCGCTCGAGGCTCCGCGCCACCTCGGCGAGGCCGGTTTGATCGGCATAGAACATCGGACCGCCGCGGAACGCGGGAAAGCCGTAGCCGTTCAAATATACGATGTCGATGTCCGACGAGCGCTGCGCGGTGCCGTCCTCGACGATGCGCGCGCCCTCGTTCACCAATGCGTAGATGCACCGCTCGACGATCTCCTCGGCGCCGACCTTGCGCGGCACGATGCCCCGCTGCCGGCGGAACTCGTCCGCCAGCTCGAGCACGCCCGGATCGGGAATGGGGCTGCGGGATCCGGCCTCGTAACGATACCACCCGGCGCCGGTTTTCTGGCCGAAGCGTCCCGCCTCGCACAAGAGGTCCGCGACGTTGGAGAAATCCCGATCGGGGTGCTCGGCGGTGCGCCGCTTGCGCAACGCCCAGGAGATGTCGAGGCCCGCAAGATCGCCGACGCGGAACGGCCCCATCGCCATGCCGAAATTCTGCAGCGCCGAATCGATCTGCCACGGCGTCGCGCCCGCGAGCAGCATGTCGTGCGCCGCACCGGCGTAGCGCGCCAGCATCCGGTTGCCGATGAAGCCGTCGCACACCCTGGAGACCACCGCGATCTTGCCGATGGTCTTGGCCAGGCGCATCGCCGTGGCGAGCACGTCCTTGGCGGTCTCGGCGCCGCGCACCACCTCGAGCAGCCGCATGACGTTGGCCGGACTGAAGAAGTGCAGGCCGATCACGTCTTCAGGGCGCCGGGTCACCGCGGCGATGCGGTCCAGATCGAGCGCGGACGTATTGGAGGCAAGTATCGCTCCGGGACGCGCGACCGAGTCCAGGGCCTCGAACACCTTGCGCTTCACGTCCATGCTCTCGAACACCGCCTCGATCACGAGGTCGGCGCCCCCGAGGGCGGCATAGTCGAGCGTCGGCGTGATCAGCGCGAGGCGCTCGGCAAGCTTGGCCTCGGTCAATCCCTTGCGAAGAGCGCTCTGGTAGTTGCGGCGGATGGTGGCGAGGCCGCGATCCAGCGCCTCCTGCGAGGTCTCGAGCAGCGTGACCGGCAGCCCGGCGTTGATGAGGCTCATGGTGATGCCGCCGCCCATGGTGCCCGCACCGATGACCCCGACCTCGGCGATCGGGCGCGCCGCCGTATCCTCGGGAACGTCGGCGATCTTGCCCGCGGCGCGCTCGGCTTGAAAGATGTGGCGCAACGCCGCCGACTCCGGCGACAGCATCAGATTCGTGAACAGCTCGCGCTCGCGCCTGATCCCCGCGTCGAAAGGCCGATCGACCGCGGCAGCCACCGCCTCGACGCAGGCGAAGGGTGCCGGGTACGGACCCGCGGCCGCCTTGACGGAGTTGCGCGCGAACTGCAGGAACGCCTCCGCGTTCGGCATCGTGATGGCGAGATCGCGAACTCGCTTGCGGCCGAGCTTCTCCTTCGCCACCTTGGCGGCAAAGGCGCACGCCCGGCTTTCGAGATCTCCGTCGCCGAAGTCGTCGAAGAGCGGCGTCGTACAAAGCTTTTCCGAGGGCACGGTCGCGCCCGACACGATCATGTTGAGCGCCGGCTCGAGACCGATGAGCCGCGGCAGCCGCTGCGTGCCGCCGGCGCCCGGCAACAAGCCGAGCTTCACCTCGGGCAATGCGATGCGCCCGCCGGGCGCGCCGACCCGGTAGTGGCAGGCGAGCGCGAGCTCGAGTCCGCCGCCCATGCAGACGCCGCCGATCGCCGCGATGACGGGCTTCGGGCTCGACTCGACCTCGTGGAGCACCGCGCGCAGATCGGGCGGTGCCAATGCCTTCGGCGTCCCGAACTCGCGGATGTCCGCGCCCCCGGAAAAACCGGCCGCCGAGCCGATCAGCACGATGGTCTCGATGGAAGCGTCCGCGTTGGCGCGCAGCAGGGCCTCGACCAACGCGCGCCGCAGATCCGAGCCCAGGCTGTTGACCGGCGGGTTCTGCATCCGCAACACGGCCACGTTGCCTCGAGGCTCGAAACTCAGTGTGGACATCGAACGGCCTCCCGGTAATTCCACTCTGCGGAACGATGTTCCGCGTGAGCGATCCAAATTAGCAGAATCCAATCAGGCCCGCTCGATGGCAAGGGCTGCTCCCTGCCCCACGCCGACGCACATCGTGGCGAGTGCGAAGCGCCCGGAGCGGCGCTCGAGCTCGTGAACCGCCGCGCCTGCGATCCGCGCCCCGGACATGCCGAGCGGGTGCCCGAGCGCGATCGCGCCGCCGTTGGGATTCACGTGCTCGGCGTCGTCGGGCAATCCCAGCGCCCGCGTGCATGCCAGCGCCTGCGCGGCGAACGCCTCGTTCAGCTCGATCGCATCGAAGTCCGCGATGCGCATCTTGAGCTTCGCCAGCAGCCTCTCGACCGCGGGGACCGGACCCATCCCCATGATGCGCGGAGCGACGCCGGCCGACGCGAATCCCAACACCCGCGCGCGGACCTTGAGCCCGTGCTTCGCGATTGCCGCCGCGGATGCGATCAACAAGGCCGCGGCGCCGTCGTTGATTCCCGAGGCGTTGCCCGCCGTGACGGTGCCGTCCGGGCGCACCACCGGCTTCAGCTTGGCCAGCGATTCGAGCGTGGTCCCCGGCCTGGGGTGCTCGTCGCGATCGAAGCTCTGCGGCGTGCCGCCTTTGTCGGCCGGGATCGCGACCGGGACGATCTGCGCGGCGAGCACGCCCGCGGCCTGGGCCCGCGCCGCGCGCTGCTGCGATCTCAAGGCGAACGCGTCCTGGTCGGCACGCGAGATGTCGAAGTCCCGCGCGACGTTCTCGGCGGTCTCGGGCATGGAATCGACGCCGTACTGCGTCTTCATCTGCGGATTCACGAAACGCCAGCCGATGGTCGTGTCGTGGATCTCCGCGGTACGCTGGAAGGCGCGCTCGGCCTTGCCCATCACGAACGGGGCACGGGTCATGGATTCGACGCCGCCGGCCACGGCGAGGTCGATGTCGCCGGCGCGCACCGCCCGGGCGGCCGCGGCCACCGCGTCGAGACCCGAAGCGCACAGCCGGTTGAGCGTGACTCCCGGCACGTGCACCGGCAATCCGCCGAGCAGGAGCGCCATCCGTGCAACGTTGCGGTTGTCCTCGCCCGCCTGGTTGGCGCAGCCCATGAACACTTCCTCGATCGCCTCGGCGATCGCGCCGTGACGGGCGACGAGCTGCCTGATGGCGGCAGCCGCCAGGTCGTCGGTGCGCACGCGCGCAAGCGCCCCTTCGAAGCGCCCGATCGGGGTGCGCACGAAATCGCAGATGAATGCCTCAGGCATGGAGCGCGCGCTTGAACAGCTCGGTGAGCTCGCCCCAGGCGCGCTCGGCTTGCGCCTCGTTGTAGATCGGCTTGCCGTTCGACAACGGCATGTCCTTCACGCACCAGCCGTGCAGGCATCCGTCGTACACCTCGATCTTCGCGGGCAGCGCCGCGGCCTCGAACGCCGCCTTGAGCTCGGTCTTTGCATCCGGCTGACGCTGATCGTCGTTCATCGCGATCCCGAAGTAGAACTGCGCCTTCATCTTCGGCACCAGGCGATGCGGACTGTCAGGCTTGTCGGTGACGAGACCGCCGCCGTGAAACGAGCCGCCCGCGCCGATGCGCCCGGGATTCGCGGCGGCGGCCTGCATGGTCATGGGCCCTCCCATGCAATAGCCGAACGCGCCCATCCTGGCCTTCTTGTCGACCGGCTTCTGCGCGTCCAGGAATCGCACGTACGCGGTTGCGTCGCGCATCACCGCCTCGGTGGTCAGGGGCTTGCGCAGCTCGTCGATCTTGGCGCGATCCGCCGGATTGTTGAAATCGATGTCCGGCGACAGTCCGGGCGGCTTGGCGCTCCGATAGAAGGGATTCGGCACCAGCACGGTGTAGCCGTCGGCGGCGAGCCGCTTGGCCATCTCGCGCATGGTCGGCCGCAAGCCGAATACGTCGGTGAACAGGATGACGCCCGGCCACGCACCCTTGTCGGGATGCACCAACGCCGCGTCGCATTCGCCGTCGGCGGTCTTCACGACGACGTCCGTGTCGACCACGTTGCGTGCCGCCGCCTCGCTCTTGCCGGCGACGCCGGCGGCC
>DATAUO010000131.1:0-17560 GCA_036268215.1 Steroidobacteraceae bacterium
GCGTGATGGTCAGGCAGTCGACCGGGCAGATGTCGATGCAGGCGTCGCATTCGATGCACAGCTTGGCCGCGAACACCGTCTGCACGTCGCAATTCAGGCAGCGCTGCACCTCGAGCGCGGCCTCCTCGGCGGTGAAGCCGAGCTCCACCTCGATGTTGATCTTCTTGAAGCGCTCGAGCAGCGAGACGTGCGGCACCATGCGCCGCTCCACGCCGTTGTACTCGTTCTTGTAGGCCCACTCGTGCATGCCCATCTTGCGGCTCGAGAGCTTGAGGCCGCGGGGCGGCCGCTCGGTGATGGGCTCGTCCCGACAATGCTTGTGAATCGAGATCGCCGCCTGATGCCCGTGCTCGACCGACCAGATGATGTTCTTGGGGCCGAAGGCGGCGTCGCCGCCGAAGAAAACGCCGGGGCGGGTCGACTGGAACGTGACGGGATCGACTTTGGGCACGCTCCACTTGTCGAGCTCGATGCCGATGTCCTTCTCGATCCACGGAAAGGCGTTCTCCTGGCCGATGGCCAGGATCACATCGTCGCACGGAAGGAACACGTCGCCGACGCTGCGCGTCGCCTTGATGTCGCCGCCCTCGATGTCGTATTCCAGCTGCTCGAACATCATGCCCTTGAGGACGCCGTTCTCGACCGCGAACGATTTCGGGGCGTGGTTGACGACGATGGCGACGTTCTCGTGCTCGGCGTCCTCCAGCTCCCACTCCGAGGCCTTGAAGAACTGGCGCGGCTTGCGCGCCATCACCTTCACGTCCTTGGCGCCGATGCGCAGCGAGGTCCGGCAGCAGTCCATCGCGGTGTTGCCGACACCGATGATCAGCACCCGCTCGCCGATCTTGTCGACGTGACCGAACGCCACCGACTCGAGCCAGGAGATGCCGATGTGCACGCGGTCGCTGTCATGGCGTCCCGGCAGCTCGAGCTCCTTGCCCTTGGGCGCGCCCGAGCCCACGAACACCGCATCGAATTCGTCCGAATCGAGCAGCCGCCGCATGCTCTTGACGGGTGAGTTCAGGCGCAGGTCGGCGCCCATGTCGACGATGTAGCCGATCTCCTCGTCGAGCACGCTCGCCGGCAGGCGGAAGGCGGGGATGTTGGTGCGCATCAGGCCGCCCGGCACGCCGTACTGCTCGAAGATGGTCACCTCGTATCCCAGCGGCAACAGATCGTTTGCAACCGTGAGCGAGGCCGGCCCGGCGCCGATGCAGGCGATGCGCCTGCCGTTCCTTTCGGCCGGGGCCTTCGGCAGCAGGTCGGCCACCTCGTCGCGGTGGTCGGCGGCGACCCGCTTCAGCCGGCAGATGGCGACCGGCTTGTCCTCGATTCGACCCCGCCGGCATGCGGGCTCGCACGGCCGGTCGCACACGCGGCCCAGAATCCCGGGGAACACGTTCGATTCCCGGTTCACGAGGTACGCGTCGGTGAATTCGCCGAGCGCGATCAGGCGGATGTATTCGGGAACATCGGTGTGGGCGGGACAAGCCCATTGGCAATCAACCACCCGATGGAAGTAGTCAGGCTTCGAAGTGTCGGTCGGCTCCATGAATCCTCTGGCAGGTGCCCTTGACGCCAAGGCGTAAGTATAGCGCCGGGGCGTATCCTTGCGGGGTGCGCGGCACGCCGCCATTATGTTGAGATAAGCCCATGAGCCTGCTCGAGGGTCAAAACGCCACCTGCCCCTATTGCTGGGAAACCATCAACCTTACGCTCGATCTATCGGTTTCGGAGCAGTCGTACGTCGAGGATTGTCCGGTCTGCTGCCGGCCCATGCTCGTGACCTACACCGCCGAGGATGGAGAGGTCGGCGAGCTCAGCGTCGAGATGACCGAGTGAAGCCTCCGCCCGCGCGGGCTGCGCGCCGGGCCGAGCCGCGACCCCTCACTTTCAAGATGGTGCGCGTGGCGCTGCTGCTTGCCGTGCTGGTGGTCGTCGGTTTGACGACCTGTCGGAGCCGCTACTTGAGCACGCGCTGGGGGACGCCGCTGTTCGTCTCCATCTATCCGATCGCCGCCGATGGCAGCCCGGTCACGCGGAGCTACCTGGCCGCGCTCGATGCGGACCGCTTCGCGCCCATCGACGCATTCTTCGCGCGCGAGGGTGCGCGCTACCACGTGGCGGCTGCCGATCCGGTGCGCACGCGGCTGCGCGCCGAGCTGCGGCAGATGCCGCCCGCGCGGCCGGCGAACGCGTCCCTCCTGGCAACGGCGGCCTGGAGCCTCGAGCTCCGTTACTGGGCTTGGCGTGTCAGCGGTCATTCGGGCGAGCCCGAGGACATTCGCATCTTCGTGCTGTACCACGATCCGGCCCTGACGCCGACGGTGCCGCACTCGCTTGGGCTCACCAAGGGCCTGATCGGCGTCGTTTATGCGTTCGCGTCGCCCGAGATGAGCGCCGAGAACGACGTCGTCATCGCGCACGAGCTGCTGCACACGGTCGGCGCCACCGACAAATACGACCCCGCCAATGACGCGCCGCGGTTTCCGGACGGATTCGGCGATCCGGCGCGGTCTCCGCTCTTTCCGCAGCCGACCGCCGAATTGATGGCTGGCCGCCGTATGATCGCCCCCGACCAGTGGCGGCAGGCGGCGGGCCTCGATGAGGTGGTCATCGGTCCCGCGACGGCTCGCGAGATCCGCTGGCCGCCGCTCTAGGGCAGTCCTCCACGGCTTTGCCGCGCGGACCTAGCCGAGGGCATCGAGCACCGCGCGGTGGACCTTGCCGTTGGTCGCGAGCACCGAGGTGGACTCGAGCGTGATCGGAGCGCCCTCGATGTCGGTGAAATGACCGCCCGCCTCGGTGACGATGGCGACGCAGGCCGCGATGTCCAGGATGTTCACGTCCGTCTCCACCACGGCGTCGATCTTGCCGCTCGCCAGAAGATGGTAGTGCAGGAAGTCGCCGTAGCCGCGGACGCGGCTGATGCCGGCGATCAGCTCGCCGTACCGCTTCCACTTGGGGCCGAGGGCAAGCGACTTCATGTTGCCCGACGACAGCACGGTGGCCTCGAGCGTGTCGATCGGGCTCACCGTGATCGGCGTGCCGTTGAGGAACGCACCGTTGCCGCGTTCCGCCCAGGCGACCTCCCCGTAGACCGGTGCGCTCGATACGCCGAGCACCAGCTCGCCGCCCCGCATCAGCGCGATCTGCGTGGAGAACATCGGATACTCGCGCACGAAGGCCTTGGTGCCGTCGATCGGATCGACCAGCCACAGGCTCTCGGCATCCCGGCCGCGGATGCCGGTCTCCTCGCCGTAGAAGCCGTGCGAGGGAAAACGCGCCTCCAGGATCTCGCGGATCGCAATCTCGCAGCGCACGTCCGCTTCCGTGACCGGGGACTTGTCCGCCTTGATGCGCACCTCGACGTTGCGCTGAAACAGCGAGCGCGCGATGCCCGCGGCTGCCTGCGCGGCATCCAGCGCCGCCTCGAGCTCGGGTGAATGGCTCATGGCGGCAACCTTACCAAACCTTGTGGTACCGTCGTATCCCGCGATGCAGTCCCGCAGGAGCTCAGCGCCGAATCATGGGTAACCGGCTCAGCAAGATCTACACCCGCACCGGCGATGACGGCAGCACCGGCCTCGGCGACGGCTCGCGCGTCTCGAAGGAGCACCTGCGTGTCGAGGCCTACGGCTCGGTCGACGAGGCCAACAGCTTCGTCGGCACGATTTTGTGCGTTCCGGGCCTGCCGCCCGCCGTCGTCGATTGCCTCACGGAGGTCCAGCATGACCTGTTCGACCTCGGCGGCGAGCTGTGCATCCCCGGCCACCGCATGATCGAGGCCGCGCACGTGGAGCGCCTCGAGGGCCAGCTCGACGCCTTCAACGAGGCCCTGCCGCCGCTCAAGGATTTCATACTGCCGGGCGGCGGCCCGGCCGCTGCCGCCTGCCACGTCGCGCGCGCGGTGTGCCGGCGCTCGGAGCGGCGCTGCTGGGCGCTGGCGCGCGTCGAGCCGGTTCGCCCCGAATCGCTGCAGTACCTGAACCGGCTGTCCGATCTCTTGTTCGTCGTGGCCCGCGTGCTGGCGCGCCACGAGAACGGCAGCGAGGTCATCTGGCGGCGCAAGCCTGGGCAATGAGCCCACGCGCCCGCGGCCAGTCGAAAGCCGGCCCGGGATCGGTCTTGCGCCCGGGCGCGACGTCGCTGTGGCCCGCCAGCCGATCCTGCGACAGCTTGGGATACGCCGCGCACAGAGCCGCCACGATCTGCGCGAGCGCCTGGTATTGCGCCGCTTCGTAGGCTTCGGTATCCGTGCCCTCGAGCTCCACGCCGATCGAGAAATCATTGCACTCCGCGCGGCCCTGGTAGGCCGACCGGCCGGCATGCCATGCACGCTCGCCGAAGCTCACGTACTGCGTCACCTCGCCGTCCCGGCTCACCGCCAGGTGTGAGGACACGCGCACCGGGCCGATCTCGGCAAAGTACGGGTGGGCATCGAGCGGCAGGGTATTGGTGAACAGCCGGTCGATCCACGGACCGCCGTACTCGCCGGGCGGCAGGCTGATGCCGTGCACGACGATGAGATCCGCCTCGATGCCGGGCGGGCGCGAGTCGCGGTTCGGCGAGGCAACCTGCCTGGCGCCGAGCAAAAGGCCGCTGCCCGAGTCCACTTGCATCTTCGTAGCATATGCGACAATTCCGCGCTTATGAACGACACGACTCACGCTTCCATGGACAACGCCGCGCTCGCCGCGCGCGACCTGCGCCACGTCTGGCACCCCTGCACCCAGATGAAGGATCACGAGACCCTGCCGATGATCCCCATCCGGCAATCGCGGGGTGCGTGGCTCGAGGATTTCGACGGCAAGCGCTACCTGGATGCGGTCAGCTCGTGGTGGGTCAATTTGTTCGGCCACGCCAATCCGCGCATCGGCGCCGCGGTGGCGGCGCAGGCGGGCCGCCTCGAGCACGTGATCTTCGCCGGATTCACCCACGAGCCCGGCATCCGGCTCGCGGAGCGCCTGGCCGCGATCGCACCGCCCGGCCTGACCCGCTGCTTCTTCGCGGACAACGGCTCGGCGGCCGTGGAAGTCGCGCTCAAGATGAGCTTCCATTACTGGCGCAACAACGGGCAATCCGGCAAGACCCGCTTTCTCACGCTGGAGAACAGCTACCACGGCGAGACGCTCGGCGCCCTGGCGGTCGGCGACGTCGAGCTCTACAAGGCCATCTACAAGCCGCTGCTCATGGAGGTGCTGCGCGCGCCCTCGCCCGACTGCTATCACCGCGAGGCGGGCGAATCGTGGGAATCGCATTCGCTGCGGCAGTTCACCGCGATGGAGCGCCTCCTCGAGCGCCACGCTCACGAGCTCGCGGCGGTGATCCTCGAGCCATTGGTGCAGTGTGCCGGCGGCATGCGCATGTACCATCCCGCATACCTCACGCGCCTGCGCGAAGCCTGCACGCGTCACGGCGTGCACCTGATCGCGGACGAGATCGCGGTCGGTTTCGGCCGCACCGGAACCCTGTTCGCCTGCGAGCAGGCGGGCATCTCGCCGGACTTCCTCTGCCTGTCCAAGGGGCTGACGGGCGGATTCCTGCCGCTCTCCGTGGTCATGACCGGGGAGGCGGTGTACGGAGCCTTCTACGACGAATACTCGAAGCTCAAGGCTTTCCTGCACTCGCACAGCTACACCGGCAACGCGCTCGCCTGCGCGGCGGCGCTTGCAACGCTCGACATCTTCGAGGACGACCGAGTCATCGAGCGCAACAGGGCGAAGGCGGACCACCTCGGACGGAGAGCGCGCGCGCTCGAGGCGCATGCGCACGTGGCCGAGGTGCGCCAGTGCGGAATGATCGTCGCCGCCGAGTTCGTCAAGGACAAGGCGGCCCGCGAGCCTTATGCGTGGACCGAGCGGCGCGGCCAGATCGTCTATCGGCACGCGCTGTCGCGCGGAGTCCTGCTGCGGCCGATCGGCAACGTGGTCTATTTCATGCCGCCGTATATCGTCGACGAGGCGGAGATGGATCTCATGGTCGAGGTGGCCGCCGAGGGTATAGAGCTCGCGACGTGCGGCTGACGCGTCTGTATGTCGAGCGCGAACTGCGGCCCGGAAGCCTGATCGAGCTTCCCGCCGAAGCAGCGGAGCATATCGCGCGCGTGCTGCGCGCGCGCAGCGGCGACGCGGTGATCCTGTTCAACGGCGCCGGCGGCGAGTTCGACGCCGTGGTCGACACGGTGCGCGCGGGGCGCGTTACCGTGGCGGTGGGCGCAGGCCGCGGCGTCGAGCGCGAGTCCCCGCTGGCGGTAACCTTGATCCAGTGCGTACCGCGCGGCGACCGCATGGATCTGATCGTGCAAAAAACCGTGGAGCTCGGCGTCGCGCGCATCGTGCCGGTCGTGAGCCAGCGCGGCGTGGTCCGCATCGATCGAGCACAGGCCGAGTCGAAGGCGGCGCATTGGCGCGCGATCGCCGTGGGCGCCTGCGAGCAGTGCGGCCGCAATCGCCTGCCGCGCATCGATCCGGTGCGGCCGCTGGTCGATCATCTGGGCACGGCGGAGATTGGCGGCGCCGCGGAGGTGCGCTGGGTGCTCGAGCCGGAATCCGCGCCGCCCGGTCGAGCCGCGCCGGCCGATCGCACGGGGACGGCGGATCGAGCCGGATCGCCCGTGCCCGCGGCGCCGCGCGAGGCTCACATCGCCGTGGGACCCGAAGGCGGATTCACGCCCGAGGAACTGGAAGCCTTTCGCCTCACCGGCTTTACCCCGGCCGGGCTCGGTCCGCGGGTGTTGCGCACGGAAACGGCGGCGATTGCCGCTGTGGCGTGGCTGCAAGCGCTATTCGGGGATATGTAATGTAGCTCTCCGCCTACGGAGTGTATGGAAGAGCCGACGCTTGAAGCCGGGCACGGCGCCGGTAAGACTGCCGCATGCGCAACGCGGGATGGGTGTTTTGTGGGTGGGTGGCCCTGGCCGTGGCCGCCTGCGGCGGCGGCGGCTCCGGCGGCAGCGATGTGGGCTCCGGCAGCAGCAGCGGCAGCGGTGGCTCGAGCAGCGGCGCCGCGAGCAGCGGCGGAGGCGCGAGCAGCAGCGGCGGTATCGGATCCAGCAGCAGCGGAGGCGCCGGCAGTAGTGGCGGCTCGGCCAGCAGCGGCGGCGGCTCGAGCGGTAGCAGCAGCGGCGGCTCCAGCAGCCACGGAACCGATGTGCTCACATACAAAAACGACTTGGGGCGCACGGGGCAGAACCTCACGGAGACCACGCTCACACCGGCGAACGTGAGCGCCTCGACGTTCGGGCTGTTGCGCATCCTCTCGCTCGACGGCAAGGTGGACGCTCAGCCGCTCCACGTCTCTCAGCTCAGCATCGCGGGAGGATCGCACGACACGGTGATCGCCGCGACCGAGAGCGATTCGGTGTATGCGTTCGACGCCGACACCGGCGCGACGCTATGGCACGTCTCGCTGCTCGGCTCGGGCGAATCGCTGAGCGACACGCGCGGCTGCAGCCAGGTGACGCCGGCCATCGGTATCACCTCGACTCCGGTCATCGACCGCAACGCCGGAGCTCATGGGACGATCTACGTGGTCGCCATGTCGAAGGACGCGTCCTCCCACTATCACCAGCGTGTGCACGCGCTCGACCTGACCACCGGCGGGGAGCTCGCGGGCAGCCCCGTCGACGTGGCGGCCACCTATCCGGCCAATGGCGGCGGCAGCAGCTCATTCGACCCCGGCCAGTACGAGGAGCGGGCGGCGCTGCTGCTCTCGAACGGAGTGCTTTACACCGGCTGGACCTCTCATTGCGACATTACTCCCTACTACGGGTGGGTCATCGCCTACTCCGGGTCGACGCTGGCCCGCACCGCGGTCATCAACCTCGCCGCGAACAGCAACGGCGCCGGACCGGCGATCTGGATGGCCGGCGGCGGTCCCGCGGCGGACGCCGCCGGAAATATCTATCTGCTCACCGCGAACGGCACGTTCGACACCTCGCTCGACTCCGGCGGATTTCCGTCGGGAGGCGACTACGGCAATTCCTTCGTCAAGCTTTTGCCGGGATCGGGCTCATTGACGGTCGCGGACTACTTCACCATGCACAACGAGGTATCCGAGTCGAACGCCGATCAGGATCTGGGCTCCGGAGGCGGCATGCTTCTGCCCGATCTTCAGGATTCCGCGGGTACCGTCAGACACCTGATGATCGGTGCGGGCAAGGACGGCCACATCTATGTCGTCAACCGCGACTCGATGGGCAAATTCAATTCCACCGGCAACTCGCAGATCTGGCAGGATCTCGCGGGCGCGGTGCCGGCGGGGGTGTGGGCGACCCCGGCTTATTTCAACGGCATGGTCTATTACGGAGATCAGAACGCCAGCCTGAAAGCCTTTAAGATCACGAGCGCCAGGCTCAACGCCACGCCGCAGTCGCAGTCGGCGACCCAATTCACCTATCCCGGCACCGCGCCGTCCGTGTCCGCGAACGGAGCGTCGAACGGCATCGTCTGGGCGCACGAGAACACGAGCCCGGCGGTGCTGCACGCCTACGATGCCGGCAACCTGACTCACGAGCTCTACAACAGCAACCAGGCCGCGAACAATCGCGATCAATTCGGGACCGGCAACAAGTTCATCACGCCGACCATCGCCGACGGCAAGGTGTTCGTCGGCACCACCGGCGGCGTGGCGGTGTTCGGCCTATTGCACTGATGCGGTGTCGGCGATGTGCATCGCCTGGCGCAAGGCTCCGCCGACCACGAGTCCCCCAACGCGGCCGCGTTGAGCATCACAGCAAGCGTGAAGATGCGTAGAGACATGAGCCCTCCTTGGCGGGGGTTTTGGCAGTGGCTAAGTCGGCATCACCGAAGTCTCCTCGGCGATCATCTGCTCGAGGCGCTCGAGATCCGGGATCAGCGGGGTCTCGTTGACCATGCGTACCTGGCAGATGATCGGCGAGCGCTCGGGAAAGCTGCGCGTCGGGTCCGGGCGCACCACCTCGGCATTGACGCGCACCAATTGCGGAAAGCCCTGGGTCAGTATGCCGAAGAAGCCGGACTGAAGCTTGCCGCTCGGTGCATGGAATACCACGATGCGCGTCCGGCTGGTCACCACCGGCAGCGTTTGCCCGAACGCGCCCTCGAACGAGACCACGGGCACGCTGCGGCCGTTCCAGCTGACGAGCCCGGCGTACCACGGCGGCGCATTGGTCATTTCCGCGGGAGGCTGGTAGCCGATGACCTCGGCCACGCAGGCGCGCGGCACGATCAGCCGCTCACCGGCCAGGGGCACCAGCAGGCTGTACAGCTCTTCGCGCAGATCGGACATGACGTTCGAACCCCTCGGTCTGGCGGCGCTAGTTGGCGGCGGCGCTGCGCCGGTTGACGAGCGGCTCGATCGCATCGAGCAGCTGACTTTCCTGGTACGGCTTGCCCAAGTAGTCGTTCACGCCGAGCTCGATGGCGCGCGCCCGATGCTTCTCGCTGACGCGCGAGGTGATCATGACGATGGGGATGTCCTTGAGGCGCGGATCGTTGCGCACGTGAGCCGCCACCTCGTATCCATCCATACGCGGCATCTCGATGTCGAGCAGGATGATGTCGGGGTGGTTCTCCTGCAGCAGCGAGACGGCGTCCACGCCGTCCTTGGCCGTGAGCACACGCATGCCGTTGCGCTCGAGCAGACGCTGCGTCACGCGGCGCACGGTGATCGAGTCGTCCACCACCAGGGCGAAGGTGCGCCGGTCGCGAGGCTCGAGCACCGCGGTCTCGGTCGGCCGCGCGCGCCACTCCGAGCGCACCAGCGAGCCCATGTCGAGAATGATGACGATGCGGCCGTCCCCCAGGATGGTTGCGCCCGCGATGCCGCGGATGCCCGAGACCTGCGGTCCCAGTGACTTGACCACGATCTCGCGGCTGCCCACCAGCTCGTCCGTGACCAGCGCCGTCGAGTGCTCGCCGGCGCGGATCAGCACCACGGAGATCGACACGTCTGATTCCGGCAGGTGCGTGACTCCGAGGCCGACGAACGTGCCGAGCTGCTGGAACCGGTACTTCTGGCCGCCGTACTCGAACATCGGCGCATCCTTGCCGAGGTGTCTCGCGACGATGTTGCGCGGCAGGCGCACCACGCCCTCGACCGTCGCCAGCGGGAGGGCGTATGCCTCCTCGCCCACGCGCACGATCAAAGCCTGGCTGATGGCGAGCGTGAAAGGCAGGCGTATCGTGAAGCGCGAGCCCTTGCCCGGCGTCGTATCGATGAACAACCCGCCACCGAGCTTCTTCACCTCGGTCGCGACCACATCCATGCCGACGCCGCGGCCGGCGCTCTGCGTGACGTGCCCCATGGTGCTGAACCCCGGCTCGAGGATGAGCTGCAGCGCCTCCTCGTCGGTCAGCTTGGCATGTGCCTCGACCAGGCCGAGAGCGACGGCTTTCTCACGGATCAGCCGGACGTTGATGCCCGCACCGTCGTCGGCCACCACGATCACCACCTCGGCGCCGTCGCGCTCCAGGCTGATCGAGATGCGGCCGACATCCGGCTTGCCGAGGGCGGCGCGGCGCTCGGGGGCCTCGATGCCATGCACCACCGCGTTGCGCAGCATGTGCTCGAGGGGGGGCACCATGCGCTCCAGCATCTGGCGGTCGAGCTCCGCGGCGGCGCCCTGCACCGCGAGCTCGGCGCGCTTGCCCGTGTCGTTCGCGGACTGACGCACGAGCCGCGTCATGCGCTGCACGTGCCGCTGGAAGGGCACCATGCGCGTGCGCATCAGGCTGTTCTGCAGCTCGGTGATGACCCGTGACTGCTGTGTCAGCAGGTTCTGTGCCTCGCGGGTCAGGGTCTCGAGCAAGCCCTGAATGCTCGCGACATCGCCCGACGTCTCCGCCAGCGCGCGCGAGTACTGCTGCAGCGCCGAGTATCGATCCAGCTCGAGCGGATCGAAGTCGTTGCGTCTCGGCTCCAGGTCTTGATGCCGATTCAGGACCTGTGCCTCGGTCTCGATCTCCATGCCGCGCAGCTGCTCCTTGAGCCGGATCACCGTGCGCGCGAGCTCCGCGAGATTGAAATCGATGGAATTGACCTGCTGATCGAGCCGGGCGCGGAATATGCTGACCTCGCCGGCGTTGTTCAGCATGGTGTCGAGCAGCTCGGCGTCGACTCGCGCCATCTCCGTGCGCTCCGCCGGTTGGCTGTCCCTTCCGGGGAGCACCGGCGTGCTGCTCTGCTCGAGGCTCGCCGCCGTCGAATCCTCGGCGGCCGCGCCCGTCTCCTCCGCGAAGGCCGGGCGGATCAGCGAGATCGACGGGGACGTGTCGCTGACCGGCGCCTCGGGCTCGAAGGGCTCCGACGGCGTCGACCCGCCGGGGGCCGCCGACGGCGTTTCCGGCGCCGGCACGGGAGTCCAGGGCGCCGGCGCAGCCGCGCCGGTTCCGGAAGCACCCATGGAGATGCTCAAAGAGGTGCTGCCGGTCTCGGTCCGGGTCTGCGCGGCGGCGGGCACGCCGGGGCCGAGATCCGGGCTCGGAGCGCTCGCCGACGTGGGCGGAGGAACGTGACCGGCGGCCAGCGCGCGAATCTGGGTGATCAGCTCCGTGGCGCCGTGCGGCATGGTTCCCTGGCTGACCATGTCGCGCATGCGTCCCAGCTCATCCAGGCTCGTCTGCATGACGGCCAGGGCGGCATCGTCGGCGCCGACGTGACCGCCGTCGATTTGAATGACCAGGGTCTCGAGCTCGTGGCTCAAGTTCCCCATGGCGCCGATGCCCGCCATTCGGGCGCCGCCCTTCAGCGTGTGCAACTGGCGCTGCAGCTCGGCGACTCGTTGCTTGTCCTTGCGATCCTTGCTCCAGGCGGCGAGCGATCCCTCGGCGGCCTCGAGCAGCTCGGTCGCCTCCTCGCTGTAGATGTTGGCGATCTCGCGGTCGAATTCCTCGGCGGGCTCTTCCGCAGCGGATTGTCCGGGCTCCGCCACGGCCGCCCCCTCGGTCCCGGCAGCGTTCATGGCCGGCGGCTCCGCGAGTGCAGATTCTTCGGCAACGCGCGCCGGCGGTTCCGCGAGTGCAGACTCTTCGGCAACGCGCGCCGGCGGCTCCGCGTCCTCCAGCTCCGCACGCTCCGGCTGCGCAGGCTGCGACTCCGCGTGCTCCGGCTCCGCGTGCTCCGGCTCCGCGTGCTCGTGTTGCGGGCGCGCGACCTCCGCGGGCACGGGCTCGGCACGCGCAGCCTCGGCGGGAACGACGATGGTCCCAGGCTCGACACGGGCAAGTTCCGCGGGAACGACGCCGGCCTCGGCATGGGCGGGCTTCACGGCCGACGGCGCGGACGCGAGCGGGACCTCCGACAAGGCGGGCAGTATGGCCGACGCGCTCGCCTCGCTGGCTTCGCGCTCGCGTGCCTCGCGCTCGAGTGCGGCATCCAGCTCGGCCTCGACCTCGGCGAGACGCTCGATGAGCCCGGGCTGATCGCTGAAGAACGCGGTGGACTCGTTGATGTGCGAGACTACGTTGTCTATCGCCCGGACGGCATCCCCCAGCGTGGCGAGCCCCACGTCGGACAGCCCGTGACCGCTGTCGAACACCTTGCGCATCACCCGGTTGAGCGGTTCCGTCACGCGGATGCCGTGCCGGGCTTCCGCCATCTTGGAGCTGCCGCTCAAGGTGTGGATGGCCCGGAACACGGACTCCGGCAGCTCGTGCGGACCCGGCAGGCCGCCGCGCTTGGCGAGATAATCACGAATCTCGGCGAGATGGCTCGAGGTCTCCTTGCTGTAGATCTCGTGCAGCGCCGGATCCATGACCGGCGCCGTCGCCGGTGCGGCCGCGCGCAGCGGCGCATGGGTGGCGATCGTGGCGGATTCCAGGGCCTGCTCGGGATCCCGGCCGTCCGCATAGGCGAAGGCACGCGCCATGAGCGGCTCGATCGCGACGGCGCTCGGCCGTCCGGTCTCCAGCTCCTCGACGAGCTGCGGCAGGACGGCCACGGCGCTTCGCAACAGCGACATCAAACCGGGTGTGCGCGACAAGGTCTTGTCGAGGACGCGATTGAGCAGATTCTCGATGGACCAGGCGAACTCGGCGATGCTGCGCGCGCCCACCATCCGACCGCTGCCCTTCAAGGTATGGAAGCTGCGCCGCATGAGCGTGAGCGGCTCCAAGTCCATGGGATTTTGATCCCACTGCGGAAAGGCGCGCCGGATGGAGGCGACCTCTTCCTTGGCCTCCTCGATGAACAGCTCGAGGAATTGCGGATCGACGGGCTCGGCCACGGGCGCGGGCGCACGCGCAGGCGGCGCCGCGGGCGCGGGCGCTTCGGCCACCTGCGTCTGCCTGGCGGATTCCAGGGCAATCGTCTGGATCGGATCGATCTTGACGGTCTTCGCGGCCTCGGCGGGTGTGATGCCGATGGCGGGAACCCGGGCCAAGGCATCGGTCGCGAGCGTGTTCAGGCACATCTCGGCGTTGTCGAGCATGTACCAGGGATCGGCGCGCCCGCTTTGCAGCGTCTCCATGTAGTACTCGATGCTGACGATCGCGTCGGCGACGCGCTCCAGCCGGGTGGGATCCGCCGCGGGCGCGCCGGGCTCGATCAGCTTGCGCACCTCCACCCCGATCGCATCCATGATCTCGACCGCGCGGCCTCTGCCGAGCATGAGCAGGCCGGCGGTGATGCCGCGCAGGAGCTGGGGCACGTTGTCAAAGCCCTGCGCCGGCAAGTCGCCCGGCTTTTGAACCGCGATGGACACGGCCTCCTTGATGCGCGCGAGATTGACGATGCACTCGCGCAGCACGGCCTCGCTGACCAGGCGGAACTCCATGTCCTGCTGCGGGGGGCCCTCGGCCACCTCGGCCTCGGCGGTCGCGGGCAGGATCAGGCGCACGAGCTGGTCGTCCAGGCTGTCCTCGACCGAGAGCAGCACGCCCGCCACCTTGATCAACGACTCCTCGGGCGGAGTCCGGCCCTCGCTCACCAGGCCCGAGAGCTCGCCGATCTCATCCTGCACGCGTTGCCTGAGCTCGCCCAGACCGAGCACTCCCAGGGTGTCGCTGATCTTCTTGAGCAGCTCGAGCTGCGGCATGAGCTCTTCGCTCCGCCCGCCCCCGCGGCGCACGAAGATATCGAGCACGTCCTTGACCTTGGAGAGATCCTCCTTGATCGCGGCTGCGACCGTGCGCATCAGTTTGACGCTGGGCGCCGAGAGGCTCTCGCGCTCGTGCTCGATGGAATCGTCGACCGGAAGGAGCTCCGCGAGCTTGAACGAGGCGCGTACCGCCGCGATGCGTCCGCCGCCGGTGGTCGCGCGGGCCACGTAGTAGAGCAGGTTGTTGAGCAGATCGACGGGCGGGTCCTCGCCATAGCCCGCCTCGCCCAGCTCATAGAGCAGCTTGATCTGCCGGTCCGCCTGGCCGAGCAGGCGTTTCAGCGTCGCGCTGCCCTCGAGACCGTTGGCGCGCACGCCCTCGAGCACGGCCCCGACCACCCACCAGAGCTGGAACACGGGCTGCGTGGTCGCCACCTGCTCGAGCTTCTCGGCCACCTTGGCCAGGATCTCGAGGTTCTGTACCGGGCGCTCGCCGCGGATGTAGCCGAGCAAGCCGATCTGAAAGCGCGGCCGCAAGCGGCGCGCCCACTGCACCACCGAGATCGCCTGCTCATCGTGACGGGGAGCCCGGGGCTGCGCGGGCTGATCGGATTTCAAATTGAGAAGGAGCAGCGTGCCTTCCGACAGGAGCGGGCTGCCGCGCACGGAGCGCAGATCGTTGAGCAGCGGCAGCAGCACGAGCGCCATGTCCCGGCCGCCGGACAGCACGCGCTCCAGATAGGTGGGCAGCTGCACCATGGCGCGCATCAGCGCGTCGAGTCCGTCGACATGACGCTTCTGATCGCTGTCGGAGGTCAGCAGATAGCGTGTGGCGTGCTCCATCTCCTCGGCGAGGAGCGCGGCTCCGTATACCTCCACGAGCCGCAGGGCGCCGTGCGCCGAGTGCAGGAGGTCCGCGCATTTCTCGAGCAGGTCGCGCTGGTCCGGCCTCTCGGCATACCCCTCGAGCGATGCGCGCGCATCGGTGAGAGTTATCGCCAATTCCTTGGCAACGATGTGCAGGGTTTGAGAGCTGATGTCGGTCATACCGGAACGGCTGTGAGCTTCAGGCGCCGAATCCGCTGGCCTTGCGCATCTTGCCGGTACTTCCCGGACTGTTGCTCGTGCCGCCCGCGGGCGCGGGGCTCACCGCATCGTTCAGCGCGGGCAGCCGCGCGGAGGAATTGCCGATCGTCGTCGTGCCGCCGGCGTAGTCGGGCAGCCGGAATCCGGCCACCGACTTGCGCAGCTGCGCCGAGAGCGCGGCCAGCTTGGCGATCGAGGTCGACGTCGCGGTGGTGCCCTCGGCCGTCTGGGTGGAGATCTCGCGCACCACCTGCATGTTCTTGGAGATGTTGCCGGAGGCGCTCGCCTGCTGGCGCGCGCTTGCCGAGATGTTCTGCACCAGGCTCGCGATCTGATTCGAGACCTGCTCGATCTCCTCGAGCGCGGCACCGGCGTTCTCCGCCAGCAAGGCCCCGCCGACCACGTCGGTCGTGCTGCGCTCCATCGAGACGACCGCCTCGTTGGTATCGGTCTGGATGGTCCGCACCAGCACCTCGATCTGCTTGGTGGCATTGGCGGCGCGTTCCGCCAGCCGCTGCACCTCGTCCGCCACCACGGCGAACCCGCGGCCGGCCTCTCCCGCCATGGACGCCTGGATGGAGGCGTTCAGCGCCAGGATGTTGGTCTGCTCCGCGATGTCGTTGATCAGCTCGACGATGTTGCCGATCTCCTGCGAGCTCTCGCCCAGGCGCTTGATGCGCTTGCTGGTCTCCTGGATGGTCTCGCGGATGGTGTTCATACCGTCGATGGTGCGGCGGACCGCATCGCCGCCCTTGTGGGCGATGTCGACCGAATGCCGCGCCACGTCCGAGCAGCGCTCCGAGTTCCCGGAGACCTCTTCGATCGAGGCCGCCATTTCCGCCATCGACTCGCTGGCCGAGGATATCTGGCGGGACTGGGCGCTCGAGGCCCGCGCCATGTGCGCCGCCGCGCCTTGCGTCTGCTTGGTGGCGCCTTCGAGCTGGATCGCGCTGTCGTTGATGGTGGCCACGAGCTCGCGCAGCGCCTCGATGGCGTAGTTGATCGAATCCGCGATGGCGCCGGTGATGTCCTCGGTAACCGTGGCCTGGACGGTGAGATCGCCGTCGGCAAGGCTCGAGAGCTCATCCAGAAGCCGCATGATGGCCTCCTGGTTGCGCTCGTTCTCGCGCACGCGCTGCTCGCTGGTGCGGCGCGAGTTGACCGATTTACGGTAGGCCACGCAGAGCACGGCCAGCAGTGCCGCGGCCGCGCCGAGGAGCGCGAGGATCGCCGGCTTGTAGATACCGCCTCCCTCGTGCGGCTGCGCGGCATCGCCTAGCGCGCTCGCCAGGCCCGCCCCGAGCAGCGGCAGCGACCGCGCGCCGGCCTGCGCTTTGGACAGCGCCTCGGCGGCGCCGATGGCCTTGCGCACGCTGGCCGCGTATTGCTGATTGCGCGCCACCACGGTCTTGAGGCGCTGCTCGGCGTCCGCGCCGGTTATTCGCGTGATCGCAAGCCCCGATTCCTCGCCCGACAGGCCGCGCATCACCTGGTTCAGGAACTCCAAGCTGTCGGCGAGGTGCTGCGCGGCCGGTGCGGCGTCGCTCACCCCGGTGGCGAGCCCGTTCAGGTCCTGCTGAATGCGCTGGACCATGAGCTCGAAACGCTCGAGCGTGCGGCTCATGCCCTCGAGCTTCTGCACTCCGACGGCACTTGCCAGATCGCCGAGCTCGGACAGGAGCTTCGGCGCCAGATCGCGCGTCTCCTGGTTGGACGTCTTGATCGCATCGACGGCGCTGCGGGCATCCAGAATCGTCGTCACGCCGTCGGTCATCTTGTTGAGGTCGCCCGCGACCCGCGCGGGCTCGCGAGGCGCGCCGCCGCCGGGCGACGGGCCGCGCAGGGACTTGAGGCGCGCCGCGCTCCGCGCGAGCGCATCGAAATCGCCGAGCTCGCCCCGCAGCGCGTTCTGGGCCTCGTAGGGGATACGCTGCACGACGACGGAGAGCTGCCCCGCGACCGAGGAGCCGCCCGCACCGCCCTGCGTGAGCCAGGTCAGGGCTGCCGCGGCCGCAAGGCAACCGACGATGAGCGCGGCCAGCACCCACAGCAACTTCGACTGAGAGACCGTCTCGTTTCGCGTGGTCATTGCGTTCCGCTTCAGCTCGCTGCCTGCAGGAAGCTCTGACTCTCGACCAAGCTCTTCAAGCTCAGCACCGGCCAAACCTCCCCGCCCCGGCGAAATGCGCCGGCCAGATAACTATCGCAACGGATCACGGTCGGCGGTGCCTCGGCACTGAATTCGTTCTCCGCGAACCGCCGGAAACCCAACACCTCGTCCACCATGAGCCCCGCCGGAATATCCCGATGGTTTACCACGATCACGCGGGTATTGCGCCCCGCCGTGGTCGCCCCGCTGCCCAGGAACTGCCGGAGGTCGAGCATGGGCAACAGTTGCCCGCGCACGTTGGCGAGCCCCTTGACCCACGTCTTGGATCCCGGAATGCGGGTCAC
>DATAUO010000132.1:0-2314 GCA_036268215.1 Steroidobacteraceae bacterium
GTGCTCGACCTCGTGAAGGCGGCCGACCAGGCGCTCTACACGGCGAAGACTCGCGGCCGCAATCGCTCGGTGCTGTTCGACCGTCAGTCCGCGGGACCCATCGCCAGCATGGGTTGATCCCGGGCGAATGCGACGCGCTCGTCGGCAGCGCCGCCATTATGTTCTCTGCGGATTTGACCAAATCGCGGCGGGATAGGAGCGCTGTCACGAATTCCCCACATCGGGACCTCCAGCGCGTCGCAATTTGGGAACATGTGATCGCGACTTGATTCGAATATCCGGGAAGTCCGATTGACAACCTGGCTTAGTTCCAAGAGGCGACACGATGAGCACCGACGATTTCGAGCGGAATGATACGGAGTCCGGCTTCACCTTCGGGGTGCGCGAGCTGCGTCAAGCCAGCGAGACGCGTGAGGTCCGCGCGGCGGCCGCGCCGCGCCGCTTGGGCCTGACCACGGCCGCCGAGCACGCAGCCCTCGCTACGGTCTCTTACCGGCCGGCCGCGAAGGAAGCAGGAGGATTCGATCCCTACAACTCCGGCGGCTTCGACCGCAAGCGGGGCTGGTCCCGCATCCGCAAGCGCTAGGGGGTTTCCGGCGCCCGCGAACCCGGCGGGTGCCCTTCCGCAGGGCCTTGCGACGGATGGCGGCTCACGTGGAATTCGCTGTTCGGAAGCCACCGCGGAAAACGCCGGCCGCGCGCCACCCGATTGCCCACCTCGAAATACAGCTTCAGATCGTCGAGCGCGCCGCGCACGTCCCAATCGGCGGAATACTGGTCCGTCGGCTGGCGATAGCGGTTCTGCATGTAGTCATCCAGCTGCGCGCGGCCGTACGCCGGCCCGCGAGCGGAGTCATCGAGGCCCGCCCTGACGAAGAGCACGGGGACGCCCGCGTCGGCGAACGCCAAGCTGTCCGAGTTGTAGTAGGCGCCCCATTCCGGATTGGGGTCCGGTGTGACCTCCCGGCCCTCGAGCAGCGCCGCGCCGCGGCCGAACTCCTCGAGGTCGGTATTGCCGGGATTGAACAGGATCAGATTGCGGGTCGGTCCTCCGCGAGCGAGGGCATCCAAATCGAATGCCGCCGCGGTATCGCGCAGCGGCACCGCGGGATTGCTCACGTAGTACTCGGAGCCGAGCGGCCTCGCGCCGCCGCCCGTCGCGGCAACGAACAGGATCTCACGCTCCGCGGCGGGCTTGGTGCGCTGGAACGATTGCGCCAGAGCCAGCAGGCCCGCGACCCCGGAGGCGTTCTCGGTCGCGCCGTTGAAGATGTCGTGCCCGGTTCGGGTACGGTCCCTTCCCAGACCGTCCCAGTGAGCTACGTACACCACGCATTCGCTGTGATGAGCGGTGCCCGGCAGCTTGGCGATGACGTTGGACGAGATGAACGTGCGCACCGCATCGTGCAGGGTCGCATGGACGCGAAGGGACGTGGATAGCGCCTTGAAGCCGGGCTGCGCGGCGGCCTTGGCGGATGCGTCGAAGTCCAGGCCCGCGGCGGCCAGCATCGAGCGGGCGGTCTCCTTGCGCAGCCACCCTTCGAGCGCGGGAACCGGCGGCGCCGGGACGAGCGGCGTTGCGATTGGCGGTGCCTTGGCGGGCGGCGCATTGACCGCGGCCGGGGCCGCCGTCGAGGCTGCCAGCGCGAGCTGCGGTCCGCCCCAGGTGTTCTGGACCACGCTCCAGCCGAAGCCCAGCGCCGCGGCGTCGTGGACGAGCAGCACGGCGGCCGCGCCCTGCCTGGCCGCCTCATCGACCTTGTAGGCCCAGCGCCCGTAGTAGGTCATGGCGCCGCCCTTGAAGGTCTTCGGATCGTGGGTGCCGTAGCCCGGGTCCTCGACCCGCACCATCACCGTCTTGCCGCGCACGTCGACGCCGGCGTAGTCGTTCCAGTTGAATTCCCGCGCGACGATGCCATATCCCACGAATACCAGCTCGCTGTCGGCGAGGCTGACCTGTGCATCCTGCCGGCGGGTCCAGACGACGGCGTCCATGCCGAGGCCGAGGCTCACCTCGTGCCCCGGGCCGCGCACGCCGACCCTCGAGTCCTTGCCGACGGCGACCTCGACCATCGGAACGGGCTGCAGGTAGCTCTCGCCGATGCCGGGCTTCAAACCGAGCCTCTTGAATCGATCCGCGAGGTACGCGACGGTCTTCTGCTCGCCGGGCGTCCCGGGCTTGCGTCCCTCGAAATCGTCGGAGGCGAGCACTCCGAGAGCCTCGCGGTACACGCCCTCGTCGATGTCGTTCGACGGCGGCGGCGGCCGGGGCTGCCACGAGCATGCCGCCAGCCACAGGCCGGCCGCGGCGAGC
>DATAUO010000133.1:0-7040 GCA_036268215.1 Steroidobacteraceae bacterium
GCGTTCGGGCGGGCGATATTCGTGGCGCAGCAGGACGGCTACAGCGCTGTGTCCTATGACATCTACGACCGCGAGCCGAAGAGCGTGGACTTCGATGCCATCACCGAGCGCGACATCTTGAAGTACACCCCTTTCTCGCCCCTGCCCGGTGCGCACATGTATGCCTCCTTCGGCCACCTGGCCGGCTATTCCTCCGCCTACTACACCTACATGTGGGACAAGGTGATCGCCGTCGACTTCTTTGCGCAGTTCGACCCCAAGAACCCGCTGGCCGGCGACGCTCCGATGCGCTACCGGCGCAAGGTCCTGGAGCCGGGCGGATCGATGTCCGCGAACGACCTGGTCAAGAACTTCCTCGGCCGGCCGCAGTCCATGGATGCATTGAAGCGTTGGGTGGGGCAGGAGTTCCAGCCGCCCGGTTGAGCAACCGCTTGAAACTGCTGGCTTTCGCCCCAAGATGGGCCTGAGGCGTTCCGCACGGCAGGGCATGGACCGCGGCGCCGAAGTGCTAAAATAGTCCCAGGTTGAACGGAGACTCTCATGGCTAATTTCCCCAACGCGACTTTTCCCACCGCCCAGGCGGACAGCCGCGCGATCTTCATCTCGCGCACCTATACGCATCTGGTGGCGGGCATCCTGGGCTTCATCCTGGTCGAGATCGGCCTGTTCGAGTCGGGGGCGGCGCTTCAGATCGCGCGCTTCATGCTCAGCTTCAACTGGTGGCTGATCCTCGGCGCGTTCATGCTCACCGGGTGGCTGGCGACGCACACCGCGCAGACCAGCAGCTCCAAGGCGATGCAATACTTCGCCTACGGCGTGTATGTGGTGGCCGAGGCGCTGATCTTCGTGCCGCTGCTCTACATCGCCAACTTGAAGGCGCCCGGCGCCATCGACAGCGCCACCTTGATCACCGCGCTCGGCGCGGGCGGTCTCATGTTCGTCGCGCACCGCACCCGCAGGGATTTTTCCTTCTTGCGCGCCGTGCTCATGTGGGGCTTCGTGCTCGCGCTGATCGCCATGATCGGCGGCGCCGTATTCGGCTTCCAGCTCGGCACCTGGTTCTCGGTGGCCATGATCGGCTTCGCGGGCGTCGCGGTGCTGTACGACACCTCGAACGTGATCCACTACTACCCCGAGGACCGCTACGTCTCGGCGGCGCTGCAGCTCTTCGCCTCGATCGCGCTCATGTTCTGGTACGTGCTGCGCCTGATGATGGGCAACAGCCGGAGCTGAGAGCAAGAGCCGCGAAGCGGCCTGGATCCAAGGGGCGCCGATGCCGCAGAGCACGGCGCCCTTTTTTTATTTCGACGCCCCGACGCCGGCCCTTTCTTATTGCAGCACCTCGATGCCGCCCATGTAGGGCAGAAGCACCGCCGGTATCCGCACCGAGCCGTCCTCTTGCTGATAGTTCTCCAGCACCGCCACCAGCGCGCGCCCGACCGCAACTCCGGAGCCGTTGAGCGTGTGCGCGAGCTCGGGCTTGCCGGTGGCGGGATTGCGCCAGCGCACCTGCGCGCGGCGCGCTTGGAACGACTCGCAATTGCTGCACGATGAAATCTCGCGGTAGCGCTGCTGCGAAGGCAGCCAGACCTCCAGGTCATAGGTCTTGGCGCTGCTGAACCCGATGTCCCCGGCGCAGAGGGCCAGCACGCGGTACGGCAGCTCGAGCGCCTGGAGCACGGCCCCGGCGTTCTTCGTCAGCTCCTCGAGCGCGGCGTACGACTCCTCCGGCCGTACGATGTGCACCAGCTCGACCTTGTCGAACTGGTGCTGACGGATCATGCCGCGGGTGTCCTTGCCGGCGGCGCCCGCCTCCGATCTGAAGCACGGGGTGTGAGCCGTGAGCTTGATCGGCAGCGCGTCGGCCGCGAGAATCTGGTCGCGCACCAGATTGGTGAGCGGCACCTCGGCCGTCGGAATCAGGAAAAAGCCGGGATCGCCCTGCACGGCAAAAAGGTCCTGCTCGAACTTCGGCAGCTGACCCGTGCCCACGAGCGCCTGCGCGTGCACCAGATAGGGCACGTAGGCCTCGCGATAGCCGTGCTCGCGGGTGTGCAGGTCGAGCATGAACTGCGCCAGCGCGCGATGCAGCCGTGCGAGGCCGCCCGTCATGACCACGAAGCGGGCGCCGGACATGCGGCCCGCGGACTCGAAATCCATGCCGAGCCGCTCGCCGACGGCGACGTGATCCTTCGGCGTGAAGGCAAATTGCCGCGGCGATCCCCAACGCCGTACCTCCACGTTGGCGGTCTCGTCCGCCCCATCGGGCACGCCGTCAGCGAGAATGTTGGGCAGCTCCATGTGCAGATTCGCGATGCGCGTCTGGATGGCCTCCAGCTGCTCCTCGACGCCGTGAAGCTGCTGCCCGAGCGCTTCGCCCTGCTTCAAGAGCCCGGCGGCGTCATGGCCCTTCGCCTTCGCGTGGCCGACGGCCTTGGCGTTCGTATTGCGCTCGGCGCGCAGGCGATCGGCCTCGATCTGAGTCGACTTGCGCTGCTCTTCCAGCGCGGCGAAGCTGCGGACGTCGAGCTCGAAGCCGCGCCTTTTGAGGAGCGCGGCGACGCCGTTGAGGTCGCTGCGCAGGAGCTTGGGGTCGAGCACGTCATTTCCTCACTGCAGAATTGATCCGGCCCATTGTAGGGCAATACCTCTCAGCTTCCCTGCTCCCTCGCCTTCCGATCCCGCGCGCGCCGTGCCTCGAGGGCCTCGCCGATCTTGATCTCGAGACCGCGCGCGACCGGCGCGTAGTAGCGGCGCTCGGGCATGCCTTCCGGAAAATAGCGCTCGCCGGCGGCGTAGCCCCCCGCCTCGCCGTGCGCGTACCGATAATCCTTCCCATAGCCCAGGCTCTTCATCAGGCGGGTCGGCGCATTGCGCAGGTGCAGAGGAACCTCCAGCGACCCCAGGCTCTTCGCATCCTCCATGGCGGCGCCGAACGCCGCGTACACGGCGTTGCTCTTCGCCGCGCACGCCATGAACACGATCGCCTGGGCGATGGCGAGCTCGCCCTCGGGGCTGCCGAGGCGCTCGTAGACGGCGCATGCCTCGAGCGCGACGGTCAGGGCGCGCGGATCGGCGTTGCCGATGTCCTCGCTCGCCATGCGCACCGCGCGCCGCGCGACGTAGAGCGGGTCGCATCCGCCCGCGAGCATGCGGCACAGCCAGTAGAGCGAGGCGTCGGGTTCGCTGCCGCGCACGGACTTGTGCAGCGCGGACATCTGATCGTAGAAATTCTCCCCGCCCTTGTCGAAGCGCACGTAGGTCGAGCCGATGACCGCGCGCATGGTGTCCACATCGAGGCGCCGGCCGCCGTCGGCTTCCGTCGAGAGGTCGGCCGCGGTCTCGAGCAGGTTCAGCATGCGCCGCGCATCGCCGTCGGCGGCGGCCAGCAGCAGCTCGCGCGCATCCGCATCGATGGCGAGGCGCAGCTTGCCGAGGCCGCGCTCGGGGTCCTCGAGCGCGCGGTCGAGAAGCCTGCTGAGATCGGCGGCGTCGATCGGCTTCAGCACGTACACGCGGGCCCGCGACAACAGCGCGTTGTTCACCTCGAAGGAAGGATTCTCGGTGGTGGCGCCGATGAAGATGAGCGTGCCGTCCTCCACATAGGGCAGGAAGGTGTCCTGCTGCGACTTGTTGAAGCGATGCACCTCGTCGAGGAACAGCACCGTGTCGCGGGTGCCGCGCAGCCCCTTGGCCTGCTCCACCACCGCGCGAATGTCCTTGATGCCCGCGAGCACCGCCGACAGCGACACGAACTCGGCGTGCGCGCCCTGCGCGGCGAGGCGCGCGAGCGTGGTCTTGCCCGTGCCGGGCGGGCCCCAGAGAATCATCGAGTGCGGATGCCCGGACTCGAGCGCGCGGCGCAGCGGCGCGCCCGGCTTGAGCAGATGCGACTGGCCGACGTATTCGTCGAGGGTTTGCGGCCGCATCCGATCGGCCAGCGGCCGATAGTTGCCGCCGCCGAGGGTCACTTCGCGCTCTGCCCGATCACATCGACCCCCGGCGGGGGAACGAAGTTGAATTCGCCCTGAGGGAACTTCTCATTGCGCTTGGCGTTCGAGAATGAGAGCTGGGTGATCTGGTTGAGCTTGTCCGCGAGGAACATCGACCTCAGGTCGCCGCTCTTGTCGATACCGACGCGCACCAGCTTGAAATCGGTGTCGGAGTGCTTGGGGATGAGCTGATACCACTTGAGCCCGTCGCTCGGCGGCAGCGCGGCCACGTCGAATTGGGAGGTCACGGAGCCTTCGCCCGAGAGCAGGCTGGCCGGCGTGCTCGCGAGGCTCGCGTCCATGTCGCGCACGTTGGCCTGCGATAGATCCTTGTCGTAGAACCAGATCCGCTTGCCGTCGGCGAGGATGAGCTGCTCGGAGGGTTTGATGTAGTCCCAGCGGAATCGGCCCGGCCGCCGCAGTGACAGCCGCCCGGCCGCGCTGCGCAGGACCTGCCCGTTGGCATCCTCGATGTTCTGCTCGAAGTCGGCCGACCAGCTGGCAAGCCCGGCGAGATATTTCTCGAGCTCGGCAGCGGCGGCGGGAGTCGGCGCGTTGGCGGAGATCGGCGCGTTGGCGGGGGCCGGCGCGTTGGCGGAGATCGGCGGGCTGCTCGAGGCCGGCACCGGGGTCTCTGTTGGCGCCGCGGCGAACGCCTGAGCGCCCGGTGCAAGCTGCGCGGCGGCGAAAACACACGCGCCCGCGAGTGCGGCCAGCACCGCGGCGCCCGCACGCCGCCGGGATGCAACGCGCCGACCTGCCGCGCTCCCGCGCATGACCCATCGAGACATCACCCGGCTCATTGTTCGGGCGGCGGTGCGCCGAAGATCTCTCGACCGCCGTTCGACTGCAGCGGGCCGACCAGGCCGGCCGCCTCCATGGCCTCCACCAGCCGCGCGGCGCGGTTGTACCCGATCTTGAGGCGGCGCTGCACGCCGGAGATCGATGCCTTGCGGGTCTCGGTGACGATGCGCACGGCCTCATCGTACAGCGGGTCCGCCTCGGCATCGCCGGGGCCGCCCTCCCCTCCCTCCTCGTCATCCATCGGAAAGCCCGGTATCGCGTTGCGCGGACCCTCCATGATCTCGTCGATGTAGATCGGCGGTGAAGCCGCCTTGAGAGCGCCGACGACCCGATGCACCTCCTGGTCGGAAACGAAGGCGCCGTGAACGCGGGTCGGAACGGAGGTTCCGGGCGGCAGATACAGCATGTCTCCGTGGCCCAAGAGGGACTCGGCTCCGATTTGATCGAGGATGGTGCGCGAGTCGACCTTGGCCGACACCTGGAACGCGATGCGGGTCGGGATGTTGGCCTTGATGAGGCCGGTGATCACGTCCACCGAGGGACGCTGCGTCGCCAGGATCAAGTGAATGCCGGATGCACGCGCCTTCTGGGCGAGCCTCGCGATCAGCTCCTCGACCTTCTTGCCGACGATCATCATGAGATCGGCGAGCTCGTCGATGATCACCACGATGAAGGGCAACGCGGTGAGGTCCGGCACGTCGTCGGCCGCGACGCCGGGAACTCCTTGAGCGATCTTTTGCAGAACGATGGGATCCTTGATCGGCTTGCCGGCGTCCGCGGCATCCTTGACCTTGCGGTTGAAGCCGCCGATGTTGCGTACGCCGAGCGCGGACATCAGCTGGTAGCGCCGCTCCATCTCAGCCACGCACCAGCGCAGCGCGTTGGCGGCCTGCTTCATGTCGGTGACGACCGGCGAGAGCAGGTGCGGGATGCCCTCGTACACCGACAGCTCGAGCATCTTGGGGTCGATCATGATCATGCGCACGTGCTCGGGCAGCGCCTTGTAGACCAGGCTCAGCACCATGGCATTGATGCCGACCGACTTGCCCGACCCGGTGGTTCCGGCGATGAGCAGGTGCGGCATGCGCGCGAGGTCGGCGACGATCGGCACGCCGCCGATGTCCTTGCCCAGCGCGAGCGCGAGCGGCGAAGCCGTCTCGTCGTAGGGCTTGGACTTGATGATCTCGCCGAGCGTGACGATCTCGCGCTTCTCGTTCGGAATCTCGAGACCAACCACCGATTTGCCCGGGATGACCTCCACCACCCGCACGCTCACGGCGGAGAGCGCGCGCGCCAGATCCTTCGACAGGTTGCTGATCTGGCTCACCTTGACGCCGGGCGCAGGCCGCAGCTCGAATCGGGTGATCACGGGCCCGGGCAACACGGCCACCACCTCCGCCTCCACGCCAAAGTCGCGGAGCTTGAGCTCGACCAGGCGGGACATGGCCTCGAGCGCCTCGTCGGAGTAGGACTGCTCGCGCGGGCCGGGCTCATCGAGCAGCGACAGGGCCGGCAGCTCCCCCGACTTCACCGCATCGAACAACGGCACCTGGCGCTCGCGCTCCACCCGCTCGCTCTTCTCGACGACGGGCGGGGCCGCCTCGATGCGCGGCGGCGGCCGGCTGGCCACTTTCTTCTGCTCCTCGCGCACGACCTCCTGGCGCGCCTGCTTGCGCTGCTGCCCGGAGGCGAGCTCGCGCTTCTGCGCAAAGCGATCCTTGAGCCATTCGAGCGTGGTCAGCACCCACGCGCCGAGCTTGTCCATGACGTCGAACCAGGAGACGCCGAGAAACAGGGCGACGCCCGCGAGCCACACGCCGAACAAGAACAGCGTTGCGCCGAGAAAGCTGAGGCCGCGGGCCGCGCCGCGCCCGGCGAGCTCGCCGAGGCCGCCCCCGGCGGTGTTCGGCAGGTGGGCGCCGCTCCAGTGCAGGGTGGCGAGACCGCAGCTCGTGACCAGCGTGAGCACGAAGCCGCCGGCGCGCAGCAGCGTGTTGATGCGTGACGGCGCGACCGGCAGCGCACGCTCCTTGTGCACCAGCCAGCCGGCATAGGCGAGCATCACCGGGAAGAGATAGGAAGGCCGTCCGAACAGGAACAGGAAAAATCCCGACAGCCACGCGCCGATGGGCCCCATCCAGTTGTGGGTGTGACCGGTCGCGCCGGTGTCGTTGAAGCCCGGGTCATCGGGGCTGTACGAGAGCAGCGCGAGCATCAGGATCAGCGCGATGACGGCGAGCACCC
>DATAUO010000134.1:0-7121 GCA_036268215.1 Steroidobacteraceae bacterium
CGTGCCCGGTGACCACCCGCTTCATGGGTCGCACGCTCATGGCCGCTCAGATCGGCTCGAGCAACGCGGTCATCGAGTCGCGCATGACCCGTGCGTGCTCGTCCTTCGAGCCGCCGGTCACCTCGAGCTCGCCGAGCCGCAGCGAGCTCTCGACCACCATCTTGCAGCGCGTGAAGCGCCGCGTCTCGTACGCCCGCAAGGCGGTCTCCAGCGACTCGGCGCGCCCGAGCTCCTCGGCCAGCACGATGGCATCCTCGACGCTGATGGCCGCGCCGGAGGCGAGGTGCGGCGTGGTGGCGTGCGCCGCGTCTCCCATCAGGACGATGCGCCCCCGATGCCAGGGCAGCGCGACCAGCACCGATTCGAGCGGCCGGTACAGGATCCGCGACCCGGCGTTCAGCCCGTCCCGGACCGTGCCGATGGGGCCGGTGAATTCCGCCAGCAATCCGGTGAGGATGCCGGCCCAGTCCTTCTCGGGGATGCGCTCCGCGCTCTGGTAGCCGTCGACGCAGAAGAGATACATCTCGTCCCTCGACACCGGGTTCACCCCCGCCTTGGTCTTCGCCCCCATGAAGAGGCGCGCGGCGGTGATGTCCGCCGGGCGCGGCACGACCGCGCGCCAGCACCCCTGCCCCGTGTAGCGCGGCTTCGGCGCCTCGGGAAAGACGGCGGACCTGACCTTCGAGAAGAGCCCGTCCGCGCCGATGAGGAGGTCGTATTCACCCCGCGATCCGTCGGTGAAGCGGACGCCGACGCGGTCCGGGGCGGGTGCGATCGACTCGAACGAGGTGCCGAGGCGCACGCTCGTCCCCGACGCAAGCGTCGCCTTGGACAGGATGCGCGCGAGCACCGGGCGCAGAATGCCGCCTCCGCCGGGGATGTCCGGACCCGCGATGCGCGGAGTCGGGATCTTCGCGAGCACCGCCCCGCCGGCGGCGCAAATGTCGCAGCCGTCGCTCATCCATCCGAGCGCCACGACCTCCTCGACCACGCCGAGCGTCTTGAAGGCCCGGAGGGCGGCGCCGTTGATGGTGATGCCGGCGCCGTAGACCCGCCACTCCGGATCGAGCTCGATCAGGTCGACGGCGACCCCGCGCTTGCGCAGCTCGATGGCAGCGGCCATTCCGGCGATGCCGCCGCCGACGATCAGCGCTTTTTCGATGAGGGCCATGGCCCGCGGACCATACAAGATCGCGCCCGGGCCGCCAAAACGTTTTTTGGCATCCGTGCCATCGCCGGCGCCGATGGTGACGGCGTTATACTTTCCGCAAAAGGGGGATGACCATGACACGATTTCGATGCGCCGCCGCGTGGGCGGCCTTCTCGGCCTTGACCTGGCAGACCGCGGCGGTGGCCGCCGACACCGTGCTCGTCCACGGGCACATCTATACCGGCAATCCCGCCGCTCCCTGGGCCAGCGCCCTCGCGGTCGCCGGCAGCCGCATCGAGGCGGTGGGCAGCGACGCCGCCATTCGCAAGCAAGCCGGGCACGCCAAGGTCATCGACCTGCACGGCCAGACGGTCATTCCGGGTGTCATCGACTCGCACACCCACATGCTCTACGGCGCCTTCGCGCTGCACGGCCTCAACCTGTCGACTCCGGAGACCAGCATCACCCCGGACAAGCCCGACGCCATGATCGAGCGCCTGCGGGCCTACGCGGCGGCACACCCCGCGGACCCCGTGCTGTTCGCGCGTGCCGACTTCAGCGCCGTTCCGCCGACGACGCCGGACCATGAGCTGCTCGACCGCGCCGTCCCGGACCGGCCGCTCGTGGTTCACAACACCTCCGAGCACGCGGTATGGCTCAATATGGCGGCGATCAAGATGGCCGGCCTCACCGATCGGCCGGTGCCGGATGCCGAGGAGGAGCGCGGCGTGATCCGCGACGCCAGCGGCCATCCGAGCGGCGTGCTGATGGAGGCGGCGATGCAGATCGCGGCACGGGCCGTCCTGGCGCGCGTGCCGGTCGCCGACCAGCTCGCGATGGTGGAGGCCGCGGCGCACTACCTGAACAGTTTCGGCATCACCGGCGTGGTCAACGCCACGGGCGATCTCGCCGAGATCCAGCTCTACGCCGCGTTGCGCGACCGCGGCGCGCTCACCGTGCGCACGCGCACCAGCTTCGGGGCGGTCGCCGTGCAGCATCACCTGACCCCTGCGTTCCTCGCCGATCTCGACAAGGCCCGGCGGCTCTACCATGACGACTGGGTGTCCGCAAACCTGGTCAAGTTCTTCGCCGACGGCGGCACGGGCCTGATTCCGCCGCTGGTGTACACGCCGCAGGACTACGAGAACCTGGTGATGGAGCTCGATTCGCGCGGCTACCAGATCATGACCCATGCGCTGCGTGCCGACTCGGTGCACATGATCCTCGACACCTATGAAAAGGTCGAGCAGGCGCACGGCCAGCGGGACCGGCGCTTTCGCATCGAGCATGCCGACTTGATCGAGAAGGACGACATCGCGCGCTTCGCCAAGCTCGAGGTCGTGGCCGACATGCAGCCGACCTTCTGCTGCGGCGACGAGGGCACGAACTTCGGCCCGGAGCAGATCCCCTCCGACCGCTGGCACTCCCTCGAGCAGAGCGGCGCCACCCTCGCCTTCAGCAGCGACTGGCCCTGCACCTGGCCGCCGAGCCCGTACGTATCGATCCAGGAGACGGCGACCCGCCAGGCGTGGAAGTCGGACGACACCGCCAACGTCGCCGGCGCGCCGCTCGATGGCGCGGGCCAGGGCGGCGCCAAGGTCACCGGAGGCGTCTACGTCCCCGGCGAGCGCATCAGCGTGGAAAATGCCGTGCGCGCCTACACCAAGGGCTCGGCCTACGCCGCGTTCTCGGACCAGGTCGGCACGCTCGAGCCGGGCAAGCTGGCCGACCTGGCGGTGCTGTCGCAGGACATCTTTTCGGCAGCCCCGGACACCATCGGCAAGACCCGAGTGCTGACCACCATGGTCGGGGGCAAGATCGTCTACCGCGCCCCCTGAGCGAGGGTCCCTCCACGAGCATGCCGACGCGGCCGCACCGATAAAGCCCGCGCAGGGCCTCCTTAAGAGCTGCTCTGGCGCTTCCTGAGCAGCGCGTCGAGGCGCGGAAAGACCCGGCGCGCGTTCTTCTCGAAAATGCGCTCGCGATCGGCCGCGCTCAAGGGCAGCGCATCGAGATAGCGCTTGGTGTCGTCGTAGTATTGCTGCGTGCGCGGGTCGATGCCGCGCACCGCTCCCACCATCTCCGAGCCGAACAGGATGTTGTCCGCGGGGATCACCTTGAGCAGGAGCTCGATGCCCGGCAGGTGATACACGCACGTGTCGAAGAACACGTTCTTGAGCACGTGCTCCTCGAGCAGCGGGCGCTTCATGTCCTGGGCCAGCCCGCGATACCGGCCCCAGTGATAGGGGACCGCCCCGCCGCCATGCGGGATGATGAAGCGCAGGGTCGGAAAGTCCGCGAACAGGTTGCCGGTCAGGAACTGCATGAAGGCGGTCGTGTCGGCGTTGAGGTAGTGCGCGCCGGTGGCATGAAAGCTCGGATTGCACGAGGAGCTCACGTGCACCATCGCGGGGACGTCCAGCTCGACCATCTTCTCGTAGAGCGGGTACCAGTGGCGGTCGGTGAGCGGCGGCGAGGTCCAGTGGCCTCCCGACGGGTCGGGATTCAGGTTGCAGCCGATGAAGCCGAGCTCGCCGACGCAGCGCTCGAGCTCCGCGGCGCTTGCCGCCGGGGCGACGCCCGGGGACTGCGGCAGCTGGCACACCCCGACGAAATTATCGGGATACAACGAGACGACCCGATGGATGAGATCGTTGCAGGCCCGGCTCCAGCGCAGGCTGGTGGTCTCGTTGCCGATGTGATGCGCCATGGCCGAGGCGCGCGGCGAGAAAACGGTGAGGTCGGTGCCCCGGCTGCGCTGGAGCGCGAGCTGCGCCTTCTCGAGGCTCGCGCGGATCTCGTCGTCCGTGATGCCGAGGTTCCCGGCGGGCTCGTCCGTGCCGCTCTCGAGCGCGGCGATCTGCCGGTCGCGAAACGCCTGCAGGCCGCCGGGCGCGGTGGTGTAGTGGCCGTGGCAGTCGATGATCATCAGGGCTCCTTCGGCGGCGCGCTCAGTCGGTCCAATACAGGCGGGTCGGGTTGCCGACCAGGATCTGCGCGCGCTCGCCGGGATCGGGACAGATCTCGCCGAACAGATCGACCAGCTCGCCGTCGTTCGGCATGTCCTTGCTGATGTTGGGATGCGGCCAGTCGGTGCCCCAGAGAATGCGCCGCGGGTCCACGTCGATGAGCGCGCGCGCGAACGGGATTGCGTCGCGGAACGGCCGCCTGCCCGCGGAGACGCGCTCCGAGCCGCACACCTTGATCCAGGCAAGCGGATTGCGCGAGAACAGCTCGAGCAGCAGCTGGAAGGGCCCCTGCTCCGGCCCCTCCCCCGCCTTGACGCGGCCCATGTGATCGATGATGAAGGGCACCTCGATGCGGCGCAGGAGCTCCTGCCGGGCGACGATGTCCTCGGCGTCGAAATGCAGCACCACGTGCCATCCGAGCGGCTCGATGCGGGCGACGAGGCGATGGAACACGCCGAGATCGGGCACGCCGCCCAGGTGTTTGACGAAGTTGAAGCGGATCCCGCGGATGCCGCGCTCGTGCAGCGCGTGCAGCTCGGCGTCGGTGACCGCGTCCTCGACGCACGCCACGCCCCGATACGCTCCCCGGCTCGAGGCGATGGCGTCGAGCGTCACGGCCATGTCCGTGCCATGGCAGCTTGCGTGCACGATCACCGCGCGCGAGATGCCGAGGCGCGCGTGCAAGGCGCGCAGAGCCTCGACCGGCGCATCGGGCGGGGTGTAGCTGCGGTCCGGCGAATACGCAAACCGCGCCGCCGGCCCGAACACATGGCAATGCGCATCGCAGGCGCCCGGCGGCAGCTCGAGCGACGGGCGAATGGGGTTCGGGTCCGGCGGCAGGCAGCTCTTCATGGGCCGCCCTCTCGCGGCCAGGCGGCCTCGTCCTCGAAGTAGCGCAACCCCGCTTTGGCGAGGGGCTCGCGCATTCCATAGATGTCCAGGCCGAGCTCGCCGGCGGCGAGGCGCTTGCGCGTTGCCGCCTCCTTGGCCTCGCGCGCCGCGGAAGCCGCGGCGACCTCCGCCGCCCGCGCCTTCGGCACGACCACCACACCGTCGTCGTCGGCGACGATCACATCGCCGGGATGCACCAGCGCGCCCGCGCAGACGATCGGCGTGTTCACCGAGCCGACCGTGGCCTTGACGGTGCCCTTGGCATGGATCGCGCGGGCCCAGACCGGGAACTCCATGGCGCGCAGGTCCGCCGCATCGCGGCAGCCGGCGTCGATCACCAGCCCGCGCGCACCGCGCGCCCTGAACGAGGTCGCGAGCAGCTCGCCGAACATGCCGTCGGCGTTCTCGGACGAGGTGCCGAGAACCGCCACGTCGCCGGGCTCCAGCATCTCCGCCGCGACGTGCAGCATCCAGTTGTCGCCGGGATGCGCGAAGATGGTCACCGCCGGGCCGCAGACGCGCACGCCGGGATACACCGGCCGCAGGTACGGCTGCAGGAGCCCGGCCCGGCCCATGGCCTCGTGAATCGTGGCGGAGCCGAAGGCCGCGAGCGCGGCGACGGCCGCCGGGTCGGCGCGCACGATGCGCTTAACCGCAATTCCGGATCGTCCGATCATGGGGCACCTGTCGAGGAGGACGGAACGTAGATCTCGCCGCGCATGATGAGGCGCGCGGTCCTGAGCAGCGCGGCGCGCAGCACCTGCGCGGGATCGTGCGGGTTCATGCTGAGGCGCACGCTGAACTCGCCGCTCGGATGCTCGACCGAGAGGATCTTGTGAAGCCCCGGCGGCGCCGCCGCGACGCGGTTCGCCACGGTTCCGGGCATCACCGCGGCCGTGGCCACCGTGACGGCGCCGAGCACGCCGACCGCCGCGTGACAGTCGTGCGGTATGAAGGTCCGCGTCGAGATGTGGCCGCCCGAGCGCGGCGGGGCAACCAGGCACATCTTCGGCACCACCTTGGCGCTCACGTCCCCGAGACGCATGCGGGGGCCGGCCTCGAGGCGGATCGCCTCGAGGCGCCGCTTCAAGCCGGCGTTGGCGTTGAGCTCGTCGCGGCTCTCGTAGCCCGAGACGCCGAGATCGCGGGCCGCCATCACCACCACCGGCATGCCGTTGTCGATGCAGGTCGCCTCGATGCCGCCGATGCGATCCGCCGGATTGCCCGTGGGCAGGAGCGCGCCGCACACCGATCCGGCCGTATCGAGGAAGCTGATGTTGATGGGCGCAGCCGTGCCCGGCACCCCGTCGATGCGCGCCTCGCCGGCGTACTCGACCACGCCTCCGGGCGTGCGCACCTCGATGTCGCTCAGCGTCCCCGTATTGCGCGTCAGCACGCGGAGCGTGGTGACATCCCCGCGTGCGGACACGAGGCCGGTCTCGAGCGCGAACGGCACGACGGCGGCGAGCATGTTGCCGCAGTTCGGCGTCGTGTCGACGCGCGCCTCCTTGACGGAGACCTGGGCGAACAGGAATTCGAGGTCGCTGCCCGGACTGCGGGAGCGCCGCACGATGCCCACCTTGCTGGTGAGGGGATCCGCGCCCCCGATGCCGTCGATCTGACGCGCATCGGGCGAGCCCATGGCCGCGAGCAGCAGGCGGTCGCGCTCGGCGGCGTCCGCAGGCAGATCGCCCTCCAGAAAGAAGGGCCCGCGCGAGGTCCCGCCGCGCATGAACAGACAGGGAATGGACCGCTGCATCGCCCGCCGGCCTCGCTGATCGAATCGATGATATATAATATCAAGGAATGAGAGATATACCTGTTATAGCATTTGAGCATAGCTGGAACCGCTCCGAATGGACCTGAAGCAGCTCGAGTACTTTCGACACGTGGCCGAGCTCGGCAGCTTCACCCGCGCCGCGGCGTTTCTCTCGGTGGTGCAGCCGGCGCTGAGCCGCCAGGTGCGCCAGCTGGAGACCGAGCTCGGACAGAGCTTGTTCGAGCGCAACGGCCGCGGCGTCGTGCTCACCGAGGCCGGCGCGCGCCTGCTCGAGCACACGCGCGGTATCCTCACGCAGATCGGGCGCGCGCGGCAGGATCTCGAGGATCAG
>DATAUO010000135.1:0-2996 GCA_036268215.1 Steroidobacteraceae bacterium
TCACGAATGAACATCTGGTCGTTTGGTACTCGCATCATCAATTGCACCAAGGCAATCGACGCGAGCACCCACACAAGTTACCTATTCAAATTTTTAAAGAGCGAAACCTGTGGCGACAAAGGCCCAGGCCGAACTTCCAAGTATAACGCGATTTCGGACCTCGTCAACTGTCGAAAGGTCTCGAAAACAGCCTTTTACCGGGAAGGGCGCGCAGTATAGCCGTGGGACGCAGAGTGTCAACCAATCTGCCGTGGTTCTTTCACGACGTGAGGTTTTGGCCTACGCTCGCGACCCTCATGAGCCAGTTCCGATCCGATTTCCTGCGCACGCTCGAAGAGCGCGGCTACATCCACCAGGTCACGGATGGCGAGGCGCTCGATGCGCGTGCCGCCGCGGGAACCCTCGTCGCTTACATCGGTTTCGATGCCACGGCCGACAGCCTGCACGTCGGAAGCCTGGTTCAGATCATGCTGCTCCGCCACCTGCAAAAGACCGGACACCGGCCCATCGTCCTGATGGGCGGCGGCACCACCAAGGTCGGCGATCCGTCCGGCCGCGACGAGACGCGCCAGCTCCTCTCGGACGCACAGATTGCGTCGAACATCGCCGGCATCCGCGCCATTTTCAGCCGTTTCCTGCATTTCGGCGACGCAGCATCCGACGCCGTCATGGCCAACAACGACGACTGGCTCTCGGGCCTCCGGTACGTGCCGTTCCTGCGCGAGATCGGGCGTCACTTCACCATCAACCGCATGCTGACCATGGACAGCGTGCGGCTGCGCCTGGAGCGCGAACAGCCGCTGACCTTCCTGGAATTCAACTACATGATCCTGCAGGGATACGACTTCGTGGAGCTGAACGAGCGCTACGGCTGCGTGCTGCAGATGGGCGGCTCGGATCAGTGGGGCAATATCGTCCAAGGCGTCGAGCTCGGCCGCCGGGTGCGCGATGCGCAGCTCTATGGGCTGACCTCACCCCTGATCGCGACCGCTTCGGGCGCCAAGATGGGCAAAACCGCCGCCGGGGCAGTATGGCTGTCGCCTTCGCGGCTCTCGCCGTACGACTACTGGCAGTTCTGGCGCAATACCGAGGACGCGGATGTCGGGCGCTTCTTGCGCATGTTCACGGAGCTGCCGATCGCCGAGATCGCGCGGCTCGAGCGGCTCCAAGGCGCGGAGATCAACGCCGCGAAGGATATCCTCGCGACCGAGGCGACGCGGCTGTGCCACGGCGATGAGGCAGCGAGCGAAGCCAAGGCCATCGCCTCGCGGGCTTTCGCCGGCGCCACGGCCGAGGGCCTGCCCACCTTCACGCTCTCGGCGGCCGCCTCCGTATCGGTGATCGACGTGGTGGTGGCGCTCGGCATGGCGAGCTCCAAAGGCGAGGCACGCCGCCTGATCGAGCAAGGAGGCGTGCGGCTGAACGATGAGCCGGTCAAGGCCGCGACCGCCGCGGTGACGCAGGCCGAGTTGGGGGGCACCGGTACGGCGCGCATCAGCGTCGGCAAAAAAAGGCACGGCTTGATCAAGCGGGGCTGAGCCGACGACTGGCCCTCGAGCCGATATCGCCTCGTCAGCTGCCTCGTCAGCCGCCTCGTCGACCGCCTCGTCGGCAGCCGTGCCGCGTCAGCGACGGGCGTCGACGCCCGCTGCGTCGCTCAGCGCGCGGTGCGCGCGAGCCGCGCGATCGCCACGGGCACCTGATCCGCGGCGGTGGGACGGCCGAACAGATATCCCTGCCCCTGGTCGCACTTCATCTCGCGCAGCAGGCGCAGCTGCTCGCGCGTCTCCACGCCCTCCGCGACCGTATGCATGTCGAAGGCCCGCGCCAGCGACACCACGGTCGAGACCAGGGTCAGCGCCGAGGGCGTGTCGGCGATGTTCTGCACGAAGGATCGGTCGATCTTGAGCGTGTCCACCGGCAGCCGGTCGAGCAAGCGCAGCGAGGAATAGCCGGTCCCGAAATCGTCGATGGAGATGCTGATGCCCGCATCGCGCAGCGCCGACAGCTTGCGCATCGACAGCTCCAAGTCCTGCATCAGCATGCTCTCGGTGATCTCGATGTCGACGCCGCAGGCATCCTTCATGCCGGGCTCGATGGCGGCCAGCACCCGATCGACGAAATCCCGCCGGCGGAGCTGCAGGGGCGACACGTTGACCGCGACCCGGAACGGCTGCAGCCCGTCGGCAGTCCAGGCGCGGATGTCGCGCACCGCCTGCTGGATCACCCATTCGCCCACGTCCACGATCGCGCCCGAGCGCTCGAGCAGCGGAATGAAGATGTTCGGCGGTACCAGGCCTTCCTGACCGTCCTCCCAGCGGAGCAGCGCCTCGAAGCCCTCGACCTTGCCGTCGGCGATGCTCACCTTGGGCTGATAGTGCAGGCGAAACTCGTCGCGCTCGAGCGCGCGCGCGAGCCGGCCCTCGAGCGCGAGGGTGCGCGAGGTGGGGCGCTGCGTGACGAAGCCGTACAGCATGTACTTCTCGTTGTCCTCGCGCGCCGCGGAGAGAGCCGCCTCGGCGTTCTGCACCAGCACGTCGGCGGAATCGGCATCGTGCGGATAGAACGCGACACCCGAGCGGATGGCGGGCTTGAGCTCGTGCTCGTCGATCTGAAAGGGCTCGACGAAGAGCTGCGCCGCCGCGCTCTGCAGCAAGCGGCCGGTGTCGGCGGAATCGGCGGCTTGACGCACCATGAGCGCGAACGTGCCGCCGCCGAAGTACCCGGCGCATTCGGAATTCTCGTGGGCCTGCTTGATGCGGTCCGCGATCTTCTCGAGCAGCCGGTCGCCGACGTAGCGGCCGAGCGAGTCGTTGATGGTGCCGAGCTTCTGCACGTCGAAGACCACGACCGTGAGCACCCCGCGCTCGCCCTTGTCGTCGGCCATGAGACGCGCGAGCCTCTGGCAGAACAGCGGCCGCTTCGCGAGACCGGTCAGGCTGTCGAAGTACGACAGGAATTGCACCGCTTCGTCCTTCTCGAGGTACTGCAGCGCG
>DATAUO010000136.1:0-3887 GCA_036268215.1 Steroidobacteraceae bacterium
TTTCAGCCGCTGAAGGGGCCGCAGCCCCGTAAGGCAGCGTAATACGGCGGGGCGCGAATCTCTGCCGCCGCGCGGGACACGACCCTGTAGGCGCCGGCCCACAAGCGTCATGGGGTGCTTGCCGATAGAGCGGCGATTGCCTCACCGGTAGCGTTTTGCTCACACGATTTCAAAACCCTGCCCGAGGTCCGACCCATGCCGCATACGACACCGAGCGATGCATCGCCCGACGAGATTCCCGAGAACGAGCGGACCGGCGACGAGCCCGCACCGTCCGGAAATGGCAAACGCGAATTGCAACAGCCCGGCGCGGCGAGCGGCCACGGCAACGGCTCCGGCAAGGGCAACGGCAACGGCAACGGCAACGGCCACGGCGACGAGCAGCCGCCCGCGCGGCGGCGGGCATTGCCGCCGGCCGAGGACTTCTTCTACTGGAGCATTCTGTCCAGCTGGGGCGTGCAGGACTGACTTGATCGGCAGGCGCTGGGTAGCCGTCCCGGACGGGTGCGCCCTCCTTGGCGCTCACCTTCTCGGCCGCCTTGCAATCCACTCGGCTCGGGTTTGGCCCCAAATATCCACTCGCGCATCCTGCGACGGCGGCGGCAGCCGACCCGGTCCGCGCTTGCGCGATCCGAGCTTCGCGGCGAGCGCTTGGGACGCGAGGTTGTCGGGCGCGATGACATGGATGATCTCGCCCCAGCCCAGATGCTCGAACGCCCAGTCGATGGCCGCGGCAGCTCCTTCCGTCGCGTATCCCCGATTCCAAGCCTCGCGCACCAAGGCCCATCCGACCTCGGGGCCCGGCCATCCCTCCGGCATCCACGGACCCAAGCGCCCAATCCAGCGTCCGGACGATTTTTCGATCACGGAAAACAACGAGAATCCTTGCAGCGCCCAACACCCCGCGACCGTCATGAAGCCCCGCCACGCGGCGGCTCGCGGGTGCGGGCCGTTGATGAAGCGCGTGCCTTCCGGGTCGGCCATCATCGCCGCCCAGGGCTCGAAGTCCTCCCTGCGTTGCGGCCGCAGCAGCAGGCGGGGCGTCTCGATTTTCAGCGAAAAAATATCCCTCATGTCGCGCCGGCGAATGTCATGCGCCGTTGGCGCAGGCGCTCATCGCAGCAGAAATCGGATGATCCACTGCATGAGCCTGAAGCGAGTGTAGAGGATCGTAGAAGCATAGGAAATCAAACGGATGAAGCTCCCACCACGGAGAGATTCGGCGATCGCTCTTTTACCTCAGCCAATTACCCTCGTTTCCTCTGAAACAACAATGGGTTGTTCACGCGAGTGATTGAATGACCGCAACTAAAGTCGCGTCCCATTGGTTTGGCAGTGACTTATGTAACGCTGGGTCAGGGACATGGCGCGATCTCGCCATATTTCCGCTCTAAGATCTTTGTGTCCCAGCACCCACGTCGCCGACCCATTCGACGGCACGCAGGCCGATCGACCGGAAGTTTGCGGTTGCCGAAGCGCCGGGAAAGGTGATAAATCTTTCGCAGCGGCCTAGACCGCTTCACCGGGAGGTAGCCACGGCGTGCTGCCCATCGATGCTCGGGATGAACAACATCGTGCAGGTCACGGACTCCGTGCCGGCCCCCTCTCGGTCGCCGCGATGCTCGCGCTGGCCGCGACCTCGGCTGCGGCGGAGACACCCGACGTATTCGCACAGCTCGGCCATTCGAATGTCGTTCACTCGGTGGCGTTCTCTCCCGATGGCCGCTTCGTCGCGTCGGCGGGTGAAGACGGCGCCGCTCTCACGTGGGACGTGGCGACCCAGCGCGAGTTCCGCAGCTTCGCACGCAGCGCGCACCCGCTCGATGCCATCGCGTTCTCGGCCGACGGGCGCCTCGTCGCGACCGGCGGGCACGACGGCACGGCGGTGCTGTGGGATGCCGCCAGCGGACGCGCGCTGCATGTCCTCGAGGGTCACGTAGGTCCCGTCAATGCACTCGCCTTCGCGCATGCGGGGAATATGCTTGCGACCGGCGGCGCCGATCACACCATCAAGCTCTGGGATGCCGCGACCGGCAGGGAGCTCAAGACGCTTGCGGGACATCGGGAGGCGGTAACCTCCGTGGCATTCGCCGCGGACGATCGCCTGCTGGCCTCCGGAAGCATCGACAAGACCGTCAAGCTATGGGACGCCGCAGCCGGCCGGGAGATCCGCACGCTTGCGGGACACACCGACCGCGTGAGCGCCGTGGCGTTTTGCGCAGCCAAGAACCCCATGCTTGCATCGGCAAGCTGGGACCACGTCCTCAAGCTCTGGGATCTCGACAGCGGACGCGAGGTGCGGGCGCTGCTCGGACACACCAGTGAGATTTGGTCGGTCGCCTGCTCGCCCGACGGCCGGACGATCGCCTCGGGTGGATACGATCACAGCTTGAGGCTCTGGGATGTCGCGACGGGCCGCGAGCGCAAATCGCTTCCTGGCGACGCCGGCTGGGTCGAGTCGGTGGCGTTCTCGCCCGATGGGCGCACGCTGGCGTCGGCGGGCGCCGATCACTCCATCAAATTGTGGAACGCGGCCAACGGCGAGCTCCTTCATACGCTCGAGGGGCACGCGGATTTCGTGAAGTCGGTGGCCTTCTCCCCGAACGGACGGATGCTCGTTTCGGCCGGCGCCGACCGCGCGGTGCGGTTGTGGCTCGTCGCCGATGCGCACGTGCTTCGCACGATTGCAGCGCATGACAGCTGGGTCGGCTCGGTTGCATTCTCGCCGGACAATCACGCCGTGGCATCCCGATCCGGCGATGGAACGGTCAAGTTGTGGGACATCGTCACCGGCAAACCGATGCATACCTTCCCGGTGGCGAACGGGCAGAGCGGCAGCGCGTCGATCGCGTTCTCTCCGGATGGCCGAACGCTGGCCGCCGGCAGCGACAGCCGCGTGAGAATGTGGCACCTGCCCGACGGCACCGAGGGCCGCCCCCTCACGGGTCACGCCGGGACAGTCGAGGCGGTGGCGTTCTCTGCGGATGGCCGCAGCCTCGCCTCCGGCGACTCGCGCGGAGCGATCAAGCTATGGGATGCGGCGAGCGGCCGCGAGCAACGGACCCTCTCGGGGCACACGAGCTGGGTCGGCTCGGTGGCGTTCTCGCCCGATGGACGGACGCTGGCCTCCGGAGGCGGCGACCACACGGTGCGCTTGTGGGACCTGGAAAGCGGCCGAGAGCGCGCGACGCTGCGCGGTCACGAGGGGCCCGTCACCTCCGTTGCTTTCGATCCGAAGGGGGCTCTCCTGGCATCCGGCGATGAGCATGCTGCCATCAAGCTCTGGGATCTCGCTGGTGCCCGGGAGAAAAGGACGCTTCTAGGACACGCCGATCTGGTGGAGTCGGTCGCCTTTTCGCCGGACGGAAGACTCATCGCCTCGGCGAGCGCGGATTCCACCATACGTTTGTGGGACGCTCAAAGCGGGGAGGAGCGCCTGCGGCTCATCGCGTTCCGCGATGGCTCGGTGTTGAGAATGACGCCGCAGGGATACTACGACAGTCAAGGCGACCGCGCGGAGGATTACCTCAACGTTCGCGCCGACGGCACGGTGTCGGGAATCGCGGCCTATCGCGAGAAATTCTACCGTCCGGATCTCGTGCGCCTCGCGTTGAACGGCCAGCCCATACCCGCCGCGCTTCCCACGATTGCCTCGGTGAAGCCGCCGCCCGACGTCGCCCTTCTGAGCACGCCGCCGGAAACCGACGCCAGCGAGGTGGATTTGCACGTGCGGGTCACCGATCGCGGCGGCGGAATCGGCGTCATCCGCACTTATCTCAACGAATCGGCGGTGTCGGAGGTCCCCGGGAACGCGGCGGGCGCGGCGCCACCCGACGTCATCCACGTAAAACTCGTCCCGGGCCGCAACGACATCTCGGTGGTCGCCT
>DATAUO010000137.1:0-6902 GCA_036268215.1 Steroidobacteraceae bacterium
CTCCTGCTCTACCAGCAAGGCCTCCAGGTATGTACCGCCAACGTGATTCCCGCTCCCGGCTACGCGGCGATAGATCCGACCGAGCGCAATCAAAGCGTCGCCTTCGGCGAGGACCTCGAGCGCGGCTACAAGCAGACGGCGTTCTTCACGTCGATTGACTTCGACCTGATCCCGAAGGTCCTCACCTTGACCGCGGGGACACGCTATTACCATTACAAGGAGACCATGCGCGGCTCGCAGTATTCCACGAGCACCGGATGCGCGGGCATCCCGAACGGCACATGCGTCGGCTCCCAGCTCACCGATGCGACGCATGATGCGACTTACAGTGGTTTCAAAAGTCGCGGCAACCTGACCTGGCACGTCACCCAGGACGCGATGGTTTACTACACCTTCTCACAAGGCTTCCGTCCGGGCGCCGGCAACCGCAAGAACAGCGCCGAGGTCAAGATCGACGTGGATCCGGCGACGGGATTGGCGACGGCCGGCCCGGATGCGAATCCGACCCTCGTCAAGCAATACAACAAGCCCTATACGTATCCGCCGGACACGCTGGTCAACAACGAGATCGGCTGGAAGACGGAATGGCTGGACCACCGGCTCCTGGTCAACGGCTCCGCGTACATCATGGACTGGAAGAACGTCCAGACGCTGATTTACAACCCTCCCGTCTATGGCAACACGACGTTCGGCGTGGCGGGACCCGACTATCGCATCAAGGGCGCCGAGCTGCAGATCATCGCGCGCGTCACCGACGGCCTGACCCTGCAGGGCTCGATCTCGCACAACAACGCGTCGGAGACCAACTCGCCGTGCATCAAGTCGTCGAACCCGGGTAACCCGACACCGATTGGCAGCTGCATCACGCAGGTCTGGTCGCCTACCTTGAGCGAGAATGTACCCCTGCAAAACCCGCTCGGCACGGTCGGTGCGACGCCGGCCTTCTCTCCGACCACCGAGTACAACCTGCGCGCACGCTACGACTGGCAGGTCCAAGATTACAAGATGTTCTTCATGGTCGGCGCGGAGCACGTCGGCGACATGCAGAACGAGCCGAGCAGCTTCCAGTCCGGCGCGGGAGTCGTCGTGCCGACAACGTCATGGCTGCGATACGACCAACCGGGCTATACGACATACGATGCAGCCTTCAACGTCGCCAAGGATCAGTGGTCGGTCCAAGCCTATGGCACGAACCTGAGCAACTCCGATGCGAGCGTCTACACGACCTCCGGGCAGTTCATCAAGGCGGAAGTGCCGCTGCGGCCGCGGGTGCTCGGCGTGAAGGTCGGATTCAAGTTCTGACATTGCCCCGGACCGGCATTGAGCTAGGCTGAGGTTGGGCTAGACTGGGGGGCGGGCGGCGATGCTCGCCACCCGGCCTTTTCGGACGCCCATGAGCTCGGAGCAAGTGCGCCAACCCATCTTCCGCGAGGGTCTCGACCAGTGGCGCCGCTACGAGGCGTGGCTTGGCCCGCTCGCGGAGGTGCTCGGGGACGCGCTCGTGCGCCATCGTCTCTAAGATGGTTCCGGGTCGCAACGAATCCTGCACCTGCGGCAGCGGCCGTAAGTACAAGCGCTGCTGTGGCAAGAGTGCCGTCGACGCTGCCGCCGACAAGGTGCCCTCGCCGGGCGATGCGGAAGCGCACTACCTGCTCGGCCACGCGCTCGAGGACCGTGGCGTGCTGGAGCAGGCAGCCGCGAGCTATGGGCGCGCGATCGCCCTGCGGCCGGATCTGGCCGACGCGCACAACGACCTCGGCCAAGTGCTGCTCCGGTTGGGACGGACGGACGCGGCGATCACGAGCTGCCGGCGCGCGTTGGCGCTTCGGCCGGACTTCGCCGCCGCCCTTGGCAACCTCGCCAATGCCGAGCGCGCCCGCGGCGCGCTCGCGGCGGCGATCGTGGGATACCGGCGCGTGATCGCGCTCGAGCCGGGGCTTGCCGAGGCGCACCGTAACCTGGGCAGCGCGCTCCTCGAGACCGGCGACGCCGAAGCGGCGATCCAATGCCTGCAGCAGGCGATCGATCTGCGCCCTGATTTCACCGCGGCCGTCAGGCAGCTGGCGAGCGCGCTGACCGCCGCGGGCCGCGGCGCGGAGGCGGTCCCCCACTACGAGCAGCTGCTGGCGCGCAACGCACGCGACGGAATACTCGACGAGTATGCGGCGTTGTTGGCGGGGCTCGGGCGCTACCAGGCGTCCGCAGGCGTTTATCGGAGCTTGCTCGATCGGGTGCCGGGTAGTGGGCGCCTGCACGCCAATCTGGGTCACGTGCTGCATTGTCTCGGCGACTTTCGCGCCGCGGTCGAATGCTCCCGGCGCGCGACGGAGCTCGAGCCGCGCCTGCCGGAAGCGTACCTGCACCTCGGTAACTCGCTGCTCGCACTGAACGTACTGTACGAGGCCGAAGACGCGTACCGCGCCGGACTCGAGATCGCCCCGGACCATGCCGCGCTTCACACCGCGCACGCCATGGCAGAGCGAGCCGTGGGACGGCTGGCGGATGCTGAAAAAAGCGCGCGGCACGCGCTGTTGCTGCGCCCTGACGCGCCGGACACGCTCGCGCTGCTCGGCAGCCTGGCGATCGATCATGGTCGGTTCGACGAGGCCGAGGCCTTGTTGCACAAAGCGCTGGGCGTCGACCCGGAGCTGCCCGAGGCGCTGGCCAGCCTCGCGGCGTTGCGCAAGATGAGCACCGCCGATGCGCCGTGGCGTGACGCCGCCGAGCGCGCGTTGTCCCGCGGGCCTCCCGCCGCCCACGCCATCAACCTGCACCACGCTCTCGGCAAGTACTACGATGAGGTCGACGACCGGGATTCGGCATTCGCGCATCACCGCATGGGCAACGAGCTTGCCCGCCGCACCCGATCTCGCTACGACCGCGCCGCGATGACGCAGCGGGTCACTCGAACTCTCGCAGCCTTCGACCGAAGCGCGCTCGAGGCCCTGGGGTCCGCCGAGCTTGCCTCGGAGCGCCCGGTTTTCGTCGTCGGGATGCCGCGGTCGGGCACCAGCCTCACCGAGCAGATTCTCGCCTCGCACCCGGAGGTGCACGGGGCGGGGGAGCTGCTTTACTGGATCTTCGCGGCGGACGCCGAACGCGAGGCGGCCCCGGAGCAGCGCGCTGCGACGATTGTCCGGCTCGGCCGCGACTATCTGGAGGGCATCGCGCCGTTGGCGCCCCACGCGTCTCGCGTGGTCGACAAGCTGCCTGTCAACTTCCGGCACATCGGCCTCATCCGCGCGGCATTGCCGGGCGCCCGGTTCATTCATCTCGAGCGCAATGCGCTCGACACGTGCTTGTCCATCTATTTTCAGGGGTTCTCCGCCGCGCACCCCTACGCGACCGACCTCGGTGATCTCGCGCACTACTACCGCGAATATCGGCGCCTGATGACGCACTGGCGCGCAACTCTGCCGCCGGAGACGCTGCTCGACGTGCGATATGAGGACCTCGTCGAGAATCCCGAGGAATGGAGCCGCCGGATGCTCGCGCACATCGGGCTCGCATGGGACCCGCGCTGTCTCGACTTCCACCTCACCGAGCGGCCGGTCCTGACTGCGAGCAACTGGCAGGTGCGCCAGCCCATCGGCAAGGGCTCGGTCGGGAAGTGGCGCCGCTACGACCGCTTCCTCGAACCGTTGCGCGAGGCGCTCGCCGGCGAGGACGTTCCAGGCTGATCAACGTCGCTACGCGGGATCGCGCGCCTCGAGCCCGTGCCCGCGCGGCCCCGCCTCGCGCGCCCACAGCAGCAGCGCGGAGATCAGCGCCGCGATGCTGAGCACGAAGAAGAACACCAGCATCACGCCGTAGCCCTGCGGGTTGGCGGCACCGGCGCCGGCTCGGTCCGCCAGCCAGCCGGCGGCGAGATTCGAGAGCGCCATCGCGAGCGCCTGGATGAGCGTGATCAGCCCGAGCGCGATGCCGAGGCGCCGCGGCTCGACGATCAGCGTGGTGGCGGGCCAGATCACCGCGGGCACGAGCGAGAAGCTGATGCCCATCAGGGCGGTGGAGACCCATAGGCTCACGTTCGTGAGGCCGAGCAGCAGGAAGGTCAGCGGCAGCAAGACGGTTCCGAGCGCCAGCATCAGGGATCGATGCCCGAAGCGGTCGGCGACCAGGCCGAAGATCGGCGTCGCGAACACCGCGGCGAAGAACACCCAGCTGTTCGCGACGCCGGCATCGGCGAGCGACAGGCCCTTGGCGTGTTGGAAGTACTCGATCGCGTAGGTGGTTCGAAACGGAAAGAATACCGCCGCATAGAGCACGTGCAGGCCGAGGATGTACCAGTACGACAGGTCGAAATCCAGCCGGTGCCGCCGCACGGCCGCGGGCTCGTGACCGGCGCCCGACGCGGCCAGCGCGGTCTTGCGGCGTCGATCCAGCCGGAAGTAGACCGCGGTCGCGGCGAGGCCCGCCGCGGTGATGACGGTCCCGAGCCACAACGGCGGTTGCCAGCCGCGCTCGTAAAGCGGACTCGCCCAGGCGGTCGAAGTGTCGACGGAATAGGATCCCACGCGCGCGAGGCTCAGATAGAACGATGTGGCCAGGGCGATGCCGCTCCGCGGGAACCACTGCGCGAGCCCCGCGATGAGCGCGATGAAAATCGAGCCCTCGCTGACGCCGAACACGAACCGCCCGACCACCATGAGCCCGTAGGGAACGCCGATCGCCGTGAGCGCCGCGCCGACGACGCCGATGGCGGCGGACCAGAGGGCGACCCGCGCCGGGCCATAGCGGTCGATCAGAATCCCGCTGATCACCGCGAGCAGGGCATTCGGGATGCTGATGATGCCGTTCAGCATGCCGAGCTGCGATTGCGTGAAGCCGCGTTGGCGATGCAAGAGATCCGCGATCGGACCGATGACATCGTCCTCGTAATAGCTGCTGCATACGGCGAGCGCCGCGAGCACCAGCACCAGCCAGCGCAGCGGCGACGCCGGCTCGCCGATCGCGGCACCGCCCGCGCGATCCACCCCCTGACTCATTTCATCGCTCTCCCGGCGCCCGGCCCGCCCGTCGATCTCGCGCTCTACCGGCCGTCATCTGAACCTGGCGCCCTGCCGCGCGAGCTCCTTTTGCACCGCGCCGACATCGAGGCGGTCGAACGGCTCGTCACGCTGGATGGAGATCGCGGCCGCCGTGCCCGCACCCTGGCCGCTCACGGCACAGCACATCATGTTGCGCGCGGAGGCGTGCGAGATCTTGTCCCCGCCGATGGAGCGGCCGGCGACCAGCAGGTTGTCGACGCCCTTCGGAACCAGCGCCCGATACGGAACGTGCCAGTAGCGGCCCGTGGTCGGCAGGATCAGGATCCCGAAGCCGTCGATGAACTCGGGAAAGATGCCGATGGCGTCGTCGAAACGCGCCTGCTCGCGCACGTCGGTCCCGGTGAGGTTGTATAGCGCATCGATCTTGCGGGTGTCGCGGATGCCGAGCGTCATCCCGAAATTGCGCAGCTTCGCGTCCTCGCAACCCGGCATGAATCCGCGCAGCGCGTTCACCGCGTAGATGGCCTCGCGTCTCCCGCGCATCTCTCCGGCGGTCAGGTCGTTCGGATCGGTGCCGTCGATCTCGGGGATGTGCACGAGGTTCAGGTACGTGAGGTCGCCCTGGTCGGTGACCGTGCCCCAGGTGCCGGCGATGGTATGCAGGTTCGGGGGAATGATGCCGGCCTCGAGCGCCTGCTTGAACGGCTTGCGCAGGAACGGCGAGAACAGCTTGTCCTCCTTGCCCGTGGTCTCGTAGTCCCATTCGCCGTTGCCGGACCAGTCGCTGTAGGTCTGCGGGTCCGCCTTGACCGAGTCGATGAACTTGCGCTTGTTGACGCCGCTCATCGAGAACATCACCGATACCGCCATCATCTCGGCCTTGGGCGACTTGCGGACCGGCGCGCCCGCGCGGGTCGCGATGTCGGCATCGCCGGTCGCATCGATCACGCGTTTGGCGAGGATCGCCTCGCGCCCCGCCTTGCTCTCGACGATGACGCCGCGGATGGCGCCGCCGTCCATGATGGGCGCGACGCACAGCCGATGCAGGAGCGGCGTGATGCCGGCCTCCTCGACCAGGAGATCGGCAACCCATTTGAACATCTCGGCGTCGAGAGCCTGGCTCAGCGACTGCGGCTCCGGGCTGCTCGCTCCCATGGACTTGGCGCGCTGCTCGAGCTCGGGGCCGATACCCTCGCAGTCGACCGTTTGCTCGTGGCGGTACCACGCGAAGCCTTCGACCCCGACCTGGGTGATGTTGCCGCCGAAACAGCCGTTGCGATCGAGCAGCGCGGTTCGAGCCCCTGCGCGCGCGGACGCAAGCGCCGCGGAGAGGCCTCCGGGGCCGCTGCCGACGACCAGCACGTCCGTCTCCAGCACCACATCGATGCTGCGGGCGGGCTCTTCGATCTTCTTCATGGAGTCGACCTTGGCGGGAAATCAGCAGTTTACCGCGTCCCGCACCGGCCGCGCTGACGCCTGCGCCCGTCCGCGTTGGGAGAGGATCGGTCGGCTGTCATAAATCCGTCATGTTACTCGGGCACCTGTACAATCCCGGATGGGCTCGAATGTCCGCCCCACGATCTGCAGATGAACGCGACCCTCACCGACCCTGAAGTCCCCGCGAGCCCTTCCGCTTCCGAGCTCGAGATGCGCCGCGTCCGCGACCTCGCCAAGGCCGGGCAGCATGCGCCCGCCCTGGAGGCCGCCCAGGCACTCGTCGCGAAGGAGCCCGAGAATCGCGACGCCCTCCATCTCGTCGCGTTGAGTCAGCGATTGCTCGGACGGATCGCGGATGCGCTCGCGACGCTCGAGCGCCTCGAACGGATCCACCCGGGATACAGCCGCCTCTGCCAGGAGCGCGGGCACTGCTACGTGGCGCTGCGCGATGCGCCGCGCGCGATCGAAGCGTTC
>DATAUO010000138.1:0-3450 GCA_036268215.1 Steroidobacteraceae bacterium
GTAGCCGCCCGCGGCAATGACGAGATACTGCCGTCCGCCCGCGGCGTAGGTCATCGGCGTCGCCTGCCCTCCGGCCGGCAGCTTGACCTCCCACAGGAGCTTGCCGGTGTCGACGTCGAAGGCTCGCAGCCGATCGTCGAGGGTCGCCGCGATGAACACGACGCCCCCGGCGGTCACGATCGGGCCGCCGATGCTGGGCATGCCTACGTTCACGTGAATGAAGGGCGTGTCGCCGAGCGGGATCTGCCACTTGACGGTGCCGCGCTTCATGTCGACCGCGCTCAAAGTGCCCCAGGGCGGCTTCACACAGGGAATGCCGAGCCCCGACATGAACGCCTTGCGCCGCATCCCGTACGGCGTGCCGGTCTGGCGCGCGAACTCGAAGCCCTCGTATTGCGGATCGCCGCGCTCCGCGGCGAGCTTGTCGCGCGGGATGAGCGCAACGACGAAGGGCAGATTCATGACGTTGGCGATGGCGATCCCGCGCTCCGGATCGAACGCGATCCCGCCCCAGTTCATGCCGCCGGCGTTGCCGGGTTGCATGAGCGAGTCCCGGGTCGAAGGCGGCTGGAACATGCCTTCCGATCGGTACTGCTCGATGCGCTTGCGGCAGGCGTCTCGATCGAGCCACGTCACGCCCCAGGCGTCCTCCGGCTTCACGCGCTGCTGGCGCGCAAGCGCCGGCGGCGCCGAGGGGAACGGCTGGGTCGGCGAGGGATGCTCTCCCGCGACGGCATCCTGGGGAACCGGCTTTTCGACGATGGGGAACAGCGGCTCGCCGGTCTCGCGGTCGAGGGTGAACAGGAAGCCCTCCTTGGTCGCCTGGATCACCGCATCCACGGACCTGCCCGCGTGGTCGAGCGTGACCAGGGTCGGCTGCGACCCGACATCGTAGTCCCAGAGATCGTGATGCACGAGCTGGCGCCCCCACTTCAGGGCGCCCGTGCCCGCATCGAGCGCCACCACCGAGTTCGCCCAGCGATCGTCGCCCGGCCGCAGGCCGCCGAAGAAATCCGGGCTTGCGGAGCCCGTCGGAACGAACACCAGGTGGCGCGCGGCATCCACCGACAAGGGCGCCCAGGCATTGGCGGCGCTCGCGGACTCGACGCTCGCGGATGCCCATTCCTTGTAGACCGGATTCGACGTGTCGCGCGGGATGGGATCCCAGCTCCACACCAGTCGACCGCTCCGCGCGTCGAAGGCGCGCACGCTGCCGAGCTCCTCGAGCACGTTGCGGTTGTCGCCGATGGAGGAGCCGACGATCACCTTGCCGTCGACGATGGCGGGCGGCGAGGTGACCAGATAATTGCGCCATTCATCGTGCGCCTCGTACGTCGAGCGGACGCCGTCGAGCAGGTTCACGGCGCCGGAATCGCCGAAGTCGGCACATGGCTTGCCCGTGGCGGCGTCGAGAGCCAGCAGCCGGGCATCCAGGGTGGGCGCGTAGATCCGCGCTCGGCACGGCGCGCCCTTGGGTGCCGCGTCGTCCATCCAGAGAGAGACGCCTCTTGAAACGCCGTCGGAGTAATGCAGGTCCTTGCGGCTTGCGCTGTCGTGCCGCCACCTCAGCACGCCGGTCGCCGCGTCGAGCGCCACCACCGAGTTGGCCCAGCGGTCATCGCCCGGGCGCAGGCCGCCGAAGAAATCCGGGCTGGCGGAGCCCGTCGGTACGAACACCAGGCGGCGGGCGACATCCACCGACAGGGGCGCCCAGGCGTTCGCGGCGCTGGCCGACTCCACGGTTTCCGCGGCCCACTCCCGGTATACCGGGTTCGCAGGACCGCGCGGAATGGGATCCCAGCTCCACACCAGCCGTCCGCTCCGCGCGTCGAACGCGCGCACGCTGCCGAGCTCTTCGAGCACGCTGCGGTTGTCGCCGATGGAGGAGCCGACGATCACCTTGCCGTCGATGATGGCGGGCGGCGAGGTGACCAGGTAATTGCGCCACTCGTCGTGTTCCTTGGCGGTCGAGCGCACGCCCTCGAGCAGGTTCACGGCGCCGCCCTCGCCGAAATCCGCGCACGGCTTGCCGCTGCCTGCGTCGAGCGCCAGCAGCCGGGCGTCCAAGGTCGGTGCAAAGATCCGGGCGCGGCACGGTGCGCCGGCCGGTGCCGAATCGTCCACCCAGAGCGACACCCCCCGGGAAACGCCGTCCGAGTAGTGCAGATCCTTGCGGCTCGCGCTGTCGTGGCGCCAGCGCAGCGCGCCGCTGGCGGCGTCCACCGCCACGACGTCGGTGCTGCTGGTGGTCAGGTACAGGGTCCCCTCATGGAGAATGGGCGTCGCCTCGAATGCCGAGCGGGTCCAGTCCTTGACCCCCTGCCCCAGCTCTCCGGTGCGGAAGGTCCAGGCGACGCGCAGGTTCCCGACGTTGGCGCGGTTGATCTCAGCGAGGGACGAGTAGCGCGTGCCGCCGGGGTCGCCCCCATAGGAGGACCATCCGGAGCCCGCCGCGGCAACCGCCGCGCCGCCCGCGGCGGCAACGGCCGCACCGCCCGCCGCGCAGGCCGCCATCCAGCAGCCGCTCCAACCCCAGCTCGTACGCACTCTTCGCATGCCCATCTCCCGGTACCGCCCACGCGAACTTCCGACGAAAGCCGGCCCGCCGCGGAGGTCCACATAGTTTCCATGGCCCATGATGCGCCGGTGCGCTAGTCCAATGGCCAGGGGGCGGACGCCGCCACGGTGACCTCGTTTTCGGGCGCGATCCCGGTCTGGGCGCCCTCGGCTTGGCGCCACCAGGGTTTGACGCTTTCCGCATGCGCGGGCTCCACCGGCTGACCGAGCAGCGGCATGAGCAAGCGGGCGTCGGTATGCGGCGCGAGCTCGAGCAGTCTTTCGGCCGGTTGATCCCAGGGATGCAACGCCAATGAAAACGTGCCCCAGTGCACCGGCATGAACGTGCCGCCGAGCATGGCGTGCGCCTTGAGCGCATTGTCGGGCCCCAGGTGAATGTCGCCCCAAGCCGGATAGAACGCCCCGATCTCCAGCATCACGAGGTCGAAGGGTCCGAGCCGCTCGCGAATCGATCGATACTCGGTGGTCAAGCCCGTGTCTCCGCTGAAGAACACGGCGTGTCCCGGCGACCGGATCGCGAGCGACGACCACAGGGTTGCATTGCGATCCTTCAACCCGCGCCCCGAGAAATGCTGCGATGGCGCGGCCGTCACGACCACATCCGAATTCGGCACGGCATAGGATTCCCACCAATCGAGCTCGGTGACGCGCTGCGCCTGCACGCCCCAATATTCCAGATGCGCGCCGACGCCGAGCGACGTGACGAACGGCACGCGGGTCTTGGCGAGAGCACGGATGGTCGGGTAGTCGAGGTGATCGTAGTGATCGTGCGAGACGATCACCACATCCACCGGCGGCATCTCGCGCAGCGAGACCGGCACTGGTTGAAAGCGCTTCGGTCCGACGAGCGCGGAAGGAGACGCCCGCGGCCCC
>DATAUO010000139.1:0-2496 GCA_036268215.1 Steroidobacteraceae bacterium
CGGATCTTGTCGTCGACGTAGAGCGAGTTGACCACGTGCCGCGCCGACAGGATCTCCTCGCCGGTGACGACGGGGCGGATGCTCGGCAGCGGCTCCGAGGTCGCCATCGCATCGAGGATGGCGCGCTCTTCCTCGCGATTCGGGTAGCTGACGATCACCTTCATCATGAAGCGGTCGATCTGCGCCTCGGGCAACGGGTAGGTGCCCTCCTGCTCGAGCGGATTCTGAGTCGCGAGCACCAGGAAGGGATTGGGCAGGGCATAGGTCTCGTCGCCGATCGTGACCTGACGCTCCTGCATGGCCTCGAGCAGCGCGCTCTGCACCTTCGCCGGCGCGCGGTTGATCTCGTCCGCCAGAATGAGGTTGCTGAAAATGGGACCGTGCTTGGTGCGGAACACGCCGTCCTGGGGGCTGTAGATCATCGTGCCCACGATATCGGCCGGGAGCATGTCGGGCGTGAACTGAAGCCGCTTGAAGGGCACCGCGATGCCGGCGGCGAGGGTCTTGAGCGCGAGCGTCTTGGCGAGCCCGGGGACGCCCTCGAGCAGCACGTGGCCGTTGGTGAGGAGGGCGACGAGCAGCCGATCGAGCAGATGCCGCTGACCCACGATCACCCGGCTGATCTCGGACTGCAGCGGCTGCACCCACGCCGAGTTCTGGAGAACCGTCTCCCGGGCGGCGCGGAGGGCCGCGTCGGACTCGACGGAGGCCGGGCGCGCCGCGTGCAGCGGCGTAGGCTTTTGATTCATCGTGCTCGAACCTTTAGTGTGATGCCCAAGAAGTGTGGCGATCTCCTTGGATAATCGGGAATTCCAGAGGTTCCCCAAGGACTGCGCCAACCCTGGATTTTACCGTAGAATTCGCGCCGGACGAGACGGCTTTGGCCGGCCGGCAAGGAGTTCCATGACGAGCGAAGGGGTGCGGGTGCCGGGGGCGGCCCCGGCTGCGGCAGCGGCGGGGGCATTATGGAAGCTCGCGGCGGGTCCGTCCGGATAGTGGGCCCCTCGCGGATCTTTCACGGCTGGTACGTCGTCGCCGCGGCGTTCGTCGTGACCTGTGTCGGATTCGGCAACGCGTACACGTTCAGCGCGTTCGTGCCCTCGCTCCAGCGGGATTTCGCGGCCTCGCGCGGATCGGTCTCGCTGGTGTTCTCGCTCGCCGGCTTCCTGTATTTCGCGCTGGGCCTCGTGAGCGGGCCGCTCGCGGACCGTTTCGGCTCGCGGCCGCTGTGCGCCGCCGGCATGGCGCTCATCGGTGCGGGTATCTGTGCCGCCGGGTGGGCGCACACACTGACCGCCGTGTACCTCTGCTACGGGCTCGGCGTCGGGCTCGGAATCGGCACGGCGTACGTGCCCGCGGTGGGCGCGGTGCAACGCTGGTTCGTCCGGCGGCGCGGATTCGCATCGGGCCTCGCCGTGAGCGGCATCGGCGTGGGCACCTTGATATTCCCGCCGCTGGCCGCGCACCTGATCGGGGCGGTCGGCTGGCGCCATGCCTATCTGATCCTCGGCGCGACGGCCGGCATCGCCGGGATCGCCGCCTCGCTCCTGGTCGAGAACGACCCCGCCAAGCGCGGGCTCGCCCCGGACGGGGATCCACCGGGCCCGGTCGCCGTCGCCCCCGCGGGCGCGGAGCGCACGGTCGGCGAGGTGGTGAGATCCCGGCGCTTCGTGCTGCTCTATGTGGCGTGCCTGGTGAGCTCGTTCGGAATGTTCGTGCCGTTCGTGCACCTCGTGCCGTACGCTCTCGATCACGGCATCGCGGCGACCTCGGCAGCGCTGCTGCTCGCGGCGGTCGGCGTCGGCAGCACGGGCGGGCGGTTCTTTCTGGGCGGCATCGCGGACAAGCTCGGGCGCGGTCCCTCGCTCGTCATGATGTTCGGCGGCATGGCGGCGACGCTCCTGGTGTGGACCGTGTCGACGCGCTACTGGGAGCTCGCGGCGTTCGCGCTGACCTACGGCGTGTTCTACGGCGGGTTCGTGGCCGTCATCCCGGCGCTCACCATGGATTATTTCGGGGGGCGGCGCGTGAGCGGGATCCTCGGCGTGCTCTATACCAGCATCGCGTTCGGCACGCTGATCGCGCCGACGGCGGCCGGCTATGCCTACGACTGGAGCGGCAGCTACACGGTGCCGATCCTCGTCGGCGCGGCGGGGGATGTCATCGCGGCGCTCATCATGCTCAGGTTGTCGAGAGCCGGCTTGGCCGCGCAGACATGAGCGGGTAGCGTGAAGGCGATGCATCTCGCGCGCTCGGCGCCGGCGCAACGTGCCGAGCCGATCGAATCAGCGCGGCATCTTCAGGCCGAGCTGATCGAACAGGAACGCGTAGTAATCGGACGCCTGGCCCACGCGGATCGAGAGCGCGCTGCCGATGCCGTGGCCGGCGTGGGAATTGATGCTGAGGTAGATCGGCAAGCCGGAGCTGCTCGCGGCCTGAAGCCGCGCGATCATCTTGCGGGAGTGGGCGGGATTCACGCGCCCGTCGGTCTCGCCC
>DATAUO010000140.1:0-69350 GCA_036268215.1 Steroidobacteraceae bacterium
ATTCGAGGGCTGGGTCTTGACGGTGACCGAGTAGGAGTCGCCGTTCGAGAGCGCCGAGCTGAACACGAAGGTGCCGTTGGAATCGAGCGCGAGGTCATCGCCCGAATTGTCCTCGAGCACCAGGCCGGATCCCGACAGACCGGTCAATGTGCCGCTGACCGTGTACTTTGCGCCAATGTTGCAGGCGGTCATCGCGATTGCCGCAATGCCGATCGTCCACCGGGAAATTCTCACATCGCCACCCCGAATTTGCCGTGCGTGGAGCTGTGACAGCGCGCGTCGAAAAACATTCCGAGGCCCTCCGCGCATCTTGCGTCAAGAAATGTCGAGACCGCTCCGTGTCGACGTGAAGATCATTGTAAGCTCACGCATCCCCCGCAACAAAATTCACCGGAGATCGTCGTGCGCTATCGCCTGCTCGGCCGCTACATCGGCCTGTGCAACATGGCGGCGTGGCAGATCATGAAGGCTCTCGGAGTGTCCGAGCGCCATGGCTTCGCCAAGGCGCCTTTCAGGGAGTGATCCCGGCCGTCCGACAAAACCATGTCGTCGAATGCAGACATGCCGGATGTGATGCCCGCCCGCCGAGCGGCGAACCAAACCGGGTAATCTGCCTCTAAACCGCAAAGCACCGACGCGGATGGCCAGCCAGCTTGCGACACTCGGATTCCGGCAGACATTCGGCGGCCTTCGGAGGCTCTCGAGGAGAGGCCTTCGAGGGCCCGCGCGCGCAACATGATGTGCCGCGCGGCCGGCGGCGGCCGCTCGCGCTCCTCAGCCTGATCGCTTGTGCGGCCTTCTCTCCCCTCGCGGACGCGGCCCTCGGCGACAGCGAGGCGTCGGTCGGTCAGGATGCGGCCAAGCTCTCCGGCACGGTCCAGGTGATGGATCACGCAACCTATCGCGTGCACCAGATCAGCGCCGCGGCCGGCGTGGAAGTGCGCGAATTCGTCAATCCGCAGGGCAAGGTGTTCGGTGTCGCGTGGAGGGGCCCGACCGTGCCCAACCTGCGCGCGACGCTCGGCAAGTACTTCGATCAGGCAGCGGCGGCAGCGGCGCGATCGAGACACGGGGACCACAATCACCTCGAGATCCGGCAGGACGATCTCGTGATGCAGACGAGCGGTCATCCGCGCGCCTTTGCCGGCAGGGCCTATCTTCCGAGCGCGCTGCCCGCCGGCTTCGATCTGACGGAGCTTCGTTAGTGCGCGCATCCCTTGCGTCCCCCTGGCGCGCGAGCCTCTGCGCGGCCGCGTGCGCGGCGGCGCTCTCCTGCGGCGGCGGGGGCGGCAGCGCCGGCGTGAGCAGCTCGGGAGCGTCGCAGACGCCGCCATCGTCCGGGAGCGTATCCAACGTCGCGAGCATCCTCGTCGATGCCGGCCCGACCGGCCAGGCGGTCAACACGCTCTATACATCGGTCACCGTATGCGTCCCCGGCACCAGCCAGTGTCAGATCATCGATCACATCCAGGTGGACACCGCCTCGTTCGGGCTGCGCATTCTCGCGCCCGCGCTGACCTTGACGCTCCCGGTGAAGAGCGCGCCCAACGGCAATGCGCTCGCCGAATGCATGCTGTTCGCGGACGGCTATAGCTGGGGACCGGTGGTGTCGGTCGACATCACCATCGCGGGCGAGACCGCGAGCGCGGTTCCGGTGCAGGTGATCGGCGACTCGCGCTATACAGAGGTCCCTGCGGACTGCTCGAGCGCCGGTGTGACCGAGGAGGACACGGTCGCGACCTTCGGCGCCAACGGCATCCTCGGAATCGGCGTGTTCGCGCAAGACTGCGGATCGGGATGCGTGGGCTCGCCCCAACCCACGTCCTATTACGCGTGCACCCAGACCACCTGCGCCGCGACCGCGTTGGCGCTCGACGCGCAGGTCACCAATCCCGTGGCGCTGTTCGCGGCCGACAACAACGGCACGCTCATCGATCTGCCGAGCGTCCCCGCGGACGGTACGACCACGATCACGGGCTCGCTGATCTTCGGCATCGATACCCGGTCGAACAACGCATCCGGCAACGTGACCGTCTTGACTCTCGATCCCGGCAACGGAGTGATGTCGGCGACGTTCGACGGCCAGACGCTGGGCGAGGCATTCATCGACACGGGCTCGAACGGCTTCTACTTCACGGATGCATCGCTCCCGGACTGCACCGACACCGGCTTCAGCGGCTTCTACTGCCCCGCTTCGACGCAGAGCTTGAGCGCGATGCTCCAGGGCGCCAACGGCGTGACGGCCCCGGTCGCATTCGCCGTCGCGAATGCGCAGACGCTTCGAACGAGCGATCCCGGCTTCACGGTGCAGCCGGAGCTGGCGGGAACGACGCCGATTTCCGGGTCGTTCGATTTCGGCCTGCCGCTCTACTACGGACGCCGGGTGTTCACCGCGCTCGAGTCGCAGTCCACCTCGGTCGGAGTCGGCCCCTACGTCGCCTTCTAGGGACGCTGCGCGGCGGTCTCGCCCTGCGCCGGATGGCTCCCGGCGCCGCGGATCCCGCGAACTATCGTTCGGGGGGAAGGCAGGCTAGACTGCCGCCCGATGGCTACCACGCGGACTCAGAGCAGAGGCTCCGAGGCGCCGGCGACCGCGGCGCTCAAGCTCGAATATTTCCCTTCCGACCACATTGCGTCGCAACCGGCGAGCTGGTGGCACAACGTCCTAGGAGTCGTGGGCTTCGAGAAGCCGCCGACCGTCGACGGCGTCCCCGCGCCGGTGACCGCGAGCATGACGCCGCCGCTCGGCCCGAACGGCAACCTGTGCGAGGTGTGGCGCATCGCGAGCCCCGGAATCGGCCTGTCGGGCGGCACGACCCGGCAGAGCGGCATTCACTACCGCTTCTGCGAGGACCTCCTGTTCGGCTCGATCACTCTCGAGGAGCGCTCGCTCGAGCGCGCGGGTCGGGGCGCCCTCGCGGATTCCGAGGCGCTGCAGCGCGCCACGGAGATCGCGTATCGCGAGATCTTCGAGGTGCTGCACGAGACCGACCACCGGCATCTCATCCGCATCTGGAACTACCTGCCGGAGATCAATCGCGACGCCGACGGCGATGAGCGTTACCGCCACTTCAATTCGGCGCGCCAGCTGGCATTCCGCAACTCCGGGCGCGCGATCATCGGCAGCGTGCCGGCCGCGAGCGCCCTCGGCTCTCCCGCCGGAAGCCCGATCTCGATCTACTTCCTAGCCTCGCGCCTGCCGCCGAAGATGATCGAGAACCCGCGCCAGACGAGCGCCTACCACTATCCGCAGCAGTACGGCCGGCACAGCCCCATTTTCTCCCGCGCGTGCGTGCTGAGTGAAGCCGGTGGAACCAACCTGTTCATCTCGGGCACCGCCAGCATCGTCGGACACGAGAGCATCCATCAGGGCGACGTTGCCGCTCAGACGCTCGAAAGCCTGTCCAACATCGCGGCGTTGCTCGATGAGGCGAATCGCGTGCTGGGCTCGCGCCGCTATTCCCTCGACGCGCTCAAGCTCAAGGTTTACGTACGCCGGCCGTCGGATCTCAAGGTCATCGCGGCGGCGCTGGAGAAGCGCGTCCGGTCGTCGACGCCGATCGTCTATCTGCACGCCGACGTCTGCCGCGAGGATCTGCTGGTCGAGATCGAGGCGACCGGCGAGTCGGCGATCGCCGGCGCGGAGCCGCGGGCGGCCGCCGTCATGTAATCTCGCGCGGATACGCTCCGTGCTAATCTTGCAGGCCCGTTTCCACTCTCCCGAGGTGAGCCATGCCTGCGACCCAGGCTCCGATCGAATACGCGCAAGCTTCGCCCGAGGTGCGCGCCATTTACGACGACATCATGGCGACCCGCAAGGTGGACTGGATCAACAACTACTGGAAGGTGCTCGCAAACCATCCGCCGAGCCTCAAGCGGATGTGGGCGACCTCCAAGGAAGTGATGGGCCCCGGCGCACTCGACCCGCTCACCAAGGAGCTCATTTATATGGCCGTGAGCGTCACCAACGGCTGCCATTATTGCATCGCCTCGCACGGCGCCGCCGCGCGAAAGAAGGGCATGACTCCAGAGCAGCATGCCGAGCTGGTGGCGATCATCGGTCTCGCGAACGAGACCAACCGCCATGCCGCCGCGCTCGACCTGCAGATCGACGCACAGTTTCGCTAACCCACGAGGAATCGCCATGAACACGGCAGCCGCAAAGACCGTTCCGCCCGCCGATGCCGCCAAGCACTACCGCTGGGCCGCCATGCCCGCCGAGGCGCTCAAGGACGGTCTCGACCGCAAGCTCGTCACCAGCGATCGCATGATGATCGCGCACGTGATCTTCAAGAAGGGCGTCGAGGTGCCGCAGCACGCCCACGAGAACGAGCAGATCACCTACATCCTCGAGGGCGCGCTCAAGTTCAAGCTCGGCGCCAAGGGCGAGCGCGAGCTGATCGTGCGCGCCGGCGAGGTGCTGGTGATCCCGTCCTGGCTGCCGCACAGCGCGGTCTCGCTCGAAGACACGCTCGATGTGGACGTCTTCAATCCGCCGCGCCAGGACTGGCTCTCGGGGACCGATGCATACCTCCGCCGCTGAAGCCTCGAGCTTCGACATCGCGCCGGGCGTCGCCGCGGCGCTGCGCAGCTTCAAGCTGCCGGAGCAGCTCGGATTCGGCGCCGTCGCCGCGCCGGTGATGTATTCCGCCGACTGGTCGAACGGGGCCTGGGGACGCGGCCAGCTCGGGCCCTACGGCCCGGTCGAGATCCTGCCGTCCGCGCGCGCATTGCAGTACGGAGAGCTGGTGTTCGAGGGGCTGAAGGCTTACCGGGTCGGCTCCGCCGAGCCCAACCTGTTCCGCGCGCACGACAATTGCCGGCGCCTCGCGCGCTCGGCGGAACGGCTGTCCATGCCGGCGGTGCCCGAAGACCTGTTCTTCGAGGCCATCGAGGCCGTGGTCGGCGCGTGTCATCGCATCATCCCGCGCGAGTCGGGCCGCTCGCTGTATCTGCGGCCGTTCATCTACGGCACCGAGCCGGGCTATATGCTGCGCAACTCGACCACGTTTCGCTTCATGGTCATCGCGAATCCGGTCGAGGTCTATTCCTCGGGCGCGATGCGCGTTGCCATCGAGCGGGACGACGTGCGCGCGGCGGTCGGCGGGGTCGGCTACGCCAAGGCGTCCGCCAACTATGCTGCGTCGCTGCGCGCCTCCAATGCCGCGGTTGCGCGCGGACTCACCGTCGCGCTGTGGCTGGATGCGCGCGAGCAGCGCAACATCCAGGAGCTCTCCGGGATGAACCTGTTCGCGGTCATCGGCGGCGAGCTGCATACGCCGGCGCTCGATGGGGCGATCCTCCCGGGCATCACCCGTGATTCGCTCATCACCCTCGGCCGACACAAGGGGTTCACGGTGCGCGAGCGCGTCATGCCCATCGACGAGCTGCTCGCCCAGATCGGCAACGGCGAGTGCACCGAGGCATTTGCCTGCGGCACGGCTGCGATCGTGAGCCCGATAGGGCTGTTCCGGGACAAGGATGGGCGGGAGCACGTTCCCGCACGGATCGACGTGACCGCCGCCATCCTGCGCGAGGCGTTGCTCGCCATCCAGGAGCGGCGCGCCCCGGATCCGTTCGGGTGGACGCGCGAGGTGGCGACGCTGTCGATTTGATCGCGCCCGTGCGCGCCGGGTCCCGTTGCGGACGCGGCGCGGCGGAATGCGGTGCCCGCCGCCTCAGAACTTGTAGTTGACGTGCACCTTGTACCAGCGCGGCATGCCGGGATATACCTGAGCCAGGCCGTTGATCGAGACGTTGTCGAATCCCATCACGCCGTAATGCTTGTTGGCGACGTTCTCGACCGACGCGCCGACCTCGATCTTGTCGCCCGCCGGCGAGTAGTTGATGCGCAGGTTGGCGAGGCCGAAGCCCTGCTGCTCCACGTCCGGCACATCGGTGATGTTGAACCAGAACTTGGACAGGTAGTTGCCGTCGGCCTGATAGGCGAGATGGCCGTTCCAGAACGGCATGGTGTAGCGCGCCATGACATTGCCGCTCCAGCGCGGCGCGTTGCCCGGCGTGTAGTTGCCGACGATAAGCGTGCCGTCGGCGTTGCAGCAGCGCGCGCCGACGTTCTGCACCACCGCGTCGACGTAGGCGAGGCCCGCGCCGAAGCGCCATTCCGCCGTCGGCGCCCAGTCGATCTCGGCTTCCGCGCCCTTGTGCTTGGCATCCGCGTTGACGATCAGCTGCTCCAGGCCGAGCGTATAGATCAGCGCCTGGTAGTTCTGGTAGTTGTAGTAGTACGCGGCTGCGTTGAAGCGCAGGGTGTGGTCCAGGAACTCGGACTTGAAGCCCACTTCGTAGGAGGTCAGCGTTTCCGGCTTGAAGCTGAGCGTGGACAGATCGTTGATGAAGATCGGGAACAGCGGCGCATTGAATCCGCCGCCCTTGACGCCGCGGTTGTAGCTCACGTACGCGAGCATGTCCTTGGACAGATGGAAGTCCACCTGCGCCTTGCCGCTGTACAGATTGTCGGAGCGCGTGCCGTGATAGTCGGACAACAGCGTGCCGTCCGGCTGGGACAGGATCTCGACGGGGCTCGTCGTGTTGGTCGGGAAGTACTCGTACGGATACCAGGTGAAGTGGTAGTCCTTGCGGTCGGCGGTGAAGCGGCCGCCGAGGGTAAAGCCGATCAGGTCGGTGGCGCGATATTCGACCTGGCCGAATGCCGCGCCCGACTTGGTCAGGAGCTCATAGGGAGACTTGGTCTCCGGAATTCCCCCGTCCGGGCCGGGAACGCCGCCGGTGGTCCAGTAGGGCCCGCTGCCGTAGGGCCATGGGCCCAGATTGGAGCCGGCGCCGAAGATATCGTTGTTCGGGTTGCCCGGATTCTGGAATTGCTTCGCGCTGAAATAGGACGGCCCGATCCAGCCTTCGTAGTAGCTGCCGTCGATACGCAGCCCATAGAGGCCCGCCGTCCAGTTGAGCTTGTCGTTGCCGCCGTTCAGGCGCGCCTCGAAGGACTCCTGGTTGACGTTGCTGCCGTTGAAGAACTCGAACAGCGTATAGGGCGAGGCATCGGAGTCCTCCTGGTACTGCTTGCGCAGGTAGGAGTAGTCGCCGATCAGGTTCAAGGTGGCGAAGCCCAGGTTCTGGGTGTACTTGACGGTTAAGCCCGCCGTGTTCAGTTTGGCGTAACCGGAAATATTGTCGCGGATGGTGAACGGGCCCGAGTTGGTGAGCCCGGTGGCGTTGCAGCCGGGGCAGGTGCCGTACGCATTGACGTTCGAAGGCAGGAAGGCGTCGACGCCGTTGCCGGTGTTGTAGGCGGCGTACTCTTCCCATGAGCCTGCGCCGACGTTCTCGCGGCTGCCGCGCGCGATGAAGAGGAGCTGTCCCTCGTTCGGCAGCTTGAACAGCAGCTGGCCGCGCAGCGCGTAGTCGTTGCCGTTCTCCGAATCGCTGGCGCCGCCGGACACGTTCGTGAACAGCGGATCGTAATGGTTGGACTCGAACGACAGGCGGGCATCGACGCCGTCTGCGACGGGGCCGTTGATGGCCCCCTCGACGCGCAGCAGGTTGTGCGAGCCGAACGTGGTGTCGAGATAACCGCCGGCCTCGTCGGTCGGTCGGTTGGTGACGAAGTTGGCAAGGCCGCCGGTCGCGTTGCGGCCGAACAGCGTACCCTGGGGGCCGCGCAGCACCTCGACCCGGTCGATATCGAACATGGAGAACGCGAGGCCCGCCATCTGGCTGACGTAGACGTCATCCATGTAGATGGCGGCGGGACTCTCCTGATGGTCGGCGAAATCGTTCTGCGTCACGCCGCGAATCGCAAGGCTGAAGGAGGACGGACCGTTCGGCTGAGTCAGCACCACGGCCGGCATGGACCTGGTGATGTCGGTCGCCTGGACGGCGCCCAACTTGTTGAGGTCCTGACCGCTGATCGCGGACAGCGAGATGCCGATGTCCTGCGAGTTCTGCTCGCGCTTCTGCGCGGTGACCACGATTTCCTCGAGAGCGCCCGAGGAGGCGCTCGAGGCGGTGGATACGGTCTGGGCCTCGGCGGCGAGAGAGGCGGCCGAGAGTACGGCTGCAAGCGCGATGCGCGCTGCGCGGGTGTCGATGCTCATGGAATCCCCTTCAACTTTGGATCGTTCGGTCGCCCGCAGGCCGTTCCCTGGCGCAAGCGGTGACCGCAGGATAGACAATGACCCGCCGGCAAGCAATGCCGCGCGGCTGCAGCAATTCTGCAACAGGCGGCCGGCATAGGCTTAGATCAATCGGGCATTGGCGTCGATTGCGCCGCGGTGAATATGCGCTTCGGCACCAGTGTGTGCACGCCCACGTTGCCGTCGACCAGTTGCGTGATGTCCACGTCGACCGCGACGCTCGTCAGCATGTAGGCGTCGTCCCGGCTGAGGTGCTTGTCCTCGACGAGGAAATCGATGGTGTCGCGCACGGCGAGCTGCGTGGCTTCCGCGAGGTCCCTGCCGAATCCCATGGAGATGTAGTAGTTCGGCGTCTCGGCGCGCGGCCAGATCAAATGTCGATCCTTGTGCACCACGAAGCGGAACGTGCCGGTGAGATAGGTCTCGAGCGCGGTGATGTCGACCTCGCCGTTGCCCTGCCCGGCGTGGCCGTCGCCGGCCTCGAACAGAGCGCCTTCGACGGCGACGGGAATGTACAGAGTCGTTCCCGCCACCAGCTCCTTGTTGTCGAGATTGCCGGCGTGCGCGAACGGCGGCGCACTGTCGATCTTGCCGCCTTGCGGGGCGACGCCCATGCTTCCGAAGAAGGGACGCAACGGCAGCTCGATGCCCGGCGCGAAATGAGCCAGCATCCTGCGGCGATCGAGCCGAATGATCTTGAAGCGCCGGTACGGATATTCCATCGGCAGGAAGCCGCGCCCCACCCCGAACGCGTTGCAGGCAAAGTCCACGTCGAGGTCCACTTTGAGGATGTCCACCTCGAGCACGTCGCCGGGCGCTGCCTCGGCGATGGCGACCGGGCCGGTGAGAATGTGGCCGCCGGGGCCCCGGTCGGTCACCTCCTTGTAGATGGCGTCCGTGTACGGAGGGATTTCCTCCCGCTTGACGCCGCGGCTCATCATTCGCTCGGGCGACCCGCAGGTCGAGAGCGTCTGCATGCGCACGGTGTCGCCGGAGTGGACCGTGAGCGCCGGCTTGGCCTCGCCCGAGTAGTAGCCCCACGCCACGGTTTGGGGTGTCGCGAGCAGGGTGTAATCGGCCGCGAAGACGGCGGGGCACCCGGCGAGGGCGAGCAGGAAGGCCGCGGCAAGCGACCGGCGAGGGAACGTTGCCGCCATGTCAGACCATGAGGTGCGGCGGAACCCGCGCACCCGAGGCGCGCTCGAAGGCGCGCGCCACCTGCAGCAGGAGACCGTCCTGGTTGCGCGCGGCGACGAGCGTCACGCCGACCGGGAGATCGCTCACCAGCCCGGCGGGAACGGTGAGGCTGGGATAACCCGCGATCGCCGCGGCGTTCGCGATCTGCGATCAGCCCCCGCCGCGCCGGTCTCCCCAAACGTGATCGATGAGCTCGGCCGGGCCGTTGCTGGGCGAGAGCAGCACCTCGACGCCTTGTTGACCGAGCAGCGTCGCCAGACCCTCGACATCCGCCGCGCGCTTCAGGGTCGCCAACGCCTTCGGGTAGGCCGGGTCGTCCAGGGGGCCATGCGCCTCGGACATCTCGAATATCTCCTGGCCGAAGATGACCAGCTCTTCGTCCGCGTGCGCGCGATTGAAGGCAATCAGGTCGGCGAGCGTGCGCGCCTCGACCTGGGACGCGTCGAGCGTCGCGAGGTACTCGTTGATCGCGGCCTTGAACTCGAACATCAGGGCCTCGAACTCGGGGCCGTCCGCATCGTCGAAAGCGGCCGGCGCCTTGAGGTCGACGATCACGGCGCCTTCCTTCGCGAGCACTGCGCGCGCGTCCGCGAACAAGCGCTCGGTCCCGGGATGAACGCCCTTCGGCAACGGCATGGCACCGATGCGCACGCCTTTCAGGCGAAATGCCTCGATGTCGCCGCCGTGCGCCCCGAATCCCAGCGGCCGCTCGGCCATGGCAGCGGCAAGGAGGGCGGCATCCGACACGGTGCGGCACATGGGCCCCGCGGTGTCCTGGCGCGGCGAGATCGGCACCACCCCCTTGCCGCTCACCAGCCCGACGGTGGGCTTCAGGCCGACCAGGCCGTTGAGCGAGGAGGGAGACAGGATGGAGCCGTTGGTCTCGGTGCCCACGGCGCCGGCGCAGAAGCTCGCCGCCGCCGCGACGGCCGAGCCCGCGCTCGAGCCGGACGGATTGCGAGAGGAGGAGTAGGCGTTGCCGGTCTGGCCGCCGATGCCGCTCCATCCGCTCGAGGAGCGCGTCGAGCGAAAATTGGCCCATTCGGACAGGTTGCACTTGCCGAGAACGATGGCGCCGGCCGCGCGCAGCCGGGCCGCGAGCGGTGCATCCACGGGCCGCAGCGAGCGGGCCAGGGCGAACGATCCCGCGGTGGTCGCGACCGGGTCCTGGGTCTCGATGTTGTCCTTGAGCAGGATGGGAAGGCCATGCAAGGGCCCGCGCACCTTGTTGGCCTTGCGTTCGGCGTCCAGGCGGCGCGCCGCGTCGACTGCGCCGGGATTCAAGGCGAGGACCGAGCGGTGCTCGGGGCCATGGTGGTCCAACCGGGCGATGCGCTCCAGATAGGCCAGGGTGAGCGACTCCGAGGTGACCGCGCCCGAGCCGAGCGCCCGCTGCAGCGATGCGAAGGTTTGCTCGATGGGGTCGAAACCGCGGGCGTCAGGGCCGGTCTCTGAGCGGCGGTCCGGCGCCTTGGCGGCGGCCGCGGCGGCATCCGACGGTCCGGAGCCGCCCGCCGCCGACGCGAGCGTCAGTGCGCTCGCCCCCTTCATGAAGAGTCTGCGATCCATGGATTCCCCTGATTCTTGGTTGTGGGACTGATGCGCGCGAGCTACACGCCTGTTCTAGGAGTGGACGAGAAATTATTTAGGGCGCACATTTCTTTACACAACGTGACAGTTTTGTTAATGATATATCAAAGGGTTTCGGCAGAAACCCGCGCCCAACAACAATTTCGACGGGGATGGTCCATGACCAACAACACTTTGTCTCGGATTCCGCCACAGGGATCTCTCCTTGCGGCCGCTTGCATGCTCGTCCTGTCGGCCGGTGTCCAAGCGCAGGAGAAACCACAAGCCGCGCCCTGTACACCGACCTCCACATCACCCTGCCCGCCAACCGACGAGCTCAAGGAAGTCGTGGTGACGGGATCGCGCATCGCGCGGCCGGATCTCGACCGGCTGCAGCCGACGCAGATCGTCACCTCCCAGACGTTCGACGATCGCGGCTACCTCGACGTGGGACAGGCGCTGGCGGAGCTGCCGGCGTTCGGCGTCTCGCCGTCGAGCCCGGCGAACACGCAGGCGGGATTCGGCATCGCTCAGAACTTCGTCGACCTGTACGGCCTCGGCTCGCAGCGAACGCTCGTGCTGGTCAACGGCCGCCGCTTCGTGTCGTCGAGCACGGCGAGCTTGAATGGCGCCGGCACGAACAATCCGGTGGGCGGTCCGGGGCAGCAGGTCGATCTCAATGTGATTCCGACCAAGCTCATCGACCGCGTCGAGACGGTCTCGGTCGGCGGCGCGCCGATCTACGGCGCGGACGCGATCGCGGGCACCGTGAACATCATCCTCAAGAAGGACTTTCAGGGCTTCGACCTGGACGCGCAGATGGGCGTGTCGAATCAGGACGACGCCTGGAACTATCGCTTGCGCGCGCTCGCGGGCCAGAACTTCGCGGACGGCCGCGGCAACATCACGGCGGTCGCCGAGATGACCAAGACCGACGGATTGACCGGAACGGACCGGGCGCTCTACGCGCAGGATCTGGGCTTCCTGGCGCCGTCCACTCCCGGCAAGTATCAGACCGTGTTGACGCCGGCGAACTCGGTCCCTCAGGTCAATTTCGGCGGCATCCCGCTGGTCGACGACGTGTTCTTCTCGCCGCCGATCTTCGGCGTGCCGAACACGGCGCTCGGCGTCACCAACGGCGCAGGCCAACTGCTCGCCTGGGGCAATCAGGGAAACAACCTGGTCCCGTACAACACCGGCACCCAGACCGGCAACCCGATCTTCAACGAGGGCGGCGACGGCCTGCGGCTGTCTCAGGTCAGCAACCTGCTCTCTCCGACCGAGCGCATGAATGCCGACGTGCTCGGAAACTTCAAGGTCAACGACTACGTCACCGCCTTCGCGGAAGGATGGTTCTCGGAGACTCACGCCACGGATCTCTTGACGCAGCCCGCCTATAACGCCGCGATCTTCGGCGGCGCCGGGACCGTCAACGGCAACTTCGTTCTCAACATCAACAATCCGTACCTGAGCCCCGCGGACCGGGCGCTGATCCAGACCTCGCTCAACAACTACGCGGCGAACAAGCCGCTCGGCGGATTCGTCGACCCGAACTGGAACAACAGCACCTTCTACGTCTCGCGCGCGAACATCGACCTGCAGAGCGGAAGGGCCACCGCGACCCAGGTGCTGGCGCGCGGAGTGGTCGGATTGAACGGCGACTTCAACATCGGCGATCACGCCTTCAACTGGGAAATCGCCGTCAACTACGGCTCCTCGAACGGCAACCAGGTCACGCCGAACTACGTGTTCCAGAACGTGCAGAACGCGCTGAACTCGACGCTGAATTCGGCCGGCCAGATCGTGTGCGCCGGCAGCCCGAAGAACGCGCCGACCACGACGTTGTCCAGCACCTGCGCGCCGCTCGACATCTTCGGCACGAATTCACCCAGCGTCGCGGCGCGGCAGTACATCACGCACCTCGCGCAGGCGCAGTCGCTCAATACGCAGCGCGACTCGACGGTGAACTTCGGCGGAGATCTGTTCAAGCTGCCGGCCGGCTACGTCAAGCTCGCCGTCGGCTACGAGAACCGCCGCGAGAGCGCCGAGTTCAGCCCCGACAACTTCTATCTGCAGGACCTGGGCCAGGCGCAGGTAACCGCGGTCTCCGGCGATTACCACACGAACGAAGCGTATGCGGAAACGCTGGTCCCGATCTTCGAGCCGGCGCAGGGGATTCCCGCCTTGCACCGCCTCGAGTTCGAAGGCGCGGCACGGCGCGTCGACAACTCCGTGGCGGGAGATGCCACGACCTGGACCGAAGGCCTCAAGTGGTCGCCGACCCAGGATGTCCAGTTCCGCGCCAACCGCACCAAGTCGATCCGGGCGCCGGCCATCACCGAGCTGTTCCTGCCTTCCGCGACGGTGTTCTCGTTCGCGAGCGATCCCTGCGACAAGAACTTCTACAACCAGGGCACGGCGCCGGGAACGCGCAAGAAGAATTGCGAGGCGGCGGGCATCAATCCGACGACTTTCGTGTCCAACGTGGTCAACGCCACGGCGATCGGCACGACCTCGGGCAACACCGATCTGCAGAGCGAGATCGCGGATTCACGCACGATCGGCGTCGTGCTGCAGCCCCGGTGGGTGCCGAGGCTCAACATCGCGGTCGACTACATCCACATCAAGCTGCAGCAGGCCATCGAGACCCTTAACCTGACCCAGGTGCTCGATGCGTGCTACGACTCGAGCGATTACCCGAACGACCCCTCGTGCCACGACTTCACGCGCAGCGCTTCGGGGCAGATCACGAACTTCCACGTGGGATACGTGAACGCGGGCTTGCTCGAGTTCCGCGGCATCAGCTCGGAGGTCGACTACGCCTTCGACCTGCCGCGCTCGCTCGGCAACCTTTCGATCAGAGCGAACTACCTCGACACCAAGAACCTCCTGTCGCAGGTCGGCTCGGCCAGCCAGAACGATCTGGCGGGCGAGCTCGCGAACGCGCCCGGCATCCCGAAGAGCAAGGGAACGCTCGATCTGGATTACCACTACGGCGCGCTCGGCTGGGACTGGCAGGGAATATTCCTCGGCCGCATCAATTTCAACAACCAGAACATCGTGTCGAGCAATCCGACCACGGCCAATCCGAACACGCAGGACTACTCCAGCCTGGCGCCTTGGTGGGTGATCAATTCGACCATCAGCTACGACATCAGCAAGAACTTCGTGGCACGCCTGATCGTCGACAACGTGTTCGACAAGCAGCCGCCGTTCCCGGGCCTCGCCGGCGTGCAGGCGAACTTCGTCAATGCCACCACGTTGTACTGGTCCGGCATCATCGGACGCACCTACCAGGTGTCAGCGAACCTGCGCTTCTAGGCGCGGCGCGGCAGGAAGCCTTGAGGAACGACGGGAGCCTTCGGGCTCCCGTTTTTTTTTGCGCGGCTGCGCCGCGGGCCCATGGGAGCCGGCGGCTGCGCCATCGCGGCTGCGGCGCATTGCCGCGAATTGCGCGGCGTTCCCAAAGGCGTAGAATCGGTGCACGGCGCGGGCGTCGTATAATGGTAATACCCAAGCTTCCCAAGCTTGAGCCGTGGGTTCGATTCCCATCGCCCGCTCCACTTTCCGCCATCGCTGGCCGAGCCAGCCTTCGCCGCATCCCCAGCACAGGTCAAACCTGGCCGGTCGGCGGATACCACGGTTCACGAGCGTCGTGATTGTATCCGTCACATTACCATGGTAATGTGACTTTATGGCAATCGCACAATCAAAGCTGACCGCGCAGGGTCAGATCTCAGTGCCTGCCGAGGTTCGCAAGAAGCTCGGCGTGGGGCCCGGTTCCGTCCTCGAATGGGAGGAGCAGAACGACCAATTCGTAGTTCGCAGGGCGGGGCGGTATGACTCGGATGACATACACCAGGCGCTCTTTCCGCAAGGGGCGGAAAAAAAGAGACGCGCGGATGTGAAAGAAGGGGTTCGAGAGTACATCCGCAAGCGGCATGCGCGCAGTTGACACGAATGTCTTGGTGCGGCTCCTCGTGCGCGAGGATCCGAGGCAAGTCCGTGCGGCGGAAGAGTTCATTGGAAGAGGTGCCTGGGTTTCTCATCTGGTGCTGGCCGAGACCACCTGGGTGCTCGATGCCGTATACGAGCGTTCGGCAGACCAGATTGCAACCGCTCTCGACATGCTCCTAAATCACGAGCACTTGTCGGTGCAGGACGCCGATGTGGTGAGCGCAGCGACGGAGAGCTTCCGAGAGCGGCCGGCTCTGGGGTTTTCCGACTGCCTCATGCTCGAGATCGCCCGAAAAGCCGGGCACCTCCCGCTGGGTACATTCGACCGAAACCTCGCAAAACTCGACGGCGCGGAGCGCCTGTGAACCAACGGGGATTGAACATGATGATTCGCCTCCCGAAAGACCCGTGCACGGCATTTCGCCTGGGCTGCGCGGCGCTGGGCGCAATGCTGCTTGCGACCGCCGTGGACGCGGCGGCGGCGCCCTACTCGCCTTCGCAGGGCCGGCGCATCGACGATGCCGCGGGGTACGTGGTGTTGCCGTCGCACGAGCGGGTGGAGCCCGAGAACCGCATCCTGACCGATCGGCTGCAGCATCTGCTGCCGGCGCTGATGACCGAGGCGGGACTGGACATGTGGGTCGTCCTCAACCGCGAATATGCGGAGGATCCCGTGTATTTCACGCTCGTGCCGCAACCGAGCTTCGCGGCACGGCGCACGACGATGCTGGTGTTCAGCCGCGCGCCGGACGGTACCGTGGAGCGCCTGGCCGTCAATCGCTATCCGCTCGGCGATCCGTACAAGTCGGCGTGGTCGGGCGGCGACCTCGATGCGCAGTGGAAAGCGCTCGGCGCCTTGATCGCCGCCCGCGATCCCAAGCGGATCGGCATCGATACGTCGCGCACCTGGCCGGCAGCGGACGGCCTGACTCACGCGTTGCACGAGCGGCTCGTCGAGGTGTTGCCGCCCGGATATGCCGGCCGCCTGGTATCGGCGGAGAATCTCATCGTGCGCTGGATCGAGACGCGCACGCCCGGCGAGCAGGCGGTGTATCCGCACATCAACAGCATCGCGCGGGGCGTCGTCTCGGAGGCGTTCAGCGGCCGCGTCATCACGCCCGGCGTCACGACCACCGATCAGGTCGCCTGGTACATTCGCGAGCGCTTCGAGTCGCTCGGACTTCGTCCCTGGTTCATGGCGACGGTGGACCGCCAGCGCGCCGGCCAGCCGTGCGCCGCCGGAGGCTCGGGCGGACACTGCGGCGAGGAAGGACGGATCGAGGCCGGCGACGTGCTGCACACGGACGTTGGATTCTGCTACCTGAAGCTGTGCACCGACACCCAAGAGATGGGCTACGTGCTCAAAGCGGACGAAGTGGACGTGCCGCCCGGGCTCAAGGCCGCGCTGGCCGGCGGCAATCGCTGGCAGGACATCCTGACGGGCTCCTTCCAGGAAGGACGCACCGGCAACGAGATTCTCGCCGCGACCATCCGCGGTTGCGCAGCCGCCGGCCTGGTCTGCAGCACCTACAGCCATCCGCTGGGATTTTTCGGGCATTCTCTCGGGCCGACGATCGGCATGTGGGACAACCAGGGGCCCACTCCCGGTACGGGCGACTACCCGCTGCACCGGGACACCGTTTATGCGATCGAGGGAAATATCGCCGTATCGCTTGCCGATTGGGGCGGGCAGCGCGTGCAGATCATGCTGGAGCAAGGCGCGCTGTTCGACGGCAAGGGCGTGCGCTACCTCGCGGGGCGGCAGACCGAGTGGCACCTGATCCGGTAGAGATCCATGATCGGCCCGCCGCCAAATTTCCAGAGGGACTCCGTATGCGAAAGTTTTCATCGGCGATCGTTCTCGCTCTTTGCGTCATCTGGATGGCGCCGGCGCTGCCGCAGGCGCAGCCTTCGGGTCCGCCGCCGCTCGATCCCGCGTGGAAAGTGCCCGAGGTGATCGCGTTCATCGGGGTGAGGAAGGGCGAGAAGGTGGCCGACATCGTCGGCGGTCGCTTGACCGGCTCGCTCGCCGAGGCGGTGGGTCCGACCGGCAAGGTCTATGCCGTGGAAACGGCGGAAGTCGTGAAGGCTCACCCGCAAGTGCTCGATATGATGCACGGCCTCGCAGCGCGGGCAACCAACGTGGTGGTGAGCGCGGATCCCGTGGCAAGTCCGCTGCCTGCGGGGCTGGATGTGGTTTTCATCCGCCAGAACTATCACGACCTGTACGACAAGTTCATGGGACCCGCCGACGTGCCCGCCTTCAACAAGGCCGTGTTCACCGCGCTGAAGCCGGGCGGCATATACGTGGTCCTGGACCATGCCGCAACGCCGGGCTCGGGGATCGAAGCCACGGACACCCTGCACCGCATCGATCCGGCGCGTGTGAAGTCCGATGTGCTCGCGGCCGGGTTCAAGCTCGTGTCGGAGAGCGCCATCCTCGCGAATTCCGCCGACGATCACACCAAGAACGTGTTCGATCCGTCGATCCGCAACCACACCGATCAGTTCTTGTTCAAGTTCAAGAAACCGAAGTGATCGAAGCGCGGGCGGATGTGCCGCGCCTCGGCATCCGCCCGCACGCCGCGCCTGTTGACCCGAAGCCCCGGCAACCGCGGCACTCCAGAACGCGGCTGCCCTCTCAATAGCCGGAGATCAGAAAGTCCAGCGCGGCGGCGATCGTCTGGCGCGAACTGCGCATGACCAATGGCAACAGGGGTCGCGGCCCCACGATCTCTTGGAAGCGATGCCTAGGTCATTTGACGAGGCTTTGAGGCGGGGCGCTCAGCCGAGACGCTCCATCAACGCGCGCGCCGCGGCCGGCGCCCGCTCCTTGGCGCCATTGATGAAATACATGAACACATCGCGCGGACCCGAGGGAATCTGCAGGTTGGGCTCGAGACGCGAGAGATCGGCGGGCAGCTTGCCTTCGGCCCAGGTGCGCGCGCGGGCCGCCCAGGACTCGAGGTCCGCGGCCGAGTAGCCGGTCGGGATCGTCGCCTCGCAGCGGCGCAGGCGCGCGTAGACGAAGTCGGCCGTGACGTCGGCGAACGCGGGGTACTTGGCATCATCGACGAAGACGATGGCGACGCCGTGCTTGCGCGCGAGATCGAGGAATTCCGCGCTCAAGAAGCTCTTGTGGCGCGCCTCGACGACGTGCCGCAGCGTCAGGCCGCCGGCGGCGCGGGGCAGGATCTCGAGGAAGGCGCCGAAGTCGGCCGCGTCGAAATGTCTCCAGGGCTCGAACTGCCAGAGCAGCGGCCCGAGCTTCGCGCCGAGCTCGGCGATACCGCTCGCGACGAAGCGCTCGATGCCCGGCCCGGCGCCCGCGAGCTCCTTGCGCTGAACGATGAAGCGCGGCGCCTTGAGCGAGAACACGAAGGCATCGGGGGTCGCGTCGCGCCACTTGGCGTAGACGGCGGGCTTCTGCAATCGGTAGTAGGTGCCGTTGATCTCGATGGCGGTGACCTGCCGGCTGGCATATTCCAGCTCTCCGCTCTGCGGCGTCCCGGGCGGATAGAAGGTTTCGCGCCAGGGCTCGTAGTTCCAGCCGCCGATCCCGACCCGGACGTGCCCCTGCTTGCTCATATTCCGCAATTTATCGCGTTCCGCGCCCGGCTGGCGGCAAATATCTGAGGCAAAAGGGAAAATATGCGCAAATCGCGGCCTTCGAGACGGGATTCGGGCTGGGTTCGGGCGGCATTGAGGGAATAAAATGAGAGCTTCCGGGGTCTGTCAGTGCGAGCAACGAGAGCCCTATGATCCGCATCCATGGATGAGACCCGCGCGCGGTTCGATGCCGAGGTGCTCCCGCACCTGGACGCGGCGTATCGCTTTGCGCGCTGGCTCTCGCGTTCGGCGGAGGACGCGGACGACATCGTGCAGGACGCAGTCTTGCGCGCGTTTCGCGGCTTCGGCGGCATGCGCGGCAACGACCCCAAGGCGTGGCTGCTGACCATCGTCAAGAACTGCTGCTCCACGACCATGGCGCAGAAGCAGAGACGCTCCCAGGTGCCGTTGCCGGAGGAGCACGACCCAGAGGACGGCGAGGCCATGATTTCAGACGCGCCCGACCCGGAATCCGAGACCATTCGCCAGGACGAGAAGTCCACGCTCGAGCGTCTGCTCGGGCGCCTCCCGGAGGAGCACCGCGAGGTGCTGGTGCTGCGGGAGCTCGAGGACATGGACTACCGGCAGATCGCCTCGGTGACGCACGTGCCGATGGGCACCGTGATGTCGCGCCTGGCGCGTGCACGCGCCGCGCTCAAGGCCTCGTGGCAGCGGGAGATCGAAGGAGACTCGCGTGCAGTGCGCTGAAGCACTACGTCTGCAGGCCTATTTCGACGGCGAGCTGGATGCACCGTCGGCGGCCGCCATGGAGGGACACCTGGAGCACTGCGCCGAATGCCGCGACTCGCTGGCGGACCTGCAGGGCTTGCGGGCAGCGTTGCGCAGCGAGGTCGCGCATCCGCGAGCGCCGGCGGCGCTGCGCGATCGGATCACCGCGGCGCTCGACCGGGAAACTGCGCCAAGCTCCGCGCCGCCGCAGACGGCGCACTCCGGACCGGCGCCCCCGCGTCGAGCGCGCTCGCGCCGGGAGCGCGAGCGGCGACGCTCGTTCCTGTTCGGCGCGTTCTCGGGCGCGGGAGGAGCCGCCGTGGCGGCGGTCATCGCCTTCATGCTGGTACTGACGCCGGGCGCGGTTCCCGTCGTGGACCAGATCATGAACGCGCACATCCGCTCGCTCATGCCGGCGCATCTCATCGACGTGGTGTCGACGGACCAGCACACGGTCAAGCCTTGGTTCTCGGGTCACGCCGACGTCTCGCCGGTGGTGGCGAACTTCGAGCAGCAGGGCTATGTGCTCGTCGGCGGCCGGGCGGATTACCTGGATCACCAGCGCGCCGCGGTGGTCGTGTATCAGCACGGCGCTCATGTCATCAACGTGTTCAGCTGGGCTTGGGACGGCAAGAGAATGCCGGACAAGGTGACCCGTAACGGCTATCACCTCATGTTCTGGCGGTCCGGCAATCTCGAGTACTGCGCGGTGAGCGACGCGGGCTGGGACGAGATGAGCGCACTCACCGGCCTGCTCAAGGGCTTGAGCGCGCGCGATCCGGACGCCGAGCGCAGCTGATGGAATAAATCCCCGGCACCCCGAGTCTTCTCCCCGGAACCCCTTCGAAGGAGACGACGATGCCGGAAGACAAATCTTTGCTCACGCGCCGTACCGCCCTGAAATGCATGGCCTACGGCGGGGCCGGAACCCTGTTCGCTCTCTCCGGCGGGGTGTTCGCCCCCATCGACCTCGCGGTCGCTGCCGGGCAGAAAGGCGCTGGCATGGCCGGCAAGCCGCTGTTCGTGCAGATCAGCGACACGCACATCGGATTCAACAAGGACGCGAATCCCGACGTCGGCGGCACGCTCACGCGCACCATCGACCTCGTCAACGCCATGCCGGAACAGCCGGCGCTCATCATCCACACCGGCGACATCACGCATCTCTCGAAGCCGGCGGAGTTCGATCTTGCGAATCAACATTTCTCCCGGCTCCGGACCACCGAGCTCCACTCCGTGCCCGGTGAGCACGACACGGCGGACGAGACCCAGACCGAGTACTTCAACCGGTTCGGCAAGGCCTCGGACAACAAGGGCTACTACAGCTTCGATCACGCCGGCGTGCACTTCGTCGGTCTCATCAACGTGCTGCAGTTCAAGGCCGGTGGTCTCGGAACGCTCGGTGCCGAGCAGCTCGAGTGGGTCGAGGCGGATCTCAAGGGACGCTCATCGAGCACGCCCATCGTGGTGTTCGCGCACATGCCGCTCTGGACCGTGTACGAGCCCTGGGGCTGGGGCACCTCCGATGCGGATCAGCTCGCGGCCTACCTGCGCCGCTTCGGATCGGTGACGGTGCTGAACGGCCATATCCATCAGATCGTGCAGAAGGTCGAAGGTCACATGACGTACCACACGGCGCGCTCGACCGCGTACCCGCAACCCGTGGCGGGGGAGGGCGCGGGCCCGGGACCCTTGAAAGTGCCGGACGATCAGCTGCCGAAGATGCTGGGCGTGACCAGCGCCTCGAGCGTGAATCACCCGCGCGGCCTGTCGTTGAGCGACCGAACCATCGGATGACGCGCGCCATGAGTCAGCAAAGGAGGACCCGGGGTTGCGGGCGGATGTCGGCTGCGGCGGGTGCCGGGCGAGCGCAGGCCGCGCCGACCGCCGTGCGCGCATTGGGTGCGGTCAGCTTCTTGTGCGCGGCAGCCTGGGCCGGCGCGTCGGCGGTGGCGGCCGAGCCGCCGCGCGGCGCTCCCGCCCACGGCAAGACGTTGTATCAGGCATGCGCGGCGTGTCATTCCATCGACGAGAACGACATCGGACCCAAGCACCGGGGCGTGGTCGGGCGCCCCGCGGCCAGCATTGCGGACTACGCGTATTCGGCGGCGCTCAGGAAGTCGGGGCTCACCTGGGACGAGGCGACTCTCGACCGGTGGCTCACCAACCCGAGCGCGCTCGTGCCCGGCACCAAGATGTACTTCAAGATCGACGATCCGCAGAGCCGGTCGGACATCATCGCCTACCTCGAGGAGCAGAAGTAGCCGACTCACGCCGCAGCACGGCGCCGCCCTTCATGACGAAGGACACGCGCTCGACCGCGGTGATGTCGCTCAAGGGCGAGCCGGGGACGGCGATGATGTCGGCGTAGTATCCGGCCTTGAGCTCGCCGATCTGTCCACCCCATCCCAACACGCGGGCGCCGTTCAACAGATCGGCCTGCAGCACCGCGAGCGGCTTCATGCCGTACCTGACCATGAGCTCGAGCTCGCGTGCCTGGGTGCCGTGCGGGAACGGCCCTACGTCCGAGCCGACCGCGAACGGCACGCCGGCGGCGATCTGACGCTTGAACTCCTTGACCTTGTATTCCAGCATCCGCGCCTCGCGCTCGCCCGCGAGCCCGGGCTGGTGCGAGAAATACTCGAAGATGGCGAAGGTCGGGATCGCCGGGATGTTGCGCTCCTTCATGAGGCGCATGGTCTCGTCGCTCAAATAGGTCGCGTGATCGATGGATGCGACTCCGGCCTGCGCGGCGTAGAGGGTTCCCGGCTCGCCGTTCGCGTGCACGCCGATGCCGACGCCGCCGCCGAGGCGCGCGGCCTCGTCGACCGCCGTCTTGAGCTGCGCCGTCGTGTATTGATAGGGTGTGATAAGCGTCCCGTCGCGCAGGTCTTCCTTTCCGGTCTCGTAGAGCTTGGCGAAGTCGGAGCCTTCCTTGTGCTGCTGGCGCATGACGGCGACGATCTCGTCCGCGCTGTTGGCGTAGTCGGCGTTCGACAGCACGTGCTGCGCGGGATTGAACCGGTTGGCATCCTCGTGGCCGCCGAGAATGTCGATGGCATTTCCCGAGACACGCAGCCGGGGACCGGGAACGAGGCCGGTGTCGATGGCGCTGCGAACGGCGGTGTCGGCGGACCCGGCGCCCTCCGTGCCCATGTCGCGCTCGGCGGTGTATCCGGCCATGACATCGTCGCGGGCCGCGAGCACGGCGAGGATGGTTCGCTGCGGCACGGACTCTTCCACGGTCTGGAGGTCCTCCGCGCCCGGATGCAGGAAGAGGTGCACGTGCGCGTCGATGAGGCCGGGAAGGAGCGTCGTGTCGCCGAGCTCGATCACCTCGGCGCCGCTCGGATGCTCGACCTTGGAGCCGACCTGGGCGATGCGCTCGCCCCGCACCAGGATCTCGGCCGGCGCAATCACCCGGCCGGTGTCGATCTCGATCAGGCGCGCCGCGTGCAGCACGACCGGATGGGGAGCGGCGGGCGCGCCGAGCGCGCGCGGGAGCAGCGCGGCCAGGGAGAGCGAGGTCAGGAGCAGCGCGGCCGGGCGCGCGAGGCGGGTCGTCGTTTTCATGCGGCGAGTATAGCGGCGCGCCTCCCGGCGGCGCGAGCGCGAGGCCGGTCGATCACGGTCGGCCTTGCTCGCCGCCTGCCGAGCCGGCCTCGCGGCGGTCAATCCACTTCGAACTTGCAGCTCTCGAGCGGCACCATGCGGGTCTTGTGCCAGAGCCGGTGTCCGAAATAGAGCATCAGCACCACGGGAATCATCAGATAGCCGGTGATGAAGTCGAACCAGGAGAACACCGGCGCCTGGAATACGCTGGCGTTGGCGCCGAAGACGACGATCACGAACAGCGCCAGCGACAACCAGGGGCCGAACGGAAACCACTTCGCGCGGAACTTGAGGTCCTCGACGCGCCGCCCCTGCGCGACCCAGGCCTTGCGAAAGCGCAGATGGCAGATCGCGATGCCCAGCCAGATCAGGAATCCGCTCAAGCCCGAGGCGTTGTAGAACACCTGGTAGATCTTCTTGTCGCCGACCACGGTCGAGAAGAAGGCGAGCGCGCTGACCGCGCCGGTGGCGCAGAGCGCGAGCACGGGCACGCCGCGCCCATTGACCCCGCTGAAGATGCGCGGTGCCTTGCGGCTGTGTGCCATGGCATAGAGCATGCGCGAGGCCACGTACATGGAGGAGTTGCCGCACGAGAGCACCGAGGACAGGATCACGGCGTTCATGACGTTGGCGGCGGCGTATCCAACGCGGGGGAGCTGCCCGAAGATCATGGTGAAAGGCGACAGCGCGATGTGGCCCTCATCGGCATTGAGAAGATTGGGATCGGTGAACGCGACCAGCGTCCCGATGACGAAGATGCAGCCGATGTAGAACAGCAGAATGCGCCAGAACACGCTGCGGATGGCCTTGGGGACGCTCTTCTCGGGGCTCTCGGTCTCGGCCGCGGCGAGGCCGACGCCTTCGGTGCCCTGGAAGGAGAAGCCGGCGACCAGAAACACCGTCAATACCGTGGTGATTCCGCCGACGAACGGTGCCCGATGGCCGCTCTGAGGGTCGACGAGGCTCCAGTTCGCGAATCCGGAGCTGTGGTTGCCGAGCATGCCGGCGATCATGAGCGCACCGACGGCGAGGAAGATGATCACGGTGACCACCTTGATGCCGGCGAACCAGTATTCCGCTTCGGCATAGGCCCGTACCGAGAGCAGATTCAGGGCCAGGAGCACGCTGAAAAATCCCATCGCCCAGTAGTTGGAGTTGGTATGCGGAAACCAGAACTGCACGATGAGCGCGCCGGCGACCAGCTCGGCCGCGAGCGTGATGGCCCAGCTGAACCAGTAGTTCCAGCCGACCGCGAAGGCGAGAGAGGAGCTGACGAACCGATCTGCGTACGCCTCGAACGAGCCCGGGATCGGCAGTTGCGTCGCCATCTCGCCGAGCGACTGCATCATGCAGTACACCGCGAATCCCATCACCGCATAGGCCAGCAAGGCGCCGCCGGGACCGGCTTGCGCGATGGCGCTGCCGCTGGCGAAGAACAGGCCGGTGCCGATCGCGCCGCCGATCGCGATCATGGAGAGTTGACGGGTGCCGATCGCGCGATGCAGCTCTGCGCACGGCTTGCTCGACGCCAGGTGCGCGTCCTCCGCCACCATTTCCCCCATGCGTTCCCCGTTCTTCAAGATCGTCGCGACAGCCTACCATTGATTCGATCGGGCAGGGCCGTGCGTGTAAGATCCCGGCTCCAACGCGAGAATCCCCGGATGCTGACTCCTTTTCATATTGCAGTTCAGGTGCGCGACATTGCCGAGGCGCGAGCATTCTACGGCGGGTTGCTCGGATGCCCCGAGGGCCGCAGCGCGCCCACCTGGGTGGACTTCAATCTGTACGGACATCAGTTCGTGTGCCACCTGAACGCGAGCCTCGGAACAGGCGGCCGGATCGCCGCGCACTACAACCCGGTGGACGGGCATGGCGTGCCCGTGCCGCACTTCGGCGTGGTGCTGGAGATGCCGCAGTGGGAGGCGCTGGCGCGCAGGCTCGAGGCGGCGGGCACCCGGTTCGTGGTCGAGCCTTACGTGCGGTTTCGCGGGCAGCCGGGGGAGCAGGCCACGCTCTTCCTGCTCGATCCGAGCGGCAATGCCCTGGAATTCAAGGCGTTCAAGGATATCGAGCGGCAGCTGTTCGAGACATGACGGGGCGGCGGGCCGAGGCCCGCCGCCTTTGCGCAACCTCGAGCGGCCGAGCGGGCCGCTCCGGAGCATCGAGATGTACGACCTTTACATAGCCAACAAGAACTACTCGTCGTGGTCGCTGCGGCCCTGGGCATTGATGCGCGAGCTGAGCATTCCTTTTCGCGAGCACCTGGTGCGCTTCGACGATCAGGCGGCGTGGCAGGCGTACCGCAAGCTCGCGCCGAACGGCAAGGTGCCGTGTCTCGTGGACGGAAGCACGGTCGTGTGGGACTCCCTGGCCATCGCCGAATACCTGGCGGAGCGGCATCCGGAGGTGTGGCCGGCGGACGCGATGGCGCGCGCCTGGGCGCGCAGCGCCGCGGCGGAGATGCACTCGGGCTTCGGCGAGCTGCGCAACCGCTGCTCCATGACCTGCGGATTGCGAGTGCGCTTGCGCGACAAGACGGCGGCGCTCGACTCGGATCTCAGGCGCCTCGGCACGCTCTGGAACGACGGCCTGCGGCGCTTCGGCGGACCGTTCCTCGCCGGCGGGGCGTTCACCGCCGTCGACGCTTTTTTCGCGCCGGTCGCCTTCCGTATCCAGACCTACGGTCTCGAGCTCGATTCGACCGCGGCGGCGTACACCGCCCGGCTGCTGTCGTTGCGAGCGCTGCGCGAGTGGTATGCGGATGGGATCAAGGAGAAGTTCCGGGATGCGCCGCACGACGCCGAGGTCCTCGCCGTGGGCGAGGTGATCGAGGATGTTCGCGCCACATGATGCGCCGGCTGGCGCTGTCCGCGGCGGCGGGATCCGATTGCAGGAAGGACGGGCAAGCCGTCCGCCGGTGATGGGCGGGACGCTGCTCGAGGCCGATGAGCCGGCGCCGTTCCTTCGATCGCGATGGGAGGGCCGGTCGCCGTTCGTGATCGTGGCGGATCATGCCGGCCGGCGCATTCCGCGCAGGCTGGCGAACCTTGGGCTCGCGGTGGCCGACCTCGAGCGGCACATCGCCTGGGACATCGGTGCGCGGGCGATCGCGGAGCACGTCTCGCGCCGCCTGGACGCGCCGCTGATCTCGCAGGTCTATTCGCGCCTGGTCATCGATTGCAACCGGGATCCCAAGGTGCCCACGTCCATCCCGGCGCTCAGCGAGGCCACGCCGGTTCCGGGCAATCAGGACCTCGGCGAGGACGGCCGGCTCGCGAGGCGCCGTGAGATCTTCGCGCCCTATCATGAGTGCATCGCCGCGCTGCTCGATGAGCGCGCGGCGGCGGCGAAGCCCGTGATCCTGGTGGCCCAGCACACCATGACGGACGTCTATCACGGGGTGCGGCGCCCGATGCATGCGGCCGTTCTCTACAACCGCGATCGCCGCTTCGCCGGCCTGGTGCTGGACATGTTGCGGCGCGACAAGGCGTTGCAGATCGCAGATAACGAGCCATATTTCGTGAGCGACGCCACCGACTACACCATCCCGCATCACGGCGAGCGGCGCGGCCTTCCGCACGTGGAAATCGAGGTCCGACAAGACCTTGTACGCGACGCCGCGGGACAGGCCGAATGGGCGGAGCGCCTGGCGGACGCGCTCGAGCAGGCGGCTCGGAGGCTCGGCGAGACCGCGTGATCGGCCTACAGCGCTCGTCGCCGGATGGCCGTAAGCTGGAAATCCATGCTCGAAAGATACGTACTTCCGGATCAGCTCGCGGCGGAGCGCGAGTTCATGCCCGCCCGCTGCTGGTGGCAGTTCTCGGCCCGCTACAACGTGGCGCCGCCGCAGTACGTGCCCGCCATCCGCATCCACGACCGGCAATCCGAAGGCATGATGATGCGCTGGGGATTGATTCCGGGGTGGGCGGAAGGCAAGCCGGGCGATCCCAACATCAGCGTCGACATCGATGAGATCGACGACTCGAAGACCTACCGCACGCCCTGGCTCGAGAGCCAGCGCTGCATCCTGCCGGTGGCGGGCTTCTACACGTGGAGACTCAACCGCCATCGGTATCGCCAGCCCTATTTCGCCCAGGTCAACAACCGCAGTGTGTTCGGCATCGCCGCCCTCTGGGACCGATCCGAGAGCGGCGGCGGCGACGTGACCGAGAGCTGCGCGGTCGTCTGCGTCGCAGCGAACGAGCTGCTCGCGCGGGTGCTCACGCCGCCGGCCCGCATGCCCGCGGTGCTCCGGCGCCGGGACTATGACGCCTGGCTCAAGGGAACGCCCGTTCAGGCGAAGGCGGCCCTCGAGCCCTACAACGCGGGGTGGATGCAGGCGCACGCGGTCAGCCCGCGCATCAATGCGATCACGGCCGACGATCCCGACCTGATCCGGCCGGTGTAATATTCCACCAATGCGCTGGATGACAGTCCTGTTGGCCGGATTCGCCGCCCTGTTTGCGTCCGCGGCATGGGCGCAGACGACCGATCTCGTCTCGGCCGAAGGCCACAAGCAGATGCTCGCGAATCCCGGCACGGATCCCGTGGGATCGCGCACGCCCGACGTGACCGTGGTCGAGTACTTCGATTACAACTGCCCGTTTTGCAAGAAGCTGGTCCCGACGCTGAAGGCGCTGATCGAGCAGGACCGCCGTGTCGCGGTCGTGTACAAGGATTGGCCCATCCTGGGGCCGATGTCGAAGTACGCCGCCTCGTCGGCGCTCGCCGCACGCTGGCAGGGCAAGTATCTGGCCGCGCACGACGCGCTGATCAGCGGGCCGCGCCTCTCGCAATACGATCAAATCGATTCCATCCTGCAGCGCGCGGGAATCGATGTCGTCGCCTTGAAGAAGGACCGCGCCGCTCACGCCGGGGAGATCGCGGCGCTGCTCAAGCGCAACGACGACGAGGCGCAGGCGCTCGGCCTCGAGGGAACGCCCGGCCTCGTGGTCGGCCGCGAGCTCGTGCACGGGATCGGAGACCTGGACTATCTCAAGAAGCTGGTGGATCACGCCCGCAAGGGGCAGTGAGGCCGGCCTCGCGCCGGCGCTCCATCGAAACCCGTCAGACGACCCCTCAGGGGACGACGTGCGAGGCGCCGACGTCCTTCCATTCGTAACGCGGAACTTGAATCCACTGGCCGCTCTTGAGCTCGGGCACCTTGTGGACCTTGATCTGGTCGACGGTCATCTTGCCGTCCTTGTCGGTGACCCAGAAGTCGAGGTCGTAGATCTGATCCTTGGTGCCGGCCGCGCGGAAATCCGTGCACGCGAAGTAATGTCCGTCGTTGTCGAGCTGACGCACCGGCTGGTGGGTGTCGACGAACTCGAGGCTCAGCTCCTGGCCGGTCTTGTCGTCCTTGATCTTGAAGACGCCGTTGTTCTTCAGGCTCTCCTTGAGCGCGTCCTGCTCGACCGCGGACATGACTTCCCAGCCGCGCTTGGCGGCGAGGTGGCCGGGGTGCTCGGAGGCGGGGATCCACCACCACGGCACGGGCTGCCGCGCCATCAAGGTCCACTTGCCGTCCGCCTGCATCGGCTCCTTGTAGATACGGGTCTCCTCAATGGCGAGCTTGCCGCTCTCGGGCACCACCCAGAAATCGATCAGGTATCTGCGGTCGGGATTTGCCGCGTCGTGAAACTTCACATCGGGGAAGAATCCGTAGCCGTCGATGGTGCGCGTGAAGTCGATATCGTCGTACGCCAGCTTCAGATGCGCGCCGTTCAACGGATCGTCGATGGGGAAAATGCCGGCGTTGGCCTTGAGCGTATCCGCGATGTGCTGCTTGACCAGGGTCTCTGCGTCGCTGCTGGTGAAATTCTGCATGGCGGTCTCGGTCGACTCGACGGTGCTGGCGGCGGCGAACGTGTGCGCCCGCTGGATCTTGTCGGCCGGGCTCTCGAGGAAGGACTTCTTGGACGCGCTATTGCTGAAGCAGTAGACCTTGCCGTCCTTGTCCTTCCAGGAGACGTTGCAGCTGGTCTGGACGTGCTGCCCCTCGGCGAGCGCTTCCGCGCACTGGCCGCCGAACTCGGCCTGCGAAGGATCGACGGGCGCATCGGCACCGAGCGCCGCTGCGGTCAGCAACGCCCAGCCGAGCGCGCCCCGAACCAGAAACCGGGAGCGGGAGATACCGTGCTGCGTCATAAAGCCCCCAAGGCCAGAAAGGTGATATCGCTCAATTCTACGCCGAGACGAACGGCCGCTGACGCATCCACTTCGTGGCCGCCCATTTTTCCCCCGCGGCGACCGAGGCAGGGGTCAAACCTTGCGGGGGACGCCGGGCTTTCCTTCCTTGCATTCGAGCGCCGGACGGTCCCAGCCGCCGGTGACCGCGGCCGCTTCGTAGGTCGAGTCCAGGAAGGCGAGCAGCGCGGCGTCGGGATCCGGCGCGGTGCGCACGGCGTCGTAAGGCAGCAGGAATTCACCCAGCGCGTCGCTGTGGAAGGCCTGGGCGGGGCGCACGGCCGATGAGCGAAATTCGGGCTTCGCCGCGTAGGCGTAGGAGTAGAAGGCGGCGTAGTCGATGCCATTTCCGCCCGGCCAGAACCCGGCGCTGCTCACCTCGTGCGAGTACGCGTCCTGCATCACCTCGGGCGACACGCCGGGCACCTTCGCCGTGAACTTGGGCGCGGTGCGTCCGGAGAAGCGCGTCACGGCGAGGTCGAAGCTGCCCCAGAAGAAATGCACCGGGCTCGACTTGCCGAGGTACGCCGTGCGGAAACTCTTGAACACGCGGTCGACCTGCACCAGCACGCGCCAGAAGCGTTGGGCGTACTCGCGATCGTAGGACTTGTGGACACGATCCTGACTGAAGGGAACGGCCCCCGGGATCTCGGAGGGGAGCTCGTTGATGACCACCTCGATGCCGAGTCCGGCGAGCGCATCGAGCACCGCGCGGTAGAAGTCCGCGACGCTGCGGGGCTCGAGCGCGATGCGGCGGGACGAGCCGTCGCTCACCCGGATGTCGAGCGCGTGCGCGATAAAATCGAACTCGATCTCGAAGGAGCGTGGGCCGCAGGGAATGGGCGAGGTGCTCAAGCCGCGCGACGTGACGTAGAGCGGCACATGCCAGCCGTGATTCAGCCAGGGCGTCAGCTTCAGGCGGATCTTGCCGACCACCTGCGTCCAGAGGTGCAGCGTCGTGCAGGTATCGCGCCACGCATCGAGGGGGAGCGCGGGCCAGAGCGCGTCGTTCGGGTCGTCATTGCTCATGCTATCCGTTACGATGCGCGACACTTGGGTTGGCGTCAAAGGTTTCCTCATGCACCGAGCAAATCGCCCGTCGGCTCTCGCCGCCGGCCTGGTTCTGGCGGCGGTCACGATCGCGGGACCGGCCGCGGCGGCGGATGGCGGCGCGCAGGGCGGCAACGCGGCCGCCGCGCATACGCCGGGCAACGAGGCGTCCAAGCTCGACGCCGCGGCGGCGCAGCGCTTCGCGGGACTCGCGCTGAAGTGCCTGCATCTCGAGTACCCCAACCACATCAGCCACACGATGGACAGCGACGCCGATGCGCGTCCGCCGCGCGAGCTCAATCCCGCGTTCTACGGCTGCTTCGACTGGCATTCCGACGTGCACGGCCATTGGCTGCTGGTGCGGCTGCTGCGCTCGATGCCGGATGCGCCGTTCGCCGCGCAGGCGCGGGCGGAGATCGATCGCAGCTTGACGCCCGAGCACATTGCCGGCGAGGTGGCCTACCTCAAGCGCGCGGGCCGCGCCTCCTTCGAGCGCCCCTATGGCCTCGCGTGGCTGCTCACGCTCGCCAAGGAGCTGCGCGGCTGGGACGATCCGCAGGGGAAGAAATGGTCCGCCGCGCTCACGCCCCTCGAGGCCGAGGCGGCGTCGCGCTTCAAGACCTGGATTCCCAAGCTGCACTATCCGATCCGGATCGGCGAGCACGACCAGACGGCGTTCTCCTTCGGGCTCATCTGGGACTGGGCGGCCGTCGCGGGCGACGCGGAGATGCGCGCCATCCTGACCGACGCGGCGCACCGCTTCTACGCCAACGATCGCAACTGTCCGCTCGCCTACGAGCCGTCCGGCGAGGATTTTCTTTCGCCGTGCCTCGGCGAGGCGGATTTCATGCGCCGCGTCGAGGGGCCCGCGGCCTACGGCGCGTGGCTGTCGAAGTTCCTGCCGGGAATTCTGCGCGCCGCCGGGGGCGACTGGCTCGCGCCGGGAATCGTCACCGACCGAGCCGACCCCAAGCTTGCGCATATCGACGGACTCAACCTCAGCAGAGCGTGGATGCTCGAGGGCGTCGCGCGCGGCCTACCCGCGGGCGACCCGCGCGTTCGGGTGCTGGAGGCGGCGGCGGCGAAGCATCGTGCCGCGGCGCTGCCCGAGGTGACCGGGGAGCATTATGAGGGCGGGCACTGGCTGGGAACGTTCGCGGTGTACCTGGTCAGCCGCGCGGGGGTCGGGGCGCCTACGCGCTAGATTGCGATTGGCGGCGGCCCGCGACTCGCGGGCTGGGAGCCAGCCATCGGATCGGGCGGCCGACGATCAATTCGATTGAGCCGCCGGCACCACGCGCGCCACGTCGCTCGAGGCCGCCCATCCGACGCGGCCGTCGGCCGTCTCGATGAGCACGAATCCCGGGCGCTGCGCACGGACATTGACCGTCTGGGCCTCGCCGACGGTGAAGGCGGGATCGCCGATGCTCACGGGCGAGACGCGAACGGCGGCCGAGTGCACGATCACCGTCGCACGCTGCATCGACGGCCAGAGCGCCGCGGCGTTGCAGCCCGCGGCCGCGAGGGCGAGCACGCCGAGGGCACGCACCGCGCCGAGCGCGCGGCGGCGTGAGCGGTTGCGGCGCCGCGCCAGGGTGGCCGCCCCGATCGCCACGATGCCCGCGACTCCGACCCAGAACAGCAGGCGTGAGTCGAGGCTCCCGGCAATCCGCTCGAAGCGGCTGCGCGTTTCCGGCGGCAGGCCCGCGGCCTGGCGTACGAGCTGCAGATTGGCCTCGATGTCGGGATCCGCCGGATCCAGCAGGCGCGCACGCTCGTAGTTCAACACCGCGAGCCCGGTCTTGCCGGCGCGCGCGTCGGCGTTGGCGAGATCGTAGAGCGCGGAGGCCGAATACCCGGTGGCTTCGTTGACGGGTGCGGGCGCGGTGGCCGCGGACGCTTGCGCGAAGGCCGACGCCGGCGTGCCGATCATCGCGAGCACCAGCAACCCGGCGCGCATTGGGATCATGTGGCGCTCTCCCGGCCGCCGAGCTGCCGCTCGACGAGCTCGGACCATCGATCGAAGTCGCGCGCCGCGATGCGGCCGCCCGAGTAGCTGGCCTCGTCGGCCAGCTCGAAGATCCGGCGGATGTCGGCGCGATCCGGATCGTCCGCCATGCGCGCATCCACGTCGCTCGCGGCGACCTCGGCGGGCGCGACGGCCCAGCGCGCGCCGAGCGCATCCTGGAGCAGCGCGCGCGCGGCCTCGAGGTACGCGGCGGAATCGCCCGCGGCGCCGGCCGCGGCCATCCGCGCGCGAAACTCCTCCAGCCGTTTGACGCGCGCGGCCTCGCGGGCTCGTTGCAAATCGCCGGCGATGCGCTCCTGGCGGCGCATCAGCACCCAGCCCGCGGCAAACAGGAGCGCGAGTACCGACGGGATCGCGACGAGCCGGGGCTGGAAATAAGGCGGCGTGAGCGACCGAACGCGAGCCTGTGCGAGCGCGTGGTCGGGTCGGAGGCCGGGTTTCTGCCCCTCCGCGCCCGCGGCCGGGCTGGGCGGCGCCGTTCCGCTCGCCGCGGACTCGGCAGCCGAGGGTGCGACCTTGACCTCGAGCGGCGCGGTGCGCGTGGTCTCGTAGCGCTTGGTGTCCGGATCGAAGTAGCTGAAGGCGAGCGGCGGCACCGTGAGGCTGCCGGACCTCGATGCGACGATCGGCTGCTCGAAGGTCTTTTCGCCGTGGAATCCAACGGGATCCTGGGCCTTGAAGGCCGCCTTGGGATCGTAGGTCTTCCAAGGGTCGGCGCTCGGCAGCATCGTGCTCTCGACTCGATCGAAGTTCCCGTCGCCGGTCACATGCATGCGCAGCGTCAGCGGATCGCCGGCGGTATTGGTCGTCGATGACAGGTCGGCGGCCACCTTGAATGCGCCTACCGCGCCGGTGAAACCGGGCGGTTGGCCTTGGGTGGGCAGCGGCAGCACGGTGATCGGCCACTCGGGGCTCGTCACCGTGATGTCCCTGGCGACCGTGGCGCCGAAGAAGTTCTGCATGAACGGATCCCCGAACAGGTCCTCCAGCATCGAGTCGCCTCGCGCGCGCATGCGGATGCGCACGGTCAGCGGAGTCTCGAAGGTGAGAGAGTATTTGCCGGGCTTGACCGCCGCGAGGATGCTGCGCCAGGTGAGCACGGTGAAGGGCTGGCCGTCGATCACCCGTCCGCCGCGGTCGGGCTGGTGCGAGAGATTGTTGAGCGTGAAGTCGTTGCTGCTCAGTTTCGGAATGCCGTTGATCGAGTTGACGAACCCGTCGTGCATGCCGACCTGGATCTCGACGGGGATGCTCTCGCCGACGTACACCTCGTGCTTGGGTATCGATACGTGCATGAACGCGGAGGCGTCCGGCGTCAGGCGGATGCCGTTCGTGCCGGGGACCGGCGGCAGCAGCCCCTGGCTCCCGGGAGCAGCGCCGCTCCCGCCGCCGCTCGCGGCGCTCGGGTTGACGCGGAGCACGAGCGCGGCCGAATCGGGACTCAAGGCGGGAATCTTGAACGTCCCGGCCGCTTCCGGCGTGACACGTACGACGGTTGCGGTGCTCTCGAGCGTAATGCCGTTGATGATCTGAATCTGGCGCGAGTGGCCGACCACGCGCATCTCGAGGCCGGGCACCGTGGGCAGATTCAAGGAGAGCTCGCCGCTGCCCGTCATGGTCACGGTCAGCCGCGCGGATTCGCCGAGCGCGATCTCCGTCGGCTCGAGCACGGCATCGACCGAGGGGTGGGCAGCTCGCAGCGTCGGCGCCCACGCCAAGAGCGCGGCGAGCAGCAGCGCGAGTCTCGCCGCGGCGAGGCGGCGTGCCGGCAGACTCGATGCGACCGTGCCGCTCATCGCGCTACCAATCCTTCACCGGCTTGTCTTCCGGAGACTCGCCGCCCTGCCGCGCACGCGGCATGGCAAGGGCATTGCGCTCGTCGCCCTTTTGCGAGTCCAGGAGCTGACGCGCCTCATCGGGACTCATCTGACCCGGCACCCGCTGCGCACCCGCCTGACCGGCCGGCTGATCTTGCGGCTGCCCGTCCGCGGGCTTCGGTGCGCCTTGCCCGGACGGGGTCCGGCTCGGTGGCTGCGAGCCCGGCGGCTGTTGCGGGTTCTGCGCCGGCGGCGGGCTTTGACCTTGGTTGGGCTGATTCTGCGCGGAGGGCGGCTGGCCCTGGTTCTGCGGAGAGCCGCCTGGGGGCGGCTGACCTTGAGGCGGCTGGCCTTGCGGTGGTTGACCCTGCGGCGGCTGACCGCCACCCGGCGGCGGCTGCTGATTTTGACCGGGCGGCGGCGGCTTTTGACCCGAATTGGGCGGCTGATTTTGCGGCGGCTGCCCTTGCGGAGGCGGCTGCCCTTGCGGAGGCGGCTGCCCTGGATTCTTCGGCGGCTGACCCTGCGGCGGTTGACCTTGAGGCGGTTGATTCTGCGGTCCCTGGCCGCCCTGACCTCCGCCGCCTTGGTTCTGATTTTGGTTCGGCGGCGGCTTGTTCTGCTGCTGCTTCTTGAGCTCGTCGATCTTGCGCTTGACGAAGTCGCGGTTGTACTTGCCGTCCGCGTCGGTCGGCCGTATGGCGAGCGCGGTGTCGTACGCCTTCACGGCTTCGTTCCAATTGTCGAGCGTCTGCGACGGGTTGCTCTGCTCGGTCCGCTGTCCTGCCCGATACAGCGTGTTGCCGAGATCGTAATAGGCGTCTTGCTGCTCCGCGAGTCGCCTCGCGTCATTGGACGGCGCGCGGTTGATCGAGCTCTGAAACGCCTGCGCGGCCGCCGCGAAATCGCCGGCGCGATACTGCGCGGTGCCGAGATTGTAGGTGGGCGTGGGCTTGCTCGGATCACGCTTGGCCTCGGCGGCGTACGCTTGCGCGGCGGTCGCGAAATCGCCGCGCTCGTAGGCCTGCTGGGCGCCATCGGCGGACGCGTGTGCGCGGTTCGCCGCCGCGACGACGGACCCGAGAAGCGCGAGGGCGGCGACGCCGGCGGGGGCGGCGGATTTGCGCTTGCGGAGGCCAAAGCGCCGGCGGGTGCCGACGAGCTGGCTCAGCAACAGCAGCACGAGCGCCGCCGATAGGGGCCACTGAAAGCGCTCGATGTACAGCCGCTGCCGGCGCGAGACCAGATCGTGCTTGAGGAGCGGCGCAAGTGCGCGTTGATACAAGGTTTCGAAGCCCTGTCCCTCGGCGCCGAGCGGCGCGTACAGGCCGCCGGTCGCCGCGGCGATCGCCTGAAGCCCCGACTCATCGAGCCGCGACTTCACGAAGTTGCCATCCTCGTCCTTGAGGAAGCCGCTGCTCGCCGTCGGCCCGAGCGGAATCAGGTCGCCCTGGCTCGTGCCGACGCCGATGGTGTAGATCTTCAGCCCATCGTCGCGCGCGGCCGCCTTGGCGGCCGTCAGGGCGTCGCCCTCCAGATTCTCGCCGTCGGTGATCAGGATCAGGATCTTGTCGGTGGCGGCGCGCCGGCGATGCGCGGCCTGAGCTTCCTGGATGGCCGCCGCGATGTTGGTGCCGCCGCGCGCGACGATGCCGACGTCGATGGCATCGAGCGACTCGTGGAACGCCGCGTAATCGAGCGTGACCGGACAGATCACGTACGCGTCGCCCGCGAACGCGATCAAACCGACGGCATCGCCGTCCAGTTTGCGCGTGAAGTCGTCGATCGCCAGCTTGGCCCGGGCCAACCGGGTGGGCCGCACGTCCGGAGTCGACATGCTGCGCGAGGTGTCGATCGCGAACATGATCTGGATGCCGCGCCGGCTCACCAGCTCCCAGCGGAATCCGAGCTGCGGTTGCGCGAGCGTGACGAACACGAGCACGACGGCGCCGAGCAGCAATCCGCGCCGGAGCCTCCGGCGCATCGCCGAGACCGTCCGCGTCAAGGGCGCGCTCAGGTGCGGCGACAGGAATTGCGCGAGCGCCTGCTGCCGGCGGCGATCGTAGCGGCGCCACATCCACAGCATCGCCGGACACGCGGCGATCGCGACGACGAGCCACGCCGGATGCGCGAAGTTCACGGCAGCCTCCGGAACCGCGTATGCGACAAGAGCAGGCCGATGGCCAGCAACCCCGCGGCGGGAATGAGCGCCCAGGCATAGAGCTCGTCGTAGCGCTCGAACTTTTGCACGCTCTGGGTGGTCTTCTCCAGGCGGTTGATCTCGGCGTAGATCTCGCGCAGCGAGTCGGTGTCGGTGGCCCGGTAGAATTTGCCGCCCGTCTCGTCCGCCACCATCTGCAAGGTCTTCTCGTCGACGTCCACCTTGTCCATGATCACGCGCACGTTGCCGGCTTGATCGCGAAGCGGAATCGGCGCGAGCCCTCGTATGCCCACGCCGATGGTATAGATCTTGACGCCCATGGCCCGCGAGGCCTCCGCGGCCGCGCTCGGGGAGATCTTGCCGGTGTTGTTCATGCCGTCCGTGAGCAGGATCACGATCTTGGACTTGGCCGCCGTGGTGCGCAGGCGATTGACGCCCGCGGCGATGGCCGAGCCGATCGCGGTCCCGTCCTCGTCGCCGGCCGCCGTGGTGACGCGCTCCAAGCTCTGCATCAGCCAGTCGTGGTCGAGCGTGATGGGGCTGATCAAATAAGGCCTCGCGGCAAAGGCGAGCAGACCGATGCGGTCGTTCGGCCGATCGTCGATGAACTGGCTCACCACGGACTTGACCACCTCGATGCGATTGACGCGGCGTCCGTCGATGCGGAAATCCAGCGCCTGCATGGAACCCGAGACGTCGAGCGCGAGCACGATGTCGATGCCGTTGAACGTCACCTCGGTGCGGCTGTGGCCCCGCTGGGGACGGGCCAGGCCGACGATCATCAGCGCGGCCGCGAGCAGGGGAAGCATCCACAGCCAGTTGCCGAGCCGGGTGCGGCTGGTCCGCGCGAGCTCGCGCACGACGCTCACGTCCGAGTACTCGATGGCGGCGATCGCGCCGCGCCGGCCCCGCAGCAGCATGACCACGGGCAGCAAGGCCAGCAGCCAGAGAAGCTCGGGTTGCAGGAAGCGAATCATGAGGCGGCCGTCTGCGCGGCGGCACCGGCTTGCGCGGCGGGCGGGAGGCTCTTCGACGTCTCCGTCACGAAGCGGTGCGCGGAGTCGTGCAGCTCCTGCATGATGGGCATGGACAGCGACACCGCGGCGAACTTGGCCATGTCGCAGTGCTCGAGGAAGTGCGCCAGCAGATCGCGATGGGAGACCAGGTCCCTGCCGCCCTCGCCGACGAGCCCGTGCAGGAACTCCTCCGTGGTGAGATGCGTCGCGGTGACGCTGAAGCGGGCCTCGATGTAGCCGCGCACGATGTCGGAGATGCCGACGGAGTACTCGCGCACCGTCGAGGGCGTCATGAGGGGCCGGATTCCCTCCAGGCGTCCGAGCGCGATCTCGAAGGGGAGCAGCGCGCGCGCGGGCCGGTTCCGCCACCGGCGCCAGAGAGCGAAGCCCGCGGCGATGACGATCAGGACGATCGCCGCAATGGCGAGCGCGAGCCACAGCGGAAATTCGGCCTTGGGGCCGCGGATGTCGCGAATGTCGTCGGCCCGCGCGAGGGCGGCCGGGAGCGTGGCGCCCAGGGCGCGCGCGAGCCAGCGGGCCGCCGTCACGGCCGCCTCCGCTCCCGCGTCTTGAAGAAGCGCTGCAGCGGAGCCATGTACGGCGAGCCCGTGTCGAGCTCGAGCGTGTCGACGCCCTCGGAGCGGAAATCGCCCGCCAACCGCCGGGCGCGCTCCGCGGCAAGCTGGGCAAAGCGCTTGCGCACGGCCGGATTGGCCGTGTCGATCTCGATCACCTCGCCGGACTCCGCATCCTCGAGCGCGACGATGCCGACGTTCGGCAGCTCTTTCTCCCGGGCATCGCGAATATGAACCGCGATGAGGTCGTGCCGCCGGTTGGTCTGGCGCATGGCGCGGCGCAGAGCTTCGCGCGCGCGCGCGGGGTCGCCGGGCGATTGAAAATCCGAGATCAGGAACACGATGGCGCGGCGATGCAGGACGTGGTTGACCACGTCGAGCGCCTTGACGCTGTCGGTGCCGCGGCCCTCGGGCGCGTGATAGAGGATGTCGCGCACCACGCGCAACACGTGCCGGCGGCCCTTGCGCGGCGGCAGATAGCGCTCGATGCGGTCCGTGTAGAGCAGCAGGCCCACCTTGTCGCTGTTGCGGATCGCGGAGAACGCCAGCAGGCTCGCGAGCTCGGCCGCGAGATCGCGCTTGCTCAGGGGCGCGGACCCGAAATTCCCGGACGCGCTGATGTCGACCAGGAGCAGGATGGTGAGCTCGCGCTCCTCGGTGAACTTCTTGACGAACGGGCGTCCGGCGCGCGCGGTCACGTTCCAGTCGATGGTGCGGATCTCATCGCCCGGCGTGTACTCGCGCACCTCGTCGAAATCCATTCCGCGCCCCTTGAACACGGAATGGTAGTCGCCCGCGAGGCTGTCGTTGACCATGCGGCGCGTGCGGATCTCGAGGTGCCGCATGCCGCTCATCATGGTCTTCTTCGATGGGGTCTCCTCGGGCATGGAGTCAGGGCACCGGCAAGGTCTCGAGAATCTTGTGGATCACGTCCTCGGAGCTGATGTTCTCCGCTTCCGCCTCGTAGGTGACCGACACGCGATGGCGCAGCACGTCGAGCGCCACGCTCTTCACGTCCTGCGGCGTCACGTAGTGGCGGCCGCTCAAGAAAGCGATCGCGCGGGCGGCCAGCGTCAGATTGATGGTCGCGCGCGGCGAGGCGCCGGTCTGGATGTAGCCGTCGAGCTTGAGATTGGCGGCGGCAGGCGGACGCGTCGCGAGCACGAGGTCCACGATGTAGTTGCGGATCTTGTCGTCGACGTAGAGGGAATTGACCACGTGCCGCGCGGCGAGGATCTGCTCGGCCGAGACGACCGGACGGACGCTCGGCAAGGGCTCGGAGGTCGCCATGGCATCGAGGATCGCGCGCTCCTCGGCGCGATTCGGATACGTGACCAGGACCTTCATCATGAAGCGGTCGATCTGCGCCTCGGGGAGCGGGTAGGTTCCTTCCTGCTCCAGCGGATTCTGCGTCGCCAGCACCAGGAAGGGATTCGGCAGCGCGTACGTCTCGTCGCCGATCGTGACCTGGCGCTCCTGCATGGCCTCGAGCAGCGCGCTCTGCACCTTGGCCGGGGCTCGATTGATCTCGTCGGCGAGGATGAGATTGCTGAAGATGGGGCCGTGCTTGGTGCGGAACACGCCGTCCTGCGGGCTATAGATCATCGTGCCCACGATGTCGGCCGGGAGCATGTCGGGCGTGAACTGAAGCCGCTTGAAATTGACGTCGACCGCCGCGGCCAGGGTCTTGAGCGCGAGTGTCTTGGCGAGACCGGGCACGCCCTCCAGGAGCACATGCCCGTTGGTGAGCAGCGCGATGAGCAGCCGATCCAAGAGGTGCCGCTGCCCCACGATGACGCGCCCCATCTCGAGCTGCAGCGGCTGGATCCAGACGGAGTTTTGCAGCACCGTCTCGCGCGCCGCGCGCAAGGCTGCATCGGATTCGACGGAGGCCGGACGCGGCGTCTGCAGCGTCGAAGGCTTTTGATTCATCGTGCTCGAAACCTCAGTGATCGTGTCGACGAAGGATGGCGATCTCGTTGGATATGGAGGGAATCCAGAGGTTCCCCAAGGACCACGCCCAGGCGCTGATTTTACCGTAGAATTTGCGCCGCACGATGCGGCATGGCCCGCGGACGAAGGAGTTTCATGACAATCAAAGGGGTGGCGCGGGCGGGCTTGGCTGCCCGGGGCGCGGCGGAGCCCTGGATTCGCGGGTCACCGACCTCATGAACGCCGCCTCGGACGCGCCGGGCGCCGCGGGCGCGTTCTGGCCGCAGTAGGCAAACGTCGGGTGAACCGTCGAGTGTTCCACGGCTGGTACGTGGTTGCCGCGGCCTTCGTCGTGACCTGCGTCGGGTTCGGCAGCGCGTACACGTTCAGCGCCTTCGTGCCCTCGCTGCAGCGGGATTTCGCGGCCTCGCGCGGCTCCGTGTCGCTGGTGTTCTCGCTCGCCGGCTTTTTGTATTTCGCGCTGGGCCTCGTGAGCGGGCCGCTCGCGGACCGCTTTGGATCGCGGCCGCTGTGCGTGACCGGCATGGCGCTCATCGGCGGCGGCATCTGCGCCGCCGCCTGGGCGCGCACGTTGATCGAGGTGTATCTCTGCTACGGGCTCGGCGTGGGCCTCGGCATCGGCACGGCCTACGTGCCCGCGGTGGGGGCGGTGCAACGCTGGTTCGTCAGGCGGCGCGGATTTGCCTCGGGACTCGCGGTCAGCGGCATCGGCGTGGGCACCCTGATATTCCCGCCGCTCGCCGCGTATCTGATCGCCGCGATCGGCTGGCGCCATGCGTACCTGGTTTTGGGCGCGACCGCCGGCATGGCCGGTATCGCGGCCTCGCTTCTGGTCGAGAACGACCCGCGCGCGCGCGGGCTGGCGCCGGACGGCGATCCGCCGGGCCCGGCTGCCCCCGCGCCGGCCGCCGCGGCGGGTACGGTCGGGGAAGTGGTGAGGTCGCGGCGCTTCGTGCTGCTCTACGCCGCCTGCCTGGTCAGCTCGTTCGGCATGTTCGTGCCCTTCGTTCATCTCGTGCCCTATGCCATCGATCACGGCATCGGGGAGACCTCGGCGGCGCTGCTGCTCGCGGCCATGGGTATCGGCAGCACCGGCGGGCGCTTCTTTCTCGGCGGCATCGCGGACAAGCTCGGGCGCGGCCTCGCCCTCATCGTGATGTTCGCCGGCATGGCGCTCGGCTTGCTGGCGTGGGCCGGGTCGACGCGCTATTGGGAGCTCGCGGCATTCGCACTCGGCTACGGCGTGTTCTACGGCGGCTTCGTCGCCGTCCTGCCGGCGCTGACCATGGACTACTTCGGCGGACGCCACGTGAGCGCCATCATCGGCGTGCTCTACACCAGCATCGCATTCGGCACGCTGATCGCCCCCACGGCGGCCGGGTTCGCCTTCGATTGGAGCGGCAGCTACACGCTGCCGATCCTCGCGGGCGCGGCGGGGGATGTGATCGCGGCGCTCATCATGCTGCGATTGTCGAGGACCGGCGCACCGGCGGCGGCTCATTCGTGACGTTGCCGGCGTTGATCTCGATCGGCGTTCCCTCGGTGCAGGCGAACGCGTCCAGCACCGTCGGCTTGCTGCCGGGAACCGCCGCGAGCGCCTGGGCGTATCGGCACGACCTGCGCCCGGTGGGGCGCCCTTTCGTTTGACGGAGCCGAGCGGCCGAATCGGCCATGCCGAGATCAAGATCGGATCCGATGCGAGGGTCGCACGCTCCGCATCAGCGGGGCACGGCCATGCCGAGCTGATCGAACAGGAACGCGTAGTAGTCCGACGCCTGATTCACCCGGATCGAGAGCGCGCTGCCGATGCCGTGGCCGGCGTGCGAATTGATGCTGAGGTAGATCGGCAGTCCGGAGCTGCTCGCGGCCTGCAGCCGCGCGATCATCTTGCGGGAATGCGCCGGATTCACGCGCCCGTCGGTCTCGCCCGTGGCCATGAAGATCGCGGGATACGCCGTGCCGTCCTGGACGTGGTGATACGGCGAATAGGCGCGCAGCGCGGCGAATTGCTTGGCATCCTTGACGGAGCCGTACTCGGTGGTGTTGAACGCTCCGTTGGGGTCGAGCTCGACGCGCATCATGTCGTAGATGCCGACCAGCGAGACCACGGCGCGGAACAGCTCGGGGCGCTGGGTGAAGGCGGCGCCCATGAGCAGGCCGCCGTTGCTGCCGCCCAGGATGGCGAGGTGCTTGCGATCGGTGTAACCCTGCGCCATCAGATATTCGGCGCTCGCGATGAAGTCGTCGAAGACGTTCTGCTTGTGGGTCAGCGCGCCCTGCTCGTGCCAGGTCTCGCCGAACTCGCCGCCGCCGCGCAGGTTTGCGATGACGTAGACGCCGCCGGCATCGAGCCAGAGGCGGGTGTAGGCGCCGAGGAACTCCGGCGTGAGACTGAGCCCGTAGCCGCCGTACCCGTAGAGCAGCAGCGGCGTGCCGCTGCCTCGCGGCGCGCCCTTGCGCCGCACGATGTTGAGCGGGATCGACGTCCCGTCCTTGGATTTCGCGAACGCGCGCACCACCTCCGTGTCGGCGAACGAGACCGGGCTCGTCTGCGCGAGCGGGGTCTCGGCGACCTTGCCGGAGCGCTCGTCGTAGCGAGCGATGTAGGGGGGTCTCAGATAGGTGGCGACCGAGAACAGCAGGCTCCCGTCGCTCAAGGGCACCGCCTCGTCGACGGTCGCTATCTTCGGCAACGGCAGCGTGCCGCGGGACTTGCCGGCGTGATCGTAGATCGCCACCCGCGACGGGCCTCCGGTGATCTCGCGCACGTAGACCGCATCCGCGGTGACCGCGATGGGGTCGCCGCCTTCCTGTCCGGCCGTCAACATGGAGGCGTCGCCTTCCGGCACCAGCACCGCTGCCTGCTTGATGTCCCAAATGCCCGGCTCGAGCTTCAAGAGCTTGCCGCGCGGCGCATGCTTGCGCGAGATCAAATAAATCGCGCCGTCGGCGCCGGCGGTCGCGCCCACCACCCGATCCTCGAAGTGTGTGATCTGGTGTACCGCGCCGTCCTGCGCGATCGCGAAGTGCTCGAACTCGCCGCCGTCGCCGTTCGCGACCGAGGCCATGATCAGCGAGCGATCGAAGCGATTCTCGAGGACGATCTCCGCGACCTTGGGGAGCCCGCTGCCGAGGGTGTAGCCGTCCTTCGCCGCGTCCGCGCCGAGCGCGTGGAAGTACACCTTCTGAAAGAAGTGTTGCTCCTCTTTCGGCCGGTCCGGACCGGGATAGCGCGTGTACCAGAAACCCCTGCTGTCGGCGCGCCAGGCAAGACTGCCGCCGCCGGTCGGGAACTGCACCCGCGGAATCGCCTCACCCGACTCCTTGCCGGTGGCCACGTCGAAGACATGCACGGTCCCGTCCTCGCTGCCGTTCTCGGAGAGCGACACGGCCACGAGCTTGGCGTCCGGCGAGGGCACGAACCAGTCGATGGCGGTCGTGCCCTTGGGGTTCATGGCGTTGGGATCGACGATGACCCTTGCGTGCGCGGGATCCGCGTCATTCGCGAGCAGCGCGATCATCGGCTGCTGCTTCGGCGGCTGGTTGTAGAGCGCGAAGAACCGGCCGTCCACCGCCTGCATGCCGTAGTAGGAGCTCGATGTCGCCGAGATCTGCTTGAACAGCCGATCGTAGATCGGGGCGCGCTGCGGCAGGGCGTCGAGGTACTTGCGGGTGCGTCGATCCTGCGCCTCGCTCCAGGCATGCACTTTCGGGTCGGCCGAATTCTCGAGCCAGCGATAGGGATCCTCGACCGCGACGCCGTGGTAGGTGTCGGTCACGCTCGATCGCGGCGTGTCCGGGAGGTCCGCGCCGGCCGCGGCCGCAGCGGATGCCGCGGGTGCCAGCGCCAGGCCGGCGCCGATCTCGAGGAGAGCGAGGACGAGGATCCGTTCCAAGATCATGGTCGCTCCTTGATGGGTGCCCGGGGGCAGCTCAAAAGACGGCCGGGTACGCGCCGCCGTCGAGCAGGATGTTCTGGCCGGTCAGGTAGGCCGCGTGGACGCTGCACATGAAGGCGCAGGTCGCGCCGAATTCCCGAGGGGTGCCGAAGCGCTTCGCCGGAATCTCGGCGCGCGCTTCCGCGGCGAGCTGCTCCGGCGATCGCCCGCTGCGCTCCGCGCCGGCCTTGAAGCCGCTCTGCAGGCGCGGGGTGTCGAAGCTTCCCGGCAACAGGTTGTTGATGGTGACGTTCTTGTCGGCGACCTTGCGGGCGACGCCGGCGAGGAACGCGGTGAGTCCGGCGCGCGCGCCGCTCGACAGGTCGAGGCCCGGAACCGGCATCTTCACGCTGATGGAGGTGATGTTGACGATGCGCCCGAACCCGCGCGCGATCATGGGGTCGATCACCTTCTGGATCAGCTCGATCGGCGTGATCATGTTCATGGTGACGCCGGTCAGCATGGCCTGCCGATCCAGCACGTGATAGTCGCGGAACGGCGGTCCGCCGTTGTTGTTGATCAGTATGTCAGGGCTCGGGCAGGCGGCGAGCAGGGCGGCGTGGCCTTCGGAGGTCGACACGTCGGCGACCACGGGGGTGACCTCGACGCCGGTGTGCTGGCGGATCTCGACGGCGGTCTCGTCGAGCAGCGCGCGGTTCCGGCCGTTGATGACCAGGGACACCCCGGCCTCCGCAAGCGCGCGGGCGCAAGCCTTTCCAAGCCCTTGACTCGACGCGCACACGATGGCGGTTCGGCCCCGTATCCCGAGATCCATGCATTCTCCCGTTGATTGTCAGTTTTACAAACCCCGCTCCGGCCCGAGGCCGGCGGCGGATCTGCGTAATGATCGCGACTCGACCGTATCGCCGGTATAGGCTAGCAGTCAACTGGGACCGGCGGACGACGTGCTCGAGCTACAGAACATCTCCAAGACCTTCGAGGGACGGCTGGTCCTCTCCGACGTGAACCTCACCGTTCCGAAGGGGGCGACGCACGCGCTCATCGGCTCGAGCGGCTCGGGCAAGACCACGCTCCTCAGGATCACCCTGGGGCTGATTCCGTTCGATCGCGGCTACGTCAAGATCAACGGCCAGGCGCTGCTCTCGTTCACGCAGGTCGAGTGGGCGGATCGCATCGGCTACGTTCCGCAGGACGGCGGCCTGTTCCCGCACATCAGCGGCCGGAACAATGTCGCGCTGATCGCGAGAATGCGCGGCTGGAGCAGGGCGCGGATCGACGCCCGTGTCGAGGAGCTGCGCAAGGTGGTCGATCTCGACGCCGACATCCTGTCGCAGTTTCCGCGCCAGATGAGCGGCGGACAGAAGCAGCGGGTGTCGATCATGCGCGCGGCGATGATGGATCCCGCGGTGATGCTGCTGGATGAGCCGATGGCCGCCTTGGACCCGTTGATCCGGAGCAGCCTGCAGCAGGAGCTGAAGTCGATCTTCCGGCGCCTGGACAAGACCGTGCTGCTCGTGACGCACGATCTCGGCGAGGCGGTGTACCTCGCCGAGCAGATCACCATGCTGAGCGAGGGCAAGATCCTGCAGTCCGGCACGTACCGCGACTTCATCAAGAATCCGGCGACGCCGTTCGTGACCCAGTTCGTCAACGCGCAGCGCAGCGTGCCGGATGCGGCGGAGCTGCAATGAAACGCGGGCTGCGGGCGGTGACGGTGCTGCTGGCGCTCGCGGTATTGCCGGCACCGATGGCGCGGGCGGCGGATGGCGTGGTGATCGGCGGCAAGATCTTCACCGAGAGCTACGTGCTCGCCGAGATCGGCGCCGAGGCGGTCGAGACCGAGACGCACACGCCGGTGACCCGCAAGCTCGGCATGGGCAGCACGGGAATCCTGTTCGAGGCGCTCAAGAGCGGCGCGATCGACGTGTATCCGGATTATTCCGGCACGCTGGCCGAGGCGATCTTGAAGCGCCCCGAGCTCAAGTCGCTCGATGAGATCCGCACGGCGCTCGGGGGGCTGGGACTGACCATATCGGACTCGCTCGGCTTCAACGATACCTATGCGCTCGCGGTGAAGGAGGGCTTCGCGGGCGAGCACCACCTGCGCACCATCGGAGACCTGAGGACGATCCAGTCGGACGTGACCGCCGGCTTCAGCTACGAGTTCATGGATCGCAAGGACGGATATCCCGGGCTGGTGAAGAGCTATCAGCTCGACTTCAATCCGCAGAAGGTCAAGCGCATGGAGCACACGCTGAGCTACCAGGCCATCGATCAGAACGCGGTGAACCTGATCGACGTGTACTCGACCGACGCCAAGATCAAGAAGCTGGGGCTGCAGCTGCTCCAGGACGACCACAATTATTTTCCCGTCTACAAGGCGGTGTGGGTGGCGCGCAAATCCTTCGTCGACGAGCACCCGCGCGAGTGGCAGGCGTTGCGCGGCCTCGAGGGCCGGATCAGCGAGTCCGCCATGCTCGGCATGAACGCGAAGGCCGACATCGACAAGGTGGGATTCAGATCCATCGCCGCGGAGTTCCTGGGCGCGTCAGCGACGCCGAAGACGGAGGACACCATGATCGGCGTCCTGCACCGTACGCGCGAGCACCTCTGGCTCGTGGGCGTGTCGCTGCTCTTCTCCGTCGTGGTCGGCATTCCGCTCGGCGTCATGGCGGTGCGCTTCCATGCGGCGGGACAGGCCATTCTCCTGCTGAGCGCGCTGATCCAGACCGTCCCCTCGCTCGCGCTGCTCTGCTTCCTCATTCCGGTGTTCGGCGTGGGGACCAAGCCCGCGCTGGCGGCGCTGTGTTTGTACAGCCTGCTGCCCGTGGTGCTCAACACCTTCACCGGAATCCGCACCATCAATCCGACGCACATCGAGAACGCGCGTGCTTTCGGGTTGACGCCGCGGCAGGTGCTGCTGCGCGTGGTGCTGCCGCTCGCGAGCCCCACTCTCCTGGCGGGGATCAAGACCGCCACCATCGTCAGCATCGGAACCGCGACGCTTGCCGCGCTGGTCGGCGCGGGCGGCTACGGCGCGCCGATCGTGTCCGGCCTCGCCTTGAACGACATGCCCACCATCCTCACGGGCGCCATCCCGGCGGCGCTCATGGCGCTGGTGGCGCACGGGCTGTTCGAGGTGCTCGGGCTGGTGCTGATACCGGCGGGATTGAGAAGGCGCTAGAGTAGGCGGCCTCCAAAACCACAAGCCGACGCAGGGGATGTCATGAAGCAGAGCAAGCTCACGGGTACAAGTACGGCCGCGATCGCGGCGCTTTTCCTCGCCACCACGGCCGGCGCCGATGGAACGCAGGCCGGGCCGCCGATCGTGCTCAAGGCCGCGCATCTGTTCGACTCGGTCTCGGGCAAGCTCAGCGACCACGGGGTCGTCGTGGTCGAAGGCGGCAAGATCACCGCCGTCGGAAGCGACGCCGCGACGCCCTCCGGCGCCAAGGTCATCGACCTCGGCGATGCCACGCTCCTTCCGGGCTTCATCGATGCGCACGTGCATCTGGGCCAGGAGGCCAGCGGCAACTGGTACTTGGACTTCTTCCAGGACATCATGCGGTTCCCCGCCGAGCAGGCGCTCTACGGCGCGCACTACGCGAAGGCGACGCTCGAGGCCGGCATCACCACGGTGCGCGACGTGGGCTCGGAAGATTACATCGCGCTCGGGCTGCGCAACGCCATCAAGGCGGGCGTCATCCCGGGCCCGCGCATGCTGGTCGCGAACTACGCGGTGGGCGGCACCGCCGGCCATGCCGATCAAGCGCCGTATCCGCCGGACCGGATCGCGGTGGCGGGACCGATCAAGGGCGTCTGCAACGGGCCGGACCAGTGCCGCGCGGCCGTGCGCTACCAGATCAAGTACGGCGCCGACGTCATCAAGTTCATGCCCTCGGGCGGCGTGCTGTCGCTCGGAGACCCGGTCGATGCGCCCGAGCTGACGCAGGAAGAAATGAACGCCATCGTGTCCGAGGCGCATACGTGGAAGCGCAAGGTCGCGGCGCATTGCCACGGCGACCGCGCCGCGAAGATGGCGATCGCCGCGGGCGTCGACTCCATCGAGCACGGCACCTTCCTGCAGGATGACACGCTGCTCGAGATGAAGAAGAAGCATGTGTACCTGGTGGCCACGCTGTTCGCGGGCGTCTGGGTGGGGCAGTCGCTCGACAAGTTCCCGCCCTCGATCGCGGAGAAGGCGCGCGCCGCGGCAGCCCAGGCGCAGCAGATGTTCCAGCACGCGGTGAAGATCGGCGTGCCGTTCGCCATGGGGACCGACGCCGGGGTCGAGCCGCACGGACTGAATGCGCGCGAGTTCTCGCTGATGGAGAAGAACGGGCTGCCGGCCGCTCAGGTGCTGATGGCGGGCACCGCCGGCGGCGCCGATCTTCTGGGGGTGGCGGACCAGGTCGGCACGCTCGCGGTGGGCAAGTCCGCCGACGTCGTGGCGGTGGCCGGCAATCCGCTCACCGACATGAAGACCACGGAGCATCCGGTGCTGGTCATGAAGGAAGGCGTCATCTACGTCAACGGCGGGGCGCCGGTGGCGCGCTGACGGACGGGCGGGCCCGGGCGTGACCGAGCCGCACGCCGGGTCAGGTGGTGGCGGCGCCGCCGAGGGGCAGGGTGCCGAGCAGCTCGGCCGCGCCGTTCCAGAGCACCTGTATGCCGATGCATACCAAGAGGAATGCGGATAGCCGCACGACGATGGACGTGCCGGTCGCGCCCATGAGCGCCGCGAGCCGCGCCGAGTTTCGGTAGAAGCCGTAGACCAGGAGGGCGAGCAGCAGGACCGCGCCGAGCGTCTCGATGAAAAAGGCGATGGCGCGGAGGCCGCCGGGCCGGCCGGCGCCCAAGGATATGGCCACCGAGATGGTGCCGGGACCGGTGGTCAGCGGCATGGTGAGCGGATAGAACGCGAGGCGGCTGGCCGACACGTCGACGGTCCGGGGACTCGGCGTCTCGCTGCGCCGCTGCTCGGTCGCATCGGGCGCGTTGAGCATTTTCCAGCCGGACATGGCGACCACGATGCCGCCCGCCACGCGCAGCACCGGGATGGAGATGCCGAAGAAGCTGAGCACGTAGGCACCCACGTAAAGCGATGCCGCGACGATGCAGAACGCGTAGATCGACACCCAGCGCGAGACCGCCGAGCGGACCTTGGGATCGAGCTCGCGCGTGGCGCCGAAAAATATGAAGGCACCGGACAGCGGGTTCACGATCGAGAACAGAGCCCCGAAGGTCAGGAGAAAGGTCGTCACGCTGAATGCATCCCCGCCGATTGATGGGCGCCCGCGGTCGGCGGGCCACGCCGCCATCTTATCGGTGCCGCGGCGCTTGTACCAAAGGAGTGGTCGCGCGGGCGCCTGACGGGAGGCGGCGCTTGTACCGAACCTCGTGTGCAGGCACCATGCGCGCCGCCGCGAACGCCTGCGGGCACGGCAATGGTGCCGCGCCGCTTGGACTCGAGACTGGAGATCGCCGTGAACCGCAAACCCCGCTCGCAAACCGGAACCTTTCGCCTGCCGGCGCCGCTCGCCGTGGTGATGCCGCTGTTCACCGCGGAGGGAGAGCGCCGCTGGGCGAAGGGCTGGGACCCCGAGATCCTGAGCGGCGGCGAGGAGCGCGGCAGCGCATTTCGCACGCGCAACGACCGCGGCACCGTCACCACCTGGATCGTGGTCGACTTCCGCCCGGCCGAGGGTCGCGCGAGCTATGCGCGGCTGGCCGAGGGGTCGAGCATCGGCCTGGTCGACGTCCGCTGTGTCGAGGCCGAGGCCGGCGGCACGGATGTCACCGTCACCTATACGTTGACGCCGCTCAATGCGGATGCGGAGTCATTCGTCGAGGCGTTTCTGCAGCCGGCGGCCTTTGCAACCATGATGGATGAGTGGGCGGTTGCGGTCGCCCACGCTCTCCCGCAAGCTTCCCGGGTCACCTCAGTGAGACAGCGAACATAATGAGCGAGGCCGCGCGGCCCCTTTCCCGGATTCTCGGCCTCGGCTTTGGACTTGCCATCGTCTTCGGAGGGACGGCCGGCACCGGGATCCTGGTGCTGCCCGGCACGCTGGCGGTGGCGCTCGGCGACTCGCGCCTGATCGTGCTGTTCTGGATCCTCGGGGGCCTGTGGGCGCTGCTCGGCGCGGTATCGGTCGCCGAGCTCGCGGCCATGCTGCCGCAGGCAGGCGGGTTCTATGTCTACGCCAAGCGCGCCTTCGGCGGCGGACTTGGATTCGTCGTGGGCTGGATCGATTGGCTGAACCAGGTGTGCGCCCTGTCGTACGCGGCCTTGACGGCGGCGTTGTTCCTGGGACAGCTGGTGCCGGCCGTGGCCGGCGCGCCGAAGTGGGTGGCGCTCGCGACGCTCGCGGCCTTCACCACGGTGCATTGGCTCGGCCTCAAGATCGGCAGCAGGGCGACCAATCTCATCAGCCTGACCACCGCGCTCATGCTGCTCTCACTCGTGGCCGGCTGCTTCACCTCGGCCGACATCGGCGGCGGCGGCGTGCCGCCGGCAGGATCGGCGGTGAATCTGCCGCTGCTGTCGCTCGGGATGCTGGCCGTGGTGGTGACGGCGCTGCGCAACGTGTTCGTCTCCTACGATGGCTGGTATTCGGCGATCTACACGGCGGAGGAGTCCACCGACCCTGCGCGCACGCTGCCGCGCGCGATGATCGGCGGCGCGGTGCTGGTCGCGGCGATCTACGTGCTGGTCAACGTCGCGATCCTCCGAGTCCTGCCCATCCCGGTGTTGGCCGCCTCCAGGCTGCCGGCCGCGGACGCGGCCAGCGTGGTGATGCCGCATGGCGGCCGCACGCTCGTGACGGTGATCTCGCTCACGGTGGTCTTGAGCCTGGTGAACGCGACGCTGCTCATGACGCCGCGCATCCTGTTCGCCATCGGACGCGACGGATTTTTCACGCAGAAGGCCGCGCTCGTCAGCCGCAGCGGCACGCCGCGCGTCGCGCTCGGCGTGACCGCGGTGGCGGCGGCCCTGCTGTCGATGCTGGGCTCGTTCGAGCAGATCGTGGCCATCGCCGCCGTGGCGTTCCTGCTTCTGTACATCTCGTGTCACGCCGCCTTGTTCACGCTCAGGTGGCGGGAGCCGTCGCTGCCGCGTCCGTATCGCGCGTGGGGCTACCCGCTCACGACCGCCATCGTGCTCTTGGGCTGCTTCGCCCTGTGGATCGCCGCGATCGCCGCGGATCAGGCGGCGGCGCTGCGCGCGGGCGGTCTCCTGGTACTCTGCGTGCCCGTATATCTCTGGCTGAAGCGACGCAAGCAAACATGAAGACACTTCTCTGGGCGACGACGGCAACCTTGATGGCGGCGGTTTCGCTCGCGGCGGGCGCGGCCGGCGGCGGGTCTGCGAATGATGCCGCGGCGGGCACGGGCGGCAGCGGGGCCGCGAATGCGTCGGCGGACGCGACGGCGCCGCGCCCGGATCAGCTCGCGTTCCGGGAGATATTCCGGGAGCTGGTCGAGACCAACACCAGCCACTCGGTGGGCAGCTGCACGCTCGCCTCGCAGAGAATGGAGGCGCGGCTGCGCGCGGCGGGATACGCCGACGCCGAGCTGCATCCGTTCGCCGTTGCCGAGCATCCCAAGGACGGCGGGCTGGTCGCGGTCCTGCCGGGCACCGATCGAAACGCCAAGGCGATCCTGCTGCTCGCGCACCTCGATGTGGTCGAGGCCCGGCGCGAGGACTGGACACGCGACCCCTTCAAGCTGATCGAGGAGGGCGGTTACTTCTACGGCCGCGGCACGTTCGATGACAAGTCCATGGCGGCGGTGTGGGTGGACACCATGATCCGGCTGCGCCAGGGCCGGCGGCTCAAGCGAACCGTAAAGATGGCGCTCACCTGCGGCGAGGAGGCCGGCGCGCAGTTCAACGGCGCGGAGTACCTGACCGAGCACGAGCGCCCGCTGATCGATGCCGAGCTCGCGCTCAACGAATTCGCCTATGGTGTGCTGGATTCGCAGGGCCATCGCGTGGTGATGGAGATCGAGGCGGGGGAGAAGACCGATCAGGACTACCAGCTGGAGGTCACCAATCCGGGCGGGCACAGCTCGCGGCCGCTCCCGAACAATGCCATCTATCACCTGGCCGCCGGAATGACGCGGCTCGGCAGCTACGAGTTTCCGGTGCAGATGAATGCGACGACGCGCACCTACTTCAGCCGCATGGCGGGCATCGTCGGGGGCGAGCTGGGAGGCGCCATGAAGGCATTGGCCGCGAACCCCGAGGATGCGCACGCGGCCTCGGTCATCGCCGAGGATCCCCGCCTCAATGCGATGCTGCGCACCACCTGCGTCGCGACGATGATGAACGGAGGCCATGCCACCAATGCCCTTCCCCAGCGCGCGCGGGCCAACGTCAATTGCCGCATTTTCCCCGGCGTCCCGGTCGAAGATATCCGCAAGGCACTGGAGCGCATCGTCGACGATCCCGAGATCGCGGTGACCACGGTGCTGCCGTCCGATCCCGAGGTCGTCCCGCCGCCGCTCACGCCGGCCGTCATGAAGCCCATCGAGGCGGTGACGCGGCAGATCTACCCCGGCATCCAAGTCGTGCCGGTGCTGCAATCGGCCGGTACGGACGCCATCTATCTGGCGCACGCGGGGATTCCGACCTACGGCATCTCGGGCATGTTCGTGGAGCCGAATCTCGGCAACATCCACGGGCTCAACGAGCGCATTGCCGTGCGGTCGCTGTATGACGGACGGGATTTTCTCTTCGAGCTGGTGAAACGCTACGCCCGAGAATGATCTTTGGCGATGCGCATGATCGAGCCCATCCTCCATCGCTCAGCAACGCGCCGCCGATATTTTCTCGAGGCTGGGCTCGGGCTCATTGGGTGGCGTCGAGGATCGACTTGACCAGCGGCTCGGGCACGTAGCGGTAGCGCGCGGGCGTGAGGCCCATGCGCAGGACCACCAACTGGCGCGAGCGAATGACGGCCATGCTCTGGCCGTCGTGACCGAGCGCCCAGAACGTGTCCGGGGGGATTCCGTACGCGGCGTCCGGATTCTTGCCGGGCTCGACGGCGTCCTTCGCCCACTTCCACGCGAGGCCCTGCCCGTATTGACCGCCGGAGGCGGCGACCGGCGTCGCCATCATGTCGACGTAGCCCGGCGGCAGCAGCGCGCGGCCCTGCCAAACTCCGCTCTGCAGCAGGAACTGCCCGTATCTCACCCAGTCGTGGGCGGTCGCGTACATGTACGAGGAACCGACCATCGTGCCGCGCTCGTCGAGCTCGATGACCGCGCTCTTCATGCCGAGCGGATCGAACAGGGCCTCACGGGCGTAGGTCGAGCCCGAGCCCGACGCGTCCTGCACGATGCGCGACAGGATGTTGGCGGTGCCGCTCGAGTAGCTCCAGAACGAGCCGACCGGGTGCTCGAGCGGTTGATCTCGCGCGAACCTCGCCATGTCGGGCTCGAGGTAAAGCATGCGCGTGATGTCCGACACCGTGCCGTACCCTTCGTTGAACCGCAGGCCGCTGGACATTCCAAGAAGGTCCGCGATCCGGATCTTGCCGCGGGCGTCGCCCGCCGGCCAGCCGGCGGATTGCTCGAGCGTGAGCTTGCGCTGGTGAACGAGCGTGCCGACAAGCCCGGCGATCACGGTCTTGGTCATCGACCAGCCGAGGAGCGGCGTGTTGACGTCGACCGCGAATCCGTAGCGCTCGGCAACGATGCGCCCGTGGTCGACCACGACGATGGCGCGAATGCCGGGTCCCGCGGTCCTCTGGTGGAGCAGGCGATCGAGGTCGGGGCGGGTCTCGACCGCGTCGCCCTCGGGCCAGAGCGCCGCGGTGCCGGCGGACGGGGCACTCGCGGGAGCACTGGCCGCGGATGGCGGGCTCGCGGAAGTGTCCGCGGGCGGGGCCTTGGCGGGAGGCACAGCGGCGGAGAGGTCGCCGTCGGCGAGGACGGTGCAGCCCTGGGCCGGCCGATAGACGGCGAGGCCCTTGCCGATGAAGCCGAGCAGCCCGGCGCGCACCAAACCGTGGTCCCGATCGACGGACACCCGCATGAGCCGCATGACGGCGAGCCCCGGCGCTTCCACATCCGTGACCAGGACGTCGTCGGGATCGCGGCCGGCGAGGAATACGTTGGAGCAGACGATCTTGGCGGCGTAGCTCGCGGCGACGCGCAGCAGGTCGGGGGGCCAACGCCACAGCGCGAGCAGCAGCAACAGCACAATGACGCCGATGGACGCGCACACGCCGCGGAACACGCGGGCGGCTCTCGATCTCATCGCATCACCACCGGAGCTCGGACAGCATGGCCGCGTACGCGTCGATGCCGTCCCAGAGATTCTGCAGCCGCAGGTTCTCGTTGGCGGCATGCTGGTTGTTGTCGTGGTTCGCGATGGGCAGCCCGATCACCGGGACCCGGACGATCTCGGCGATCTCGTAGAGCGGAACGCTGCCTCCCATCATGGGCATGATCACCACCGAGCCGTGCGCGGCCTTCGAGGCGGCGGCGATGACCGCCTTGCCCGAGGGCGCCGAGAGATCGGCACGGAAGGCGGGGTAACCGGGCTCCCATTGCAGGCGAATCAGCCGCGCATGCGCGCGGCGGTCGGCTTGAGTGGGCTCGTCCGCGAGGACGGTCCAGCCGTGATCTTGGAGAAACCGCTCGACCGAGGCGCGCACGGCCGCGGGCCGTTGATCGGGCACCAGGCGAAAGTCGAGCGAGAAGGCGGCGGTAGTGGGGATGGCGTTCGCCGCGGACTCGCCCACCTGTCCGGCGCGGATGCCGCGCACGTTGAGCGCCGGGCGCATGAGGCTCTTCGCCAAGGTCTCGTCGCTCTCGGCGCGCGCGATGCCGAATTCGGCTTTCAGGGCGTCGTCGACCGGCGGCAGGTGCGCGAGCGCGGCTTGCTCGCCGTCGTTGAGCGCGCGGATGCCGTCGGCGAAGCCAGGGATCGTGATCTTCCCCGTGTCGTCGCGCATCTCGGCCAGCAGGCTCGCGGCCATGGCGGCAGGATTCGGGACCCAGTTGCCGTAGTGGCCGTCGTGCAGCGCGCGCACCGGCCCGTACAGGGTGGCGTCGAGGCCGATGACGCCGCGTGCGCCGAAGTAGATCATGGGCTTGCGGCTCTGGTGCACCGGGCCGTCGCCGATCAGCATGAGATCGGACGACAGCTCTGCCCGATGGGTGCGCAGGATGTCGCCGAGGTGCGGGGAGCCGGCTTCTTCCTCGCCTTCCCACAGCACCTTGACGTTGACCGACGGCGCGCGGTGCGCGGCCTTCAAGGCATCGAAGGCCGTCAGGAACGCGATGATCGTGGCCTTGTCGTCGCTCACCGCGCGGGCGTAGAAGCGCCACCCGGGATCGAAGGGGCCCTTGGCGCTTTTCCAGTCGATCTCGTGCTCGCCCGTGCCGAGAAGGCCGGTGCGCACCACGGGCACGAACGGGTCGGACGACCATTGCGAGGGGGTGACCGGCTGGCCGTCATAGTGGGCGTAGAACACCACGGTGCGCTTGGCGCCGCGCGCCGGGAGGCTGCCGAACACCGCCGGCGGTCCGCCGCTCGAGGATTTCCATTGCTCGGTGTCGAAGCCGCGCTCGCGCAACCACCCTTGCAAACGGTCCGCGGCCGCCTGGAGGCCGGCGGGGTCCGCGGCGATGCTCTTCAAGCGCGTGAGATCGTCCAGCTTGCCGACGATGGCCGCCTCGTGCTGGCGGCGATAGTCATCGACGCGGGCGTCGAGATCCGCGGCCCGCGCCGCGGAGCCGAGGATTAGGAGTGAGACCGCGGCCAGGAGGACGGGCGCGGCACGGCCGCGGAGCGGCGATATCGCGGGACGGGAGCGAAGCAGCGTCATGGCGGGCCCCAGGATGGCGGTGCGCCGCATCTTAGCGCACGCCTGGACTTTCGCGGGTCGCGTGTCGAAGATAAGCCATGAGCAAAGGAACCTGGCTATTGCTTGCGTCCATGGTGGGAGTCGCCTCGACGAGCGCAAGGGCTGCCGCTCCGGCGAGCGGCACGTTCGATCAGCTGGTGGATGACTTCGTGTTCGGAAGCCTGGCGCGGTCGCCGACCACGGCGACGGGGCAGGGTTACCACGAGCACAAGGGCGTCAACCTGGATGACGAGCTCGACGACTACCGCCCGGCGGGGATCGAGAGCTCGCTGAAGCTGGACCGCGACATCCAGGCCCGCATCGACAAGCTGGATGCGGCCGCGCTCGATCCGGAGCAGCGCGCCGACGTGGACATGATGCGCAATGGTCTCGCCGCATCGCGCCTCGATCTCGAGGAGATACAGAGCTACCGCCACAACCCGACCCTGTACGTGGAGCTGCTCGGCAACGGCCTATACTCGCCATACGTGCTCCACTACGCGCCGGCGCCGGAGCGGTTCCGCCACATCGTCAATCGGCTGACCAAGGTGCCCGAGCTCATGCGGCAGGCGGAGGCGAACTTGCAGGACGCCCCGAAGATCTGGAACGAGGTGGCGCGCGAGGAGAACGCCGGCAACATCGGGCTCATCGACGTGACGCTGCGGGCGGATTGTCCGGCCGAGCTGCGAATGCGCTATGACCAGGCCGCGGCGGCCGCGCTCGACTCGCTGAACGCGTTCAATCACTGGCTCGAGGATCATCTGGGCGAGCACGTGAGCGACTGGCGCCTCGGCAAGGAACGCTACGCCAAGAAGTTTCGCTTCACGCTCGAGACCGGCAAGACGCCGGAGGCCTTGCTGGCCGAGGCCGAGGCCGATCTCGTCAAGACCCGCGCGGAGATGGCGCGCCTCGCGGCGCCGAGGACGGTGGAGCAGGCACTCGCCGACATCGCGAGCCATCATGCGACGCCGGCGACCTACATGGACTCGGCGCGGCAGGCGTTGAAAGAAGCGACCGCGTTCGTCAAGGCGAAGAGCCTGGTGGCGGTCCCGCCGAACGACAACCTGGAGGTCATCGAGACGCCGGAGTTCATGCGCGGCGGCTATCCCGTCGGCGGCTTCAACGGCGCCCCGCCGCTCGAGCCCAAGCTGGGCGCGTTCTTCTGGGTGACGCCGATCCCGAGCTCGTGGCCGCAGGCGCGCATCGACTCGAAGCTGCGCGAGTACAACGACTCCGGCATGCAGCACCTGACGGTACACGAGGCCATGCCCGGGCATTACCTGCAGGGAGAGTATGCGAACGCGGTGCAGCCGCCGTCGCGCCGGCTGTTGCGCAACGTCTTCGGCAATGGCCCCTATGTCGAGGGGTGGGCGGTGTACGCGCAGCAGCTGATGGCCGATCAAGGCTACAAGTCCGGCTCGCTCGGCTTCCGGTTGACTCTGCAGAAGCAGCTTTTGCGGGTGATCGGCAACACCATCCTCGACGTGCGCCTTCAGACCCTGAATATGTCCGATCAGGAGGCGCTCGACCTCATGATCCAGAGCACCTACCAGGAGAAAGAAGAGGCGATCGAGAAGCTGCAGCGGGCGAAGCTCCTCGCCTGCCAGCTGCCGACGTATTACGCCGGGCTCAAGGGATGGCTGGACGTGCGCGACCACTACCGGGCAAAGCGGGGGGCGGCGTTCGGCCTCGAGGAATTCCACGAGAAGGCGCTCAAGGAAGGCGCGGTGCCCATGCCGGTGCTGGATAGATTGCTGCAATAGCCTATAATTGAACGGTCGTCGAACGAGTGAGGACGTCATGAGCGCGAACGTCAAGCCCCTGCACGACTCCGCCGATGCGGAGCGCCGCGCGCGCGTGGATCTCGCGGCGTGCTACCGGCTTGCCGAGCACTTCGGGCTCAACGAGGGCATCGACAATCACCTGACCATGCTGGTGCCGGGGCACACGGATCGGTTCCTGTTGCCGCCGTTCGGCATGCATTGGTCGGAGGTCCGCGCCAGCGACTTCATGGTGGTGGACTTCCAGGGCCGCGTGCTCTCCGGTCACGGGTTGGTCGAGCCGACGGCCCTCTACATCCATCTGCCGGTGCACCGGCTGTCGCCGCAGGGGCGGTGCGTGCTGCACACCCACATGCCGTACGCGACGGCGCTCTGCATGCTGGAAGACCCGAGGCTGCTGATGGCGGTGCAGAGCGCGCTCGGCTTCTACGGGGACGTGGCCTACGACATGGACTACAACGGCCTCGCATTCGATGAGTCCGAGGGTGAGCGCATGGCGCGCGTGCTCGGAGACAAGTCGGTGCTGATGCTGGGGAATCACGGGGTGCTGGTGGTCGCCAACAACATGCCGCTGGCCTTCGAGCGGCTGTATTTCCTGGAGCGTGCCGCGCAGGCACAGGTGCTCGCGGCCTCGACCGGCCAGGCCTTGAAGCTCATTCCTGAGGCGATGATCAAGAAGACCCTGGCGCAGTTCAGCGACGGCGGCCTCGTCGGCGGACGCGATCGCGCCGAGCTGCACTTCGACGCCCTGAAGCGCATGCTCGACCGCAACCACTCGGACTATCAGAGCTGATCACGCGCTCGAACATTACCCTCGACGCGGCACGCGCCGCGCGCAGCCCGATCGTGTTCCTGCTCGCGACGGTGCTGTTCATCAATTACATCGACCGCGGCACCGTGGCGACCGTGGCGCACTCGCTGCAGGGCGATCTGAAGCTCGACGACGCCCAGATGGGCAAGCTCTTCTCGGCGTTCTTCTGGGTCTACGCCATCGTGCAGATCCCGGTGGGCTGGTTGGCCGAGCGCTATGGCGCGGGGCGCGTGCTCACCATCGGACTCCTGATCTGGGCGACGGCCACCATACTGGCCGGCTTCGCGCACAGCTTCTCGATGCTGCTCGGGCTGCGGCTGATGCTCGGGCTCGGCGAGAGCGCGGGCTTCCCCTGCGTCTCGAAGCTGCTTGCGCTGGCGGTCCCTGCGAAGGGACTCGGCACGGCGAACGGCATCGTTGGCTTCGCGTACACGTTCGGTCCGGCGGTGGGACTCTTCGTCGGCGGCCAGATCATGATCCATTTCGGCTGGCGCGCGCCGTTCGTGGTGTTCGGCGTGCTGTCGCTGCTCTGGCTCATTCCCTGGTCGCGCACCAAGGTTCCGACCGAAGCCACCGCGGTCGCGCGCGCCAAGGAGGCGGAGGCCGGCAACCTCGTTCCGGGCGCGGCGGAAATTCCCGATGACCGCTGGCCGACCTATTGGATGATCTGGAAGCAGCGGTCCCTGTGGGGAACCGGGCTCGGCCTCTTCTCCAGCAACTACGTGTTCTATTTCATCCTGAACTGGATGCCGGAATACCTGGAGCGCGTACGCGGCTATTCCGCCGACAAGATGACCACCGTCGGGTTCTGGGCGTTCGTGACCATGGCGCTGTCCGCGCTCGCGGCGGGGTGGGCCATCGACCGCTACGTCCGCCGTGGCGGCTCGGCGAACTTCGGCTACAAGTCGGTGATGGCGGTGGCGCACGTCGGCGCCCTGATCTGCATGCTCGCGATGGCGGCGGGATCGGAGATGGTCTCGATCGTCGCCATGTTCGTGTACCAGGCGCTGTGCGGCGCGTCCTCGCCGGGCGTCTATGCCATGTCGCAGATCCTCGCCGGGCCGCGCGCGTCCGGGCGCTGGGTCGGCATCCAGAATTGCGTGGGCAATCTCTCGGGCTCGGTGGCGCCGTGGCTGACCGGCGTCATGATCAAGGAGACCGGCCACTTCACCAGCGCCTTCGTCGTCGCGGGCATGGTCAGCCTGCTCGGATTGATCGGGTGGCTGTGGATGGTGCCGACCTTGAAGGAGCTCCACTGGGAGCAGCCGCCGGGCCGAGCGCTGCCCGAGGCGGCCTGACTCCGCCCGACGGGCCTGAGCGACCCGCCGCCATCGATGCGGCGTGTGGGGCAACGAAAGCATCAAATCCCCGGCATCGAGCCTGCCACCGTCGGTGATATAAACCGCCGAGACGAATCTCACTCGTGGAGGTGTGGTGGTCGGATCGGGCGACGAGCGGCGCTTTCTCCTGTGTCGCATCGGCTCGGCCATCGGGGCACTGGCGCTCGAGCACGTGCGCGAGACGCTGCGGCCGCTGCCCGTGGTGCCTCTCGCGGCGGTTCCGGACTTCGTGCTCGGCTGCACCATCCTCCGCGGCCGTGCCGTGCCCGTGGTCGATGCACGCCGGCTCGCCGGTCAACCCGCCTCGCAACCCCCGACACGATTCGTGTCGCTCAAGCTCGATGACCGTACCGCGGCCCTGGCCGTCGATGCCGTCCTCGACGTGCGCCCGCTGCCGACGGCGCTGCTCGCCGACGTTCCGGCGCTGCTGCGCGCCGCCGATGCGGAGCTCGTCAGCCGCATAGGAACGATGGACTCGGCGCTGCTGCTGGTGCTGGAGGCGGCGCGGCTGGTGCCTGAGGACGCGTTCTCCGCCATCGAGCGGCGCGGAGGCGCGGCGTGAATGCGCTGCAGATCGCGGACCCGATGCGCTTTCGCAGCTGGATCGCGCGCCGGCTCGGGTTGAATTTCGACGATGGCAAGCTGGGCTTTCTGGCCGAGCTGCTCGCGCGGCGTGCCCAGGATGCGGGGCGCGATCCGCACGGCTATCTCGATCGGCTCGAGGCGGCGGGCCCGGATCCCGAGCTGCGCGCGCTGATCGCCGAGCTGACGGTCCCGGAGACCTACTTCTTCCGGCACATGGAGCAGTTCCGCGCGTTCTCCGAGATCGCGCTCGCGGATGCGGCGCGGCGCGCCCACGGGGGCGGCGGCATCCAGGTGCTCTCGGCGGGCTGCGCCTCGGGGGAGGAGCCCTATTCGCTGGCCATGTGCGCGCAGGAGCTGGGGAGCGACTTTGCCAGGGGCGTGTCGATCGCGGCGGCCGACATCAATCCGAACATGCTGGACAAGGCCCGGCGCGGCGTCTACTCCGCGTGGTCGCTCCGGGAGACTCCGCCCGAGGTGCATCGCCGCTGGTTCCGTGCGAGCGGGCGGGAGCTCGAGGTCGACCCCGTGATACGCGCGGCGGTCTCGTTCCACGAGGCCAACCTGGCGGACGAGCAAGCGGACTTGTGGACGGCGCGGGGCTACGACGTCATCTTCTGTCGAAATCTCCTCATGTACTTCACCCCCGAGGCCGCGCAAGGTTTGGTGGGCCGATTCACGCGCGCGCTCGCGCCGGGCGGCCATCTGTTCCTGGGGCATGCCGAGACCCTGCGGGGGTTGTCGAGCGGCTATCATCTGTGCCACACGCACGGCACCTTTTACTATCAGCGCAAGACGGCGGCGGAGGCCGCGGCGCAACCGTCGGATCCGCCGCGGCGCCGGAGCGCTGCGGGATGGGGCGAGGGTCTCGGGCGGAGCGCTGCGGGGCCCGGCGAGGATCTCGAGCGAATCGCGGCGGTGCCGGCGGCGGATCGACAAGCCTGGACGACGACCTGGTTGGAAACGGTTCAGCAAAGCTCGGAGCGGATCCGGGCGCTCAGCCAACGGCCGGCGGCGGAGCCTGCCGTCCGCGCGGTGCGCAAGGCGGAGCCGCGCCGGAGCGCGGCGACGCAGGTGCAGTCGGCGCTCGAGCTCTTGCGCGGCGAGCGCTTTTCGGAGGCGCTCGGCGTGCTCGCGGGACTGCCGCAGGAGTCCGAAAACGATCCTGACGTGCTGCTCCTGCGTGCCGCCTTGCTGACGCACAGCGGACATCTTGCCGCGGCGGAAAAGGCGAGCCGCGCGCTGCTGGAGCGTGACGAGCTGAATGCGGGCGCGCACTATTTGCTGGCGCTTTGCCGCGAGAGCGCGGGCGACCGGCAGGGCGCCCTCGATCACGATCAGACCGCGGCCTATCTCGACCCGGCCTTTGCCATGCCGAGGCTGCATCTCGGGCTGATGGCGGACCGCGGCGGGGATGGCGAAGGCGCCCGGCGCGAGCTGGCGGCGGCGCTGGTGCTGCTCAAGCGGGAGGATGCGTCGCGGCTGCTCCTGTTCGGGGGCGGCTTCGGGCGGGAGGCGCTCATCGCGCTCTGCAGCGCGCGTCTTGCCGCCGAGGGAGGCATGCCGTGAGCGCGGACCGCCGGGAGGCCACGCAGGCGCGCGAGCTCTTGTCCGCGGCCGCGCTGCGGCGCGAGTTCGACGCCGCGTTCGCGGCGCCGCCGGAGACGACGGAGGCGGCGACGGAGGACATGCTGGCGGTGCGCGTGGGGCCGGACCCGTTCGTGCTCCGACTGGCGGAGATCGCAGGGTTGCACGCCGACTTCACGATCGTGCCCGTGCCGTCGAGCGCGCCCTCGCTCATCGGCATCGTGGGCATCCGCGGCGCGCTCAAGCCGGTCCACGATCTCGCGGTGCTGCTCGGCTACGGCGCGGCGGGAAGCCCGCGCTGGCTGATCTTCCCGCAGGCGGCGCCGGCCATCGGCCTCGCATTCGCGACGCTCGAATCGCATCTCAAGGTGCGCAAGGACTCGCTGCAGGCGGAGCGCGCGGACGACATGCGCCCCGCGGCCAGCCGCGGCTTCACGCGCGGCCTCGTGCTCGTCGAGGACGCGCCGCGCCCGATCATTCATCTCCAATCCCTGGTGAGGGTAATAAAGGACGAAGTCCCATGATCAAGAATTGGACCTTTGGTATGAGAATCGCGGCCGGGTTCGCGCTTTCGAGCGTGCTCCTGGTGGTCATCGGCGCGGTCAGCTACGCCAGCCTCGACAAGCTCACGAGCACGGCGCAGTGGGTGAACCATACCCACGAGGTGCTGGAGCACATCAGCAACGTGCTCAGCGATCTCAAGGACGCCGAGACGGGGCAGCGGGGCTACCTGATCACCGGCGACGAGGCGTACCTCGAGCCCTATCAGTCGGGCACGCGCGACGTCGAAGGGGTGATCCGGGAGCTGCGCAAGCTGACCGCGGACAATCCTGCCGAGCAGCGGCGCATCGATGCCTTGGAGCCGCTGGTGGCCTCGAAGCTTGCCGAGCTCAAGCAGACCATCGACCTGCGCCGCAAGGGCGACGCGGACGGGGCGGTGAAGATCGTGCGCAACGACGAAGGCAAGCGCTTCATGGACGAGGTCCGGCGGGTGCTCGCGGACATGGACTCGGAGGAGCGCGCGCTGCTGCAGCAGCGGGGCATCGAGGCCGAGGCGGCCGCGGCCACGGCCAAGTCCTTCATCGTGTGGGGCACGGTGCTCTGTCTGGTGGCCGTCATCGTCGCGGGCACCTTGCTCACGCGCACGCTCGGCAGCCAGATCGGCGAGTCCGTCGGCCACATCCAGAGCTCGGCTACGGAGCTGCAGGCGGCCGCCAACCAGCAGGCCACCGCGACCAAGGAGCAGGCGACGGCAATGAGCGAGATCTCGACGACCATCTCGGAGCTGCTCGCGACCTCGCGGCAGATCGCGGAGAGCGCGCAGCGCGTCGCGCAGATCGCCGCCCAGACGGCGACGGCCGCGCGCTCGGGCGACGACATCGTGGCGACGGCGCACCAATCCATCGCGGGCATCCGCCAGCAGGTCGATCTCATCGTGTCGCACATGCTCGAGCTCGGCAAGAAGTCGCAGCAGATCGGCTCGGTGCTCGACATCGTGGCGGAGCTCGCCGAGCAGACCAACATCCTTGCCATCAACGCGACCATCGAGGCGGCCGGCGCGAGCGAGGCCGGGCGGCGCTTCGCCGTGGTGGCCGACGAAATCCGCAAGCTCGCGGATCGCGTGGCCGGCTCGACCAAGGAGATCCGCACCCTGATCGAGGACGTGCGCAGCTCGGTGAATGCCACGGTGATGACCACCGAGGGCGGATCCAAGTCGGTCGACGCGGGCGCCAAGCAGTTCTCGGAGGTCGCCGCGTCCTTCGGCGAGATCGCCGCGCTGGTCGGCACGACCACGGAGGCCGCGCGCGAGATCGAGCTCTCGACCAAGCAGCAGTCGACGGCCGTGGAGCAGGTGAACATCGCGATCACGAGCGCCGCGCAGGCCACCAAGGAGACCGAGGCGAGCTCCGGCCAGACGCTGCAGACCGCGGGCGAGCTGAGCACCCTGTCGTACGCGTTGCTGCGCATCGTGCAGCCGCAGGAAAAGCGCGGATCGGCGGCGGCGTAGGGGCGCGGGATGGCGCGAGATCCGTACCGCTACTTCCGCGTCGAGGCGCGCGAGCTGCTCGACCAGCTCGGCAAGGGCGCGCTCGAGCTGGAGAAGGGCGGTCACGCGCCGGATCTCATCGCGCTGCTCTTGCGCCTGGCGCACACGCTGAAGGGCGCGGCGCGGGTGGTGAAGCAGCCGCAGATCGCCGATCGGGCTCATGCCATCGAGGATGCGCTGGCGCCGTTCCGGGAGGGGGAAGGCGTGGTGCCGCGCGCGGCGCTGGACACGCTGGTCGCGGCGCTCGACGCCATCGGCGAGCACCTGGCGGCATTGAGCGCGGCCCCGAGCGAGGAGCCTGCTGCCGAGCAGGCGGCGTCGCCGAGCAGGCAGGGCGCAGCCGAGAATACGACGACGCCGGGCGGGCAGCCCGCCGCCGCAACCCAGGCCCGAGGCGGGGACGGCGCCATCGCCGGGCGGGGGGCCACGCCGGTCGGGTCGCCGCAGAGGGTCTCGCCCGCGACGGCCGCGGCGGCGGAGCCCGTGGCGCGCAGCGCCGATGACGTCGATCTCCTGTTCGACGGCATCAACGAGGCCGGCGTCCAGCTCGGCGCGGTTCGCGCGGCGCTCGCCGATCGGAGACCCGGCGCGCGCGCGGCGATCGGGCGGGCGCTGGAGCAGCTCGAGCGCGAGCTCGGCGCGGTGCGCGATGCCGCGGAGCGGCTGCGCCTGGTTCCAGCCGCGCTCATGTTCGTGCCGCTCGAGCGCGCCGCCCGCGACGCGGCCCGCAGCCTCGGCAAGCGCGTCGAGTTCGTCTCGGCGGGAGGCGACGTGCGCCTCGACGTGCAGGTGTTCGGTCTGGTGCAAGGCGCGCTGCTGCAGGTGGTGCGCAATGCCGTCGCGCACGGCATCGAGGCGCCCGCGGAGCGCGCGGCGGCGGGCAAGACGGCCGAGGGGACCGTGGCGGTGGAGGTCACGCGCCGGGATCATCGCATCGTGTTCGCATGCCGCGACGATGGGCGCGGCGTGGACCTCGACCGCGTGCGCCGCGCGCTCGAGAGCAAGAAGCTCCTGCCGCCGAACGCGGCCGGGCTCGGCAGCGAGGAACTGCTGCGGCTGCTCCTCGGCGCGGGCGTCAGCACTTCCGAGGACGTGACGCAGATCGCGGGACGCGGCATCGGGCTCGACGTGGTGCGCGAGGCGGTGGCGCGCCTGCGCGGCGAGGTGCGCTGGCGCACCGAGGCGGGCCGCGGAACCAACTTCAGCATCGAGGTGCCGGTGTCGCTCGCCGCCGTGGATGCGCTGCTGGTGGAGGCCGGAGGCCGCGTCGTCGGGATACCGCTCGCTTCCATCAAGCGCACGCTGCGCGTTCAGGCCGACGATCTCGCGGCGTCGCCGCAGGGGCCGACGCTCCTGTACGACGGCAAGGTCATTCCGTTCGCGGCCTTGGACCGGGCGCTGTCCCGCGACCCGCGCTCGGGCAGCGCCGCGCGCCCCGGCGGTCCGCGGCGCGCGTGGTCGGCGGTGATCGTCGCCGGTGCAGGCGGGCTCGGGGCGGTCGGCGTCGAGCGGCTGCGCGGGACGCAGAATCTCGTCCTGCATCCGCTTCCGGAGCACACGCCCTGCGATCCGATCGTCGCCGGCGCCTCGCTGAACGCGCAGGGAGATCCGCAGCTGGTGCTGGATCCGAAGGCCCTGGTCGAGTACGTGCATCGCGGCGAGGGGCAGGCGGCGGGGGCCGATGCCGTCCGGCTGCCGATCCTGGTGGTGGACGATTCCCTCACCACGCGCATGCTCGAGCAGAGCATCCTGGAGTCGGCGGGCTATTCGGTGGATCTCGCCGTGTCGGGGGAGGAAGGCCTCGAGCGGCTGCGTCAGCGCCGCTTCGCGCTGATCCTGGTGGACGTCGAGATGCCGGGCATGAATGGATTCACGTTCATCCAGCGCGTGCGCGCCGATGCCGCGCTCGCGGCCATCCCCGCCATTCTGGTCACCTCGCGAAATGCGCCCGACGACAAGCGCCGCGGCCAGGAGGCGGGCGCCAACGGCTACATCGTCAAGGGCGAGTTCGATCAGAACGAGCTGCTCGCCAAGATCCGCTCGCTGACCGAGGCGCCATGAGCAGATTGCGGGTGCTGGTCGCAGAGGACTCCGCCACCATCCGCGGCCGGCTGTGCGAGATCATCGCCGCGGACTCCGATCTCGAGGTGGTGGGGGAGGCCGAGAACGGCAAGCGCGCCATCGAGCTCTGCGAGGCGCTCAAGCCCGACGTCATCACCTTGGACATGGTGATGCCGGTCATGAGCGGATTGACGGCGACCGAGTACATCATGGCCTACGTGCCGACGCCGATCCTGATCGTCTCGGCGTCGACCAACCGCGGCGAGCTGTTCAAGACGTACGATGCACTGGCCGCGGGGGCCGTCGACGTGCTGGAAAAGCCGGGGGCCGAGGACGTCGACGGGGTGTGGGAGCGGCGCTTTCTCGCCGCCTTGAAGCTCACCGCGAGGATCAAGGTGATCACGCATCCGCGGGCGCGCCTCTCGGGCAGGGACTGGAGCAAGCCCGACAGCGGGCCGCTGGCGTCGGCGTCGTCCCCGGGACATGGCGCAGGGTCCGAGGCGCGCGGCGCCGCGGTATCGCCGGGGCGCGGCCGCTCGCCCGTGCCGGGAACGCGGGTGCTCGCGTTCGGCGCCTCCACCGGCGGACCGGCCGCCATCGTCAAGGTGCTGCGCGGGCTGCCCGTGCCGCTGCCGGTGCCGGCGCTGCTGGTGCTGCACATCGACGAGCCGTTCTCATCCGCGTTCGCCGAGTGGCTCGACAGCCAGACGCCGCACCCCGTCAACTACGCGCGCGATGGGGACCGGATCGAGACGCTCACCGGCCGCATCGGCATGGGCCCTCCCGGCAAGCACCTGACGGTCTCGGGCGGGCGCATCCGTCTCACGCTCGATCCGCCGCGGCACTCGTGCCGTCCATCCGTCGATACGCTGTTCGAGTCGCTCGCGGAGGATTGCGGCGGGCGCGTCACCGCGTGCCTGCTCACCGGCATGGGACGCGACGGCGCGGCCGGACTGCTCGCGATCCGGCGCGCCGGGGGCACGACGGTCGCGCAGGACGAGGCCTCGTCGGTCGTGTACGGCATGCCGCGCGAGGCGGTGCTGCTCGGCGCGGCGCAGGCGGTGCTGCCGCTCGAGCAGATCGGTCCGGACATCGGTCTGTGGCTGGCACGGGGAGCCGGGCCGCCGTGACCGATGCCGGCAAGGGGAGGGGCGCGAGCGTGAGCAAAAACGTTCTGATCGTCGATGACAGCCTGACGGTGCGCATGGACCTCGCCGAGGCATTCGAGGCGGCCGGGCTGCACCCGATTCTATGCGGCACCCTGCGCGAGGCCCGCGAGGCGCTCGCCGCCCACGAGATCCACCTGGCGGTGCTGGACGTGATGTTGCCGGACGGCGATGGCGTCGCGCTGCTCGAGGAAATCCGCGCCGGCAAGACGCCCGAGCTGCCCATCCTGATGCTGTCGGGCGAGACCGAGGTGAAGGACCGGATCCGCGGCATCCGCACGGGCGCGAACGACTATGTCGGCAAGCCCTACGACACCGGCCACGTCGTGGCGCGCGCCACCGAGCTGCTGCGCGCCGGCAGGGGCGCGGAACCGCCGCCCGAGGAGCGGACCGTGCTCGTGGTCGACGACAGCATGACCTTCCGCGAGGAGCTGAAGGGCGCGCTCGAGGGCGCGGGCTTTCGCGTGATCACGGCCGAGTCGGGCGAGCAGGGGCTGAAGCTCGCCGCGGCGCGGCGGCCCGCCGCGCTGATCGTCGACGGCGTCATGCCCGGCATCGACGGCGCCACGGTGATCCGGCGCGTCAGGCTGGATGCCGCGCTTCGCGGGCTGCCGTGCCTGCTGCTGACCGCGTCCTCGCAGCGTGACGCGGAGCTCAAGGCGCTGGAGTCGGGCGCGGACGCGTTCGTGCAGAAGGAGGAGGATCTCGATGTCGTGCTCGCGCGCTTCACGGCCATGCTGCGCTCGACCCAGACCGAGGCCGAGCGCGGCGCGAGCGTGTCGAGCCCGAAGCGCGTGCTCGCCGTCGACGACAGCCCGACGTATCTGCATGAGCTCGCGAACGTCTTGCGCGAGGAGGGATACGATGCCGTGCTCGCGCGGTCGGGCGAGGAGGCGCTCGAGGTGCTGGAGGTGCAGAGCGTGGATTGCATCCTGCTCGATCTGATGATGCCGGGTATCGGCGGCCAGGAGACCTGCCGCCGCATCAAGGCGTCGACGGTGCTGCGCAACATTCCGCTGATCATGCTCACCGCCGTCGAGAACCGGCGCGCGCTGATCGAGGGCCTGTCCACCGGCGCGGACGATTACATCTCCAAGTCCAGCGAGCTCGACGTGCTGCGGGCGCGCATCCAGGCGCAGATCCGGCGCAAGCAGTTCGAGGACGAGAACCGGCGCATCCGCGACCAGCTCCTGCGCAGCGAGCTCGAGGCCGCCGAGGCACGCGCGGCGCGCGAGCTGGCCGCGGCCAAATCGGCGCTGGTGGACGAGCTCGAATACAAGAATCGCGAGCTCGAGGCCTTCAGCTACTCCGTGTCCCACGATTTGCGGGCGCCGCTGCGCGCCATCGACGGCTTCAGCCAGGCGCTGGTCGAGGACTATGGCGACCAGCTCGACGCGACCGCGCAAGGGCACCTGCAGCGCATCCGCTCCAACGCCCAGCGGATGGGAGCGCTCATCGACGACATGCTGCTCCTCGCCCGCATCAGCCGCGCGCAGGTCAATCGCGAGGCCGTCGACCTCTCGGCGATGGCGAGCGCAGTGGTCGAGGAGCTGCAGCTGGGGACGCCCGACCGCCAGGTGATCGTGGACATCGAGCCCGGCCTCATCGTGCAGGCCGACCGCGGGCTGGTGCGGGTGCTGCTCGACAACCTGCTCGGCAACGCGTGGAAGTTCACCGCTCGGGCCGCCGGGGCGCGTATCGAGCTGCGCGCCCAGCCCGGCGACCCCCATCCTGTGTTCACGGTCAAGGACAACGGCGCCGGCTTCGACATGGCCCATGCCGGCAATCTGTTCCAGCCCTTCCAGCGCCTGCACTCGAACAGCGAGTTCCCGGGCACCGGCATCGGCCTCGCCACCGTGCGCCGGGTGATCGATCATCACGGCGGCGGCATCTGGGCGGAAGGCGCCGTTGGCCAGGGCGCAGTGATATCCTTCACCCTACCCGAGGTACGGAAGCCGGCCGATTCATGACACGCAAGCTGATCCTGCTCGTCGAGGACAACGAGGACGATGTCGAGCTGGCTCTGCGTGCTTTCCGCCGCGCGAACGTGGCCGGCGAGATCGCGGTGGTCGGCGATGGCATCGAGGCGATCGACTTTCTGCTTGCGAGCGGTGCGCATGCCGGCCGCGACACCCGCATCAAGCCCGATGTCGTGTTGCTCGACCTCAAGCTGCCCAAGATCGGCGGCATCGAGGTGTTGCGGCGCGTCCGCGCGGACGAGCGCACCCGGCGCATTCCCATCGTGGTGCTCACCACCAGCGTCGAGAAGAGCGACCTCGAGTCCTGCTATGACCTCGGCGCCAACGGCTTCGTGCGCAAGCCATTGGATTTCGGGGAGTTCGTGGAGGCGGCCCAGCGGATCGGGATGTACTGGCTCTCGACCAATCAGCCGCCGCCGTAGGCGCGCGCGGCCGTCACCAGTCCGGGTTCGGCAGCTGACTGAACACTTCGCGCAGGGCCAGGCCCCAAAGCTCGCGCAGCATGGCGAAGTAGGGATTGTCGATGTCGATGCTCATGTGCGTGCCGAGCTTGAACTCGTCGCGCCGGATGATGGCGAGATCCAGCGGAGCGCCCACCGTGAGGTTGGACCGCAGGGTCGAGTCCATGGACACGAGGGCGCACTTCGCGGTCTGTG
>DATAUO010000141.1:0-8878 GCA_036268215.1 Steroidobacteraceae bacterium
CCCCATCCAGCTCTCCGCGGAGCGCATGCAGCGCAAGCTCCTGGGCAGCATGAACGCGGAGGACGCGCAGGTGCTCGAGCGCGCGACGCACACCATCGTCGCGCAGGTCGACGCAATGAAGCAGATGGTGAACGCGTTCAGCGAATATGCGCGCGCGCCGGACGTGCATTTCTCGCGTTTCGATCTCAACCAGCTCATCACCGAGGTGGCTGATCTCTACCGGGTCCAGGACAGCGCCGCGGAGATGCGGCTGCAGCTCTACCCGAAGTTGCCGCCGATCTCGGCGGACCGCATGAGGGTGCGGCAGATATTGAACAACCTGCTCACCAATTCGCTCGAAGCCCTGGAGGGCCGTCCCGGGGCGGCCATCGACATCGAGACCCAGCTGTTCGCCGAGGACGGGGCGAGACCGGGATCCACCGTCGCAATCGTAGTGGCCGACAACGGACCCGGATTCCAGCGCGACCTGATCGGCACCGTGTTCGATCCGTACGTGACCAGCAAGCCCAAGGGCACCGGCCTGGGGCTCGCCATCGTGAAGAAGATCGTCGAGGAACACGGCGGGCGCATTGAGGCGGATAATCGGCGCACCGGGGGCGCGAGAGTCAGAATCGTATTGCCCCTGGGCGACGGTGTGCGCCACGTGAACGTGCGCGAGCCGCGCAAGGGCGAACCTAGGAGAGAACGCGTATGACCGCTTCGAGAATCTTGGTCGTTGACGATGAGGCGGATATCCGCGGGCTCCTCAAGGAGATCCTGTCGGAGGAGGGCTACGACGTCGAGGTGGCCGCGGACGCGGGCCAGGCCCGCTCTTCGCGCGCTTCCCAGGCGCCGGACCTCGTGCTGCTCGACATCTGGATGCCGGATACCGACGGAATCACCTTGCTGCGCGAGTGGTCGACCACGGACGGCTACGACTGCCCGGTGGTCATGATGTCCGGTCACGGAACGGTGGAGACCGCGGTCGAAGCCACGCGCCTGGGCGCCTTCGATTTCGTCGAGAAGCCCTTGTCCCTCACCAAGCTCCTGAAGACCGTGGAGCGGGCGCTGGATGCCGGCCGCCGCAAGCGCCTGTCGGCGCGCACGCACGCTCCCGCGCTGGCCGTTCCGGTGGGCAAGAGCAAGGTGACGCAGGCTCTGCGCGAGCAGATCCAGCACGCCGCCGGGAGCTCCTCGCCGGTGCTGCTGCTCGGCGAGCTCGGCTCGGGCCGCGAGGCTTATGCCCGCTACCTGCACTCGCTCGGCGCACGCGCCGCCAGACCCTTCTTCACCATCGTCGCCGCGAGCATCGGCGCCGATCCCGCCGCCACTCTGTTCGGCAGCGAGCGCGACGGGCGTATCGAGCACGGAGCGCTCGATCAGGCGGCGGGCGGCTCGGTCTACCTGAACGGCCTCGAGGACCTGAACAGCGAGGCGCAGCGCGCGCTCGCCGGGGCCATCGAGCAGAACGGCTACACCCGGGTGGGCGGCCGCCAGCGCATCCCGCTCAACGTGCGCTGGGTCAGCTCCGCGCAGGACGGCTACGAGCTGCGCAGCTCGCCGGAGCCGTTTCGCCGCGACCTCGCGGCGCACCTGTCGGTGATCACCTTGCGGGTGCCGCCGCTGCGCGAATATTCGGAGGACGTGCCGGACCTGCTGCGCTATTACGTCGACCGTCTGGTCGACGACCAGCATCTGCCGCTGCGCCGCTTCAGCGTGGCGGCGCAGAACCGCCTGCGCAACTATCCGTGGCCGGGCAACGTCGGCGAGCTCAAGAATCTGGTCCAGCGCGTGCTCATTCTCGGCACGGGCGAGGAGATCAGGCTGGAGGAGATCGAGCGCGAGCTGGCGGTGAAGCTGGCCGTGGACGAGCCCTTGGTGAAGCAAGATCTGCTCGCGCTCCCCCTGCGCGAGGCGCGCGAGCAGTTCGAGCGGGCGTACCTGCAGCAGCAGCTCCTGCTCTGCAACGGCAAGGTGGGCCAGCTGGCGAAGCGCGTCGGGATGGAGCGCACGCACCTCTATCGCAAGCTGCGCGCGCTGGGCGTCGATTTCAGGCAGCTCGGCGAGGACTGACAACGGAGCGTTTCTCTGCCCCGGCAGGACAGAGATGCCCTGTTGACGCCCTGTCGTCAGTCGCCGCCGGGCTGTGCGAGCTCGAGCAGCGGGGGTGGACACTTGTCGGGCCAGCGCGTTGCCGTGTCGTAGGCATGCGCGAGCCGCAGGCAGTCGAGCTCGCGGTGCAGGGGCGCGACGATCTGGATGCCGATCGGCAGGCCCGCTTTGCCGAAGCCCGCGGGCGCGGCGAGCGCGGGGCATCCGCACATCGTGACGGGCACCACGCACTTCATCCACTCGTGGTACGTGGTCATCGGCGTGCCGGCAACTTCGGCGGGCCAGGGCAGGCTCACGTCGAACGGAAAGAGCTGCGCGGTCGGGGCGACGAGGAAGTCAAACTTCTCGAATGAGCGGCGCACCGCCTCATACCACTCGGTGCGCACCGCCGAGGCGGCGCTCACGTCGAAGGCTGACAGCTCGAGGCCGCGCTCGACCTCGTACATCGCTTCGGGCTTGAGCAGTTTCCGTTTTGCGGGATCGCGATAGTACGCGAGCAGGCTGCCGCCCACCTGCCAGGCGCGCAGCTTCAGCCACGCATCCCAGACGGCGTCGATGGGATACTCGGGCGCGGATTCCTCGATCCGGCACCCCAGCGCCTCGAGCACGCGGAGCGCGTCTCGGCACACCGCGAGCACCTCGGGCTCGAAAGGGATGGCGCCGCCGAAATCGCCGCACCAGGCGATGCGCTTGCCCCTGCACCAGCCGATGCCCTCCTCGCCGAGGGCATCCAGGGCGCCTTGGGACCATCGACTGAATGCGTGTCCGTTGCCGGGCAGCGACAGGGGTTGGCGCGAGTCGAACCCGGCTTGCACGGACAGGAGCAGCGCGAGATCGGTCACGCTGCGAGCCATCGGGCCGATCACGCCCATGGAAGGCAGCCAGACGTCGCAGCCGGTCACGGGCACGAGCCCGCCGGTGGTGCGAAATCCGAACACGTTGTTCCAGCCGGCGGGGTTGCGCAGGCTCCCGCCATAGTCGCTGCCGTCCGCCACGGGCAGCATGCGCAACGCCAGCGCGGCCGCGGCGCCGCCGCTCGAGCCGCCTGCGGATCTCGAGAGGCCGTAGGCATTGTGCGTCGGACCGTACACCGGATTGTAGGTGTTCGATCCCAGCCCGAACTCCGGCGTGTTGGTCTTGCCGATGAGTATGCCGCCCGCCGCGCGCAGCCGCTCGACCATGATGCCGTCCTCCGGCGGAACGAAATCCGCGAGGATGGGCGAGCCCATGGTCATGCGCACTCCGGCGACGGGCATCAGGTCCTTCACCGCGAGCGGAAAGCCGTGCAAGGGGCCCGGGGCATCGCCCCGTGCGAGCTGCCGATCGCGCTCCGCGGCCTCGGTCAGCAGCGCCGCTCGCTCCCGCAGACCGACGATGGCGTTGACCTTCGGGTTGAGCCGGTCGATGTGATCGAGATACGCGCTCATCACCTCGACGCAGGAGACGCGCCGCGTGCGGATCGCCGTACCGAGCTTCATCGCGTCCAGCATCACGATGCCGGAGCGATTGGCATTCTGATGCATGGCTGGAATGCGGGACGGCCCGTCGGGTTCTTGTGCTAGTGTCACGCACATCAGAATAATCGCGTTTGGGGAGACCTGAAATGAGCAACTGGATGAACGGCCGGTTCGAGCAGCGCCGGGGATTGCTGATGATGGCCGCGGCGGCGGGCGTTTCCCTCGCGACGCCGCGCCTGTTGCGGGCGGCGGCCGTCAAGGACTCGTCGCAGTTCGGAGGCGACCTGAAACCGGTTCGCGCCGTCATCGAGACGCAGCGGAACGAGGCAATCCGGCGCCTCCAGGGCTGGATCGGCCTGCCCTCGATCGCGGCTGAGAGCCGCAACATGAAGGAGGGCTGTCAGCTGATGATGGAGCTCCTGATGGCGGCCGAATTCGATTCGGTCAAGATGATGCCGACCGACGGGCATCCCGGCGTGTTCGCGACGCTGGATGTAGGGGCGAAGCGCACGGTGGGCATGTACTTCATGTACGACGTGAAGCAGTTCGAGCCGAGCGAGTGGAGCTCGCCCCCGCTCGATGCGGCCATCGTCGACCGCCCGCCATTCGGCAAGATCATGATCGGGCGCGGCGCCATCAACCAGAAAGGGCCCGAGGCCACGTTCCTCGCCGCGCTGCACGCGCTGAAGGGCGCGGGCCGCAAGCCGCCCGTCAACATCGTGCTGGTGGCCGAGGGCGAGGAGGAGATCGGCTCGCCGCACTTCCGCCAGATCGTGCAGAAGCCCGAGGTGCTCGCGGCCCTGTCCAAGTGCCACGAGGTGTACATGCCGTTCGCCTCGCAGTCGCCCCAGGGCGGCGTCGAGATCAGCTTGGGCGGCAAGGGCATCATCGAAGTGGAGCTCGTGTCCTCGACCGAGAAGTGGGGACGCGGCGCCAAGGATGACATCCACTCGAGCTACAAGGCCGAGCTCGACAGCGCGGTATGGCACCTGGTGAAGGCGCTGTCGACGATGGTCTCGGAGGACGGCAACGATCCCACCATCGACGGCTGGTTCGACAACGTCAAGCCGCTGACCGCGCGCCAGAAGGAGATCATCGCGGCAAAGGTTGCCGAGACCAGGGAGCAGGACGTGAAAAAGCTGCTCGGCGTGCAGACCTGGGTGCGCGACCTCTCCTACGGGGATGCGCAGCTGCGCCTGGCTTCCCAGCCCACCGTGAACATCGAGGGCCTGGTTGCGGGCTATACCGGCAAGGGCGGTAAGACCGTGCTGCCCTCGAAGGCGGTGGCCAAGCTCGATTTCCGGCTGGTGCCCGATCAGACCGCCGAGGAGGCGGCCGCCAAGCTCAAGGCGCATCTCGCGAAGCGTGGATATGGCGACATCGAGGTCAACGTCACGGGCGGCTACGACCCGACGCAGACCGACGAGAACTCATCGCTCATCAAGGCGTCCACCGCCGTCTACAAGCACGAGGGCATGCCCGTGAGCCTGTCGCCGCGTCTCGCGGGGTCGTGGCCCGGCTGCGTGTTCACCGGGCCGCCGGTGAGCCTGCCCGCGGGCCATTTCGGCACCGGCCACGGCAGCCGCGCGCACGCGCCCGACGAGTACTACGTGATCGAGTCGAGCAATCCGGCGGTGCACGGCATGGCCGAGGCGACGCTCGCCTACGTCATGCATCTGTACGCGCTCGCGAGGGTCTAGTCGCCGACGCGGATCACCAGCGCTTCCACGTTGGCCTTGCGCAGGATCTGGCGCACGCGGTTGAGCTCGTCGAGACTGGAAATGGGACCGATTCGGATGCGGTGCCAGGTGTCGTAGTCGACCACCTTGGACTCGACGCCCTGCGCCGCGAGGTGGGCGCGCACGCGGTCGGCGTCCGCGAAGCTCTTGTACGCGCCCGCCTGCAGCACGTAGGTGCCGCTGCGCGTCTCGGGCGCGGGTTTCGCGTCGGGCCGCACGTCCTTTTCCTTCTCCGGGACCAGCACCTCGAACTTCGGCAGCCGGTCGTAGAAGTCGTAGGTCTTCGGGGGCTCGTCCGCACCGGCCTCGTCGCCTTCCGTGTCGGGAATCTCGCCGCCGTGGGGCTTCTTGTGCTCGGCTTTGCCGTGCACGACGGGGCTGTCGGCGTGATGGTCCTTGAGATACACGAAGCCGGCGATGCCGAGGCCCATCGCCAGGCCGGCAGCCAGGCCCGCGCCGCCCGAGAAGGCGCGGGTGCCGCCGCGCCGGGTCTTGTAGTCGCGCCCCGTCACCTTGGCCACGGCGTCGCTACATCGTCTCGGGCGCGGAAACGCCCAAGATGTCGAGGCCGTTGCGGATCACGGTGCGCGCGGCGAGAGCGAGCGCGATCCGGGCGTCGCGCAGGTCGGCATCCTCCACGATGAACTGGTGCGCGCTGTAATAGGTGTGGAAGTCGTTGGCCGCATCGCGCAGGTAGTGAACCAGAGTGTGCGGCGCGCGTTGCTCCGCGCACTGGAGCACGATCTCCGGAAAGGCGCACAGGCGCTTGACCAGCCTCTGCTCCTGCGGCTCGAGAAGCCTGCCCAGGCACGCGCTGCCGCGCGCGGAGTCGTGCGCCATTCCGCGCTCCTTCAGCTGCCGCATGACGCTCGCCACCCGCGCGTGCGCATATTGGATGTAATACACCGGGTTGTCGTTGCTGCGCGCCTTGGCCAGATCCAGATCGAAGTCCAGATGCTGGTCGTTGCTGCGCATGACGTAGAAGAGACGGGCGGCGTCGTTGCCCACCTCTTTGCGCAGCTCGCGCAAGGTGACGAACTCGCCGGAGCGCGTCGACATCTGCGCCTTCTCGCCGCCGCGATACAGCGTCACGAACTGCATCAGACGCACCTCGAAGGATTCCGCGGGTCCGCCGAGCGCGATGAGTCCGGCGCGCAGGCGCTCGATGTAGCCGTGGTGATCCGCACCCCAGATGTAGAGGAGGTGATCGAACCCTCGCTCGAGCTTGTTGAACACGTAGGCGATGTCGGAGGCGAAGTAGGTTCTCGCACCGTTCTCGCGCACCATGACCCGATCTTTCTCGTCGCCGAACGCGGTGCTCTTGAACCACCAGGCGCCGTCCTTGAGATAGGCGTGGCCGCCCTTCTTGAGCGCCTCGATGGCGCGGTCCACGGAGCCGTCATCGCTCAGGGCGCGCTCGGAGAACCACCGGTCGAAATCGACGCCGAACTCGGCCAGGTCCTCGCGGATGTCGCCTAGGATTCCCGACAGAGCGAGATCGAGAACCTGCCGAAACGCCGCCGCCCCGATGAGCTCCCGCGTCCTGGCGATGACCGCGTCGACGTAGACATCCTTGTCGCCGCCCTGAGGCTCATCCGGCGGCAGCCCGGCGAACACTTCGGCGGCGCTGCGACGAAGCTGCTCTCCGACTTTCGCGTGGAGCTCGGCTCCGATGGTCGAGATGTAATCGCCGCGGTAGCCGTTTGCGGGGAAGGTGATCCGCTCGCCGCAGCGCTCGAGATACCGCAGCCAGGTGCTGGCGGCCAGGATCTCCATCTGCCGTCCGGCGTCGTTGACGTAGTACTCGCGCTCGACCCGGTAGCCTACTGCATCGAGGAGGTTGCTGACGCTCGCGCCGTAGGCGGCATGGCGCCCGTGTCCCACGTGCAGCGGGCCGGTGGGATTCGCCGAGACGAACTCGACCTGCACCCGCGCAGCGCCGCCGCGGTCGGCGCGGCCGTAGCCGCCGCCCTGCCCGATCATGCGGCCGATCTCGCCGTGGTAGGCATCCGGCGCCAGGAAGAAATTGATGAATCCGGCGCCCGCGATCTCGACTTTCGCCACCGCGGGCGAGGCGGGCAGCGCGCGCACCAGCGCTTCCGCGAGCTTGCGCGGATTTTGCCGCGCCGCCTTGGCGACGCGCATGGCCAGATTCGAGGCATAGTCGCCGTGCTGCGGATCGCGCGCCGCCTCGACCTCGATGGCGACGCCGCGTGCCGCCGCCAATTCGTCGGGCAGAGCGGCCACCGCTTGCGCCAGCAGATTTTCGATCAAGTTTTTCAATGGATCAGTCTCGTCCGGCGGGACGCTTGCCGTCGGCAGCGCGCCCGCCAAAAAAGCGAAAGTTTACCGCAACCCCGCGCCCGCCCCGAAGCTCCCGCGCAATCCGCGAACGCGATCCACGGGGCGAAGCCTCATTCGACCTCGAGGGGGTCCACGTCGATCGACCAGCGCAGGCCGGGCGGTCCGCGCAGATTCTCGATCCGAGGCAGCCAGGCCTTCAGGAACCGCTGCAGGGCTCCGCGCGCCTCGGCCTCGACCAGCACATGTGCGCGAAAGTGATCCGCCCGGCGCGCGATGAGCGCGCTGGCCGGACCGAGCAGCCGGACGCCCGCCGCGAACGGCCGCGCCTGCTCGACCGCGGCGCGCAGGTATCGATCCAGCCTCGCGCTGTCCTTCGCTTCGGCGCGCAAGAGGGCGAGCCGCGCGTACGGCGGCCAGCGCGCCTCGCGGCGCTCCTCGAGCGCGGACGCGGCAAAGCCGAGATAGCCCTCGGTGATCAGGCGGTTGAGCAGCCGGTGCTGCGGGAACTGCGTCTGGATCAACACCTCCCCCGGACGGGCGGCGCGCCCGGCGCGCCCGGCCACCTGAGTGATGGTCTGAGCGAGGCGCTCGGTGGCGCGAAAATCGCTGGCAAAGAGCCCTTGATCGGCGTCGAGGATCACGACCAAGGTCACGTCCGGAAAGTGATGGCCTTTGGCGAGCATCTGGGTGCCGACGAGGATGCGCGCCTCGCCGCTCGCCATGCGGCCGAGCACGGCTTCGACCGTGCCGCGCGCCGCCGCCACGTCCCGGTCGAGTCGCGCCAGCGGCGTGTCCGGAAACAGCCGCCTCAGGGTCTCCTCCACGCGCTCGGTGCCTTGACCGACCGCGTGCACGGGCTCGCCGCAGGTCGCGCAGGTCGCGGGGACCTTGGTGCGAGCGCCGCAGTGATGGCAGCGCAGCTCCTCGGCGCGCAGGTGCAAGGTCATGCGCGCATCGCAGTGCGCGCACGGAGCCACCCAGCCGCAGGCCGTGCAATAGAGGCTCGGCGCGTAGCCGCGGCGGTTCAGGAACACGATGACCTGACCGCCCGCGGCCAGATGCCGCGTCATGGCATCGAGCGCCGCGCCCGAGAGGCCTTGCTCCGCGGCCTGGCTCCTGAGGTCGATGAGCGAGAGCGTGGGCGGCCGGGCCGCGCCCGGCCGCTCCGGCAGATCGTGGCGCACGTAGCGTCCGGCAGCGGCGTTCTCCAGCGTCTCGAGGGACGGCGTGGCGGAGCCGAGGACCACCGGCACCCCTTCGCCGCGGGCGCGAATCACCGCGACGTCG
>DATAUO010000142.1:0-9137 GCA_036268215.1 Steroidobacteraceae bacterium
AAATTGCGACAGCGCGGGTGCGCCGAGAAGCCTGAACATGGGTGGCTTCGCGGGAGTGGGACTACTTGCGAGCGTTGGAGTCTCCGCCGGGGGTGTAGATGGGCACCGGGAATTGCGCCACGTTCGATCCCTCGAGGGCGACCACCTTGCTCACCCCCTGCTTCCTCACCTCGTCGATCCGCAGCACCGAGTGCATCGGAAGGTAGGTGCGCTTTACATCGTTGAACTCGGCCTTTATCTTTTCCTCGGACGGGTCGACAACCACCGTGGAGCGTTCGCCGAACACCAGCTCTTCGACCTCGATGAACCCGAACAGGCTGCCGTGACTCACCTTTCGTGCGTAAATCTCATAGACCTTGCCCTGATTTACGAACTGAACCTTGAAAATGTGACTCGCGGCCATTTAGGGAGCTCCGACCATTGCTAGTATTTCGCCATATTATACGGGTACTTAGCGCAAACCTGTCGCCCCGTGGGAGAGATTGAGTATGGCCTTGCGCTTGCGCGTCGTCAGCGAGCATGCGAAACGCCTCGGCGAGAATGGCACCAAGGTCTTTGGGGTGCACGGCGGCACGGTGGGGCGTTCGACTGCCAACGAGTGGATTCTACCCGACCCGGAGCGCTACCTCTCGGGCAAACATGCCCGCCTCGATTTTCGCGCGGGAACCTACGTGCTGGTCGATACCAGCTCGAACGGCACCTACATCAACGGGTCTCAGGTGCCGCTCGGCAAGTACCACGACTACCTGCTCAAGGACGGCGACTACATCCGGCTCGGGGAATACGAGCTCCTGGTCAGCATCGACCAGAGCAACGACTTTCCGCCGGAGGAAGGCGCGATCGTCGCCTACGACGGGCGCTCACCCTCGGGCGCCGCGCGCAAGTCGACCTCCAACGACCTCGGTGAGGATCTCGACCTGAGTCAGCTGCTCGAGCCCAGCGATTCGCTGGCCGAGCGCGAAGCCATGATGGACCGCAGCGCCTCGAGCGAGCACGCGCCGCCCGCCGAGAGCGACTCGGGCGTGCGGCCGCGGGACGCTTACGGGCAGTCCGTCCCCGGCCGGCGGGAAGCCGCGCCCCAGGCATCGCTCGAGCCCGAGGACGCCTCGGGTACTCCCTGGCACATGATGACGCGCCCGTTCAGGGTCGAGAGCCCGAAGTCTGACCCCGCCAAGGCCGATGCCGCCGGGGCCGCCCCGCCCCGCGCGCAAGCCCCCGTGCTCTACGACAACGACTTCGATCCGGGCCTGACCGCGTTCTGCCGCGGGGCCGGCGTCGATCCGCGCAACATCACGCCGGAAGCGCGCTCCGCGGCGCTGCAGCTCGCCGGCCAGCTGCTGCGCGAATCGGTGCTCGGGATCATGGATCTCAATCAGAGCCGCAACGAATTCCGCAACCGCTTCCGGATCGCCCCGCCCCCGAACGATGCGCCCGAGTCGCCGCTGAATCTCTCGCGCGGCGTCGACGAGGCCCTGGTGCGCCTCTTGAACACGCTCTCGGCGCGCGCGGGCTCGGTCGACGCGGTGCGCCAAAACTTCCGCGAGCTCAAGGCGCAGAACGCGGCATCGCTCATCGCCACGCACGCGGCGTTCGAGGAATTCCTCGCGCGCGTCAACCCCGCGGAGCTCGAGGAGCGCTTCGAGCGCGCCGCCAAGCGCGGGATGTTCGGATCGCAGAGCAAGGCCAAGTACTGGGACCTGTACAGCGAGATGTTCCCGGGGCTCGCGCAACGGCCGGACGACGGCTTCCCGCACGTGTTCAACGAGGCCTTCGCCAAGGCGTACGAAGCGAAGCTCCGGACTCTGGTCCCGCCGCGCCGCAGCACCTTCGGGGCCGATCGCAACGAGCCCCTCGATCCGCCCGAGCACGCCGTGGGCGATCAATAGCATGCCCGCGGATCGAGCCGTCGTGAGCGCGACGCCTCGCGCACCGCTCGATCCGGCCGCGCGGCGGTAATCCGCCGCCGTGCGACTGCTGGTCGTGGAAGACGACGACATCGTCGCCGACGCGATCGCGCGCGGATTGACCGCGGCGCACTACGCCGTGCTCCGCGTCAACAGCGCGGAGGCCGCGCAGGCGGCATTGACCGACGAAGACTTCGCCATGGCGGTGATCGATGTGGGCTTGCCGGGGGCGGACGGCCTCTCGCTGGTGAGGCGCCTGCGGGCGGCCGGCAAGTCGCTCCCGACCCTGATCCTCACCGCGCGCTGCACCTTGACCGACAAGGTCAAGGCGCTCGACCTCGGCGCCGACGACTTCCTCTCCAAGCCTTTCGAGCCCGCCGAGCTCGCGGCCCGCTGCCGGGCGCTGATGCGCCGGGCGAGCGGCGAGCGCTCGGGCGTGATCCGGCTGAATCGCATGAGCGTCGACCTCCCCGGCAGGCAGCTCCTGATCGACGACGCCCCGATCGAGCTCACCGCGCGCGAGTGGCTGGTGCTCGAGTGTCTGGTGACGCGCATCGGCATGATCGTTCCCAAGGAGCGCCTCCTGCAGGCGGTATCGGAGCTCGGCCAGGACATCACGTTGAACGCAGTCGAGGTGCAGATATCGCGATTGCGGGCCAAGCTCGGCACCGCGGCGGTGGTCCGGAGCCTGCGGGGTCTCGGCTACCGGCTCGAAGAGGCCAGGGCCTGACGCCATGAGCATGGGCGTGGTCGCCGTGCAGCAGGGCCCCGGCCGGGCCGCGGGCCGGGCCTCGTCGTGAGCCCCTCGATCAGCCGCCGACTGATCTTCTGGCTGGCGGTGCCGCTCATGCTGCTCGCGCTCTGCGGCGCGCTGGTGCACTACTTGAACGACGTGGCGCCGGGCGTCATCAGCATCGATCAGCGCCTGAGGCAGGCCGCGAACTCGCTCATGGCGCGCGTCCGGCCGGGCCCCGATGGAGTGACGGTCGACACGCGCGCGGAAGGAGGGCCGCCCCTGCCGCCTGCGGACTCCATGCTGTACTCGCTGCGCGACGCGCACGGCCGCCTGCTCGCCGGGGATGCGCGCCTGCCGTCCGCTTCGCTCAATGACTCGAGCGCACAGCAATTCTCGATGGCGCAGATCGACCATCGCATCGTGCGGGTCCTCGCCACGCGTTTCGACACCCGGGCGGGGATCGTGACCGTCGCCGTGGCGGATCTGCGGCCGCCGGACTCGCGCGCCGCGCGCTTCGGGCTCATGAGCACGCTGCTGTGGGACTTCGTGCAGCTCGACGTGACGCTGGTGCTCGTCTGGATCGGCATCCAGCTCGGTCTGCGGCCGGTCAAGAAGCTGCGCGACGAGATCGCGCAACGCTCGGCGCAGGATCTGCGCCCGATCGTCGAGGCCTCGGTGCCGCGCGAGATCACACCCGTGGTCGTGACGCTCAACCGGCTGTTCGGGATGCTGCGCGCCTCCGTTCAATCCCAGCAGCAGTTCATCGCGAACACCGCCCACCAGCTGCGCACCCCCATCACCGGCATGCAGGCACAGCTCGACCTGCTCGCCGCCGAGCCCGCCGCGCAGCCGGTTCGGGCCCGCCTGCAGCTTCTGCAGGAGAGCATCCGGCATCTGTCGCACTCCGCCAACCAATTGCTCACTCTGGCGCGCGCCGATCCGGCCGCGAACATCAGCGCCAAGACTCAAGCGGTTCAGCTCGAGAACATCGTCGCCGAGGTGGCGGCGAAGTTCTTCGACCGGGCCATCCGGGCGAACATCGATCTCGGCGTCGAGGCCGCGCCGGCCGCGGCGGACGCGGACCCCGCGCTGCTCGATGACCTGCTCGGCAATCTGGTCGACAATGCGCTCAAATACACGCCCGCGGGCGGCAGCGTCACCGCGAGCTCCGGAACCGCCGGCGGCAGGCCGTTCCTGGCGGTCGAGGATACCGGCATCGGCATCCCCGAATCGGAGCGCCAGCGGGTGCGGCAGCGGTTCTACCGCATGCCGAATTCCCCTGGCCACGGCAGCGGCCTCGGGCTTGCGATCGTCGAGGAGATCGCGGCGCTGTATGGTGCGGTGGTGTCGATCGAGCCGGGAGCGAACGGGCGAGGCACCCGGGTGCAGGTGCGATTCGCCGCTCAAAAACCGTGAATCGGGGAGGGGATTTATGCGAAATGCGTCTCAAATCGGCCGCAGGGGCGTGCCCTTGTCAGTTTCGAGCAAGTTTCCTCCTTTAGGATCGCCGGCCATGAGCGTCATGCCAAGCCGCAATCGCACCGCAGGGTTCACCCTGTTCGAGCTGCTCATGGTCATGCTGGTCATCGCCATCATGATGGGCATCGGCATTCCGAGCTTCAAATACGTGAGCGTCTCCAACCGCATCGCCTCGGAGATGAATCTCCTCGTGGGCGACCTGCAATACGCGCGCGCCGAGGCGATCAAGGAAGGCAACTTCGTGACGGTTTGCGCCTCGAGCGACGGCGCCACCTGCTCCGGCAGCAATACCTGGCAAACCGGTTGGATCGTGTTCGCCGATGCCGCGGGCAACAAGGCCTTCGACATCGGCAACGACACGTTGCTGCGCAAGCGCCCCGCGTTCAGCGCGAACAACAGCACCGACACGCTGGTTTCCACCAGCGCGGCGATGACCGCCATCATGTTCAACCGCGAGGGGTACGCCTCGACCGGCGCGGCCACGGTGCAGAACCTGCAGCTCCACAGCACTCCGACGACCAACAACTGGACCCGCTGCCTGCAGGTGACGCCGATCGGCGGCCTCACCGTGGAGCTCTACGGAAACGGGACGCCCACATGCTCCTGAGCAGCGCAGAAGCCTTGCGCGATCGGGCCGCCTGCGCCGCGCCCATGAATCTCGGCCGCGCGCGGCGGTGCGGTCCGGAGCTCGGCCGCGCGCGGCGGTCTCGCGGCTTCAGCCTCATCGAGGTGCTGGTCGCGGTGATCGTGGTCGCCATCGGGCTGCTCGGGCTGGCCAAGATGGAATCGCTCGCGCTTTCGAGCACGGGCATCGCCAGCCTGCGATCGCTGGTCGCGATCCAGGCCTCGAGCCTCGCGGCCTCGATGCATGCCAACCGGGGCTACTGGGCCTCGGGCGACGCGCCCGCCACCACCCTGGTCGATGCGTTCACGAACAACTTTTCCGCGGCCGCCGCCTGCACCACGACCGGGAGCGGCGCCTGCACACCGCAAAACATGGCCTTCTATGACCTGCAGCAATGGCAGCTCGCCATGCAGGCGTTGATACCGTCCAAGGCCTACAACGCCACCATCACGTGTACGCAGGCGATTTTTCCGGTCAACTGCACCGTCAACATCCAATGGACCGAAAACGTGCTGATCAACAACGGCTCGGCGACCGCGGCCACGCAGCAGTCGTTCAACTCGAACCAGAGCCTGATGATCCCCACCTACATCGTCTACGTGCAGCCATGATCACGATTACCCCAATCGCCGCAAACCGGCGCCGGCGCGCACGCCCGGCCCGGGGATTCACGCTGGTCGAGCTCATGGTGGCATTGGCCATCGGCTTGCTGGTGACCGTGGGCATCCTGACGCTGCTCGGCGCCATGCGCCGCACCTCGACGTCGCAAACCGGACTGTCGACGTTGCAGGAGAACCAGCGTATCGCAATGAGCCTGATTACCGACATGGTGCAAACCGCAGGCTACTATCCGAATCCGGTCACGAATTCGCCGACCACGTTCTTCACCTCCGTGAGCACGCCGACGACGATGGCGTCGGGCCAGTTCATCGCCGGGGCGGACTCGACCAGCGACACGCTCTACGTGCGCTATGCGACCAGCGGAACGGACTATGTCATCGATTGCTCCGGCAACACCTACAGCGTGGGATCGCAGACGACGCTGACGAGCAGCTTGAGCGTCGTCAACGGCTACCTGCAGTGCGTGCTCAACGGCGGCACCGCCATTCAGCTCGTGAGCGGCATCCAGAGCATGCAGATTCTCTATGGCGTGGAGAGCAAGCCCGGCTCGACCAACAACTCGGTCGACGCCTACGTGACCGCCACGAACGTCCCTGACTGGACCAAGGTGCTGACGGTCAAGGTCACCCTGTATTTCGTGAGTCCGCTCTACGGCCAGCCCGGTCAGAGCACGGTCCCGCAGTACATCCCGTTCACGCGGGTCATCACCCTCATGAACAAGACGGGAGTCGACTCGTGACCGCGCTCGCCCGGATCGCCGGCATGCAGCGGGCGCCGCGTCGCTCGTCGAGCGCCGCCATGGCGAGGGCGCCGGGACGCTCGCCGGGCGCCGCCGGCCCGGCCCGCCAGCGCGGCCTGGTGCTGATCACGAGCCTGCTGCTGCTCGTCGTGGTCACCATTCTCGCCGTCGGAATGTTCCGCAGCTTCGGCATCCAGGAGCAGATCGCCGGCAACGTGCGCGACAAGCAGCGCGCGATCAGTGTCGCCGAGACCGCGGAGCAGTACGCCGAGAGTTATCTGTCCTCGGGCAACGCGGCTTCGGCCACGGCTTGCACGACCCAGGTGACTTACGCGACCCCGCAGGTATGCTCGCTCACGCTGCAGGCGCAGGGCGTCAACCCCGCGAGCGTGCCGTGGCTCATCAGCGGCGCCAAGGTCGGCGTCACCTACGCGCCCGCCGGCCCGGTGGCGCTGCCGGTGAACGCCACCAGTCAGCAGACCCTCGGCGGCTTCAACACATATTCGCAGACGCCGGTGTTCTACATCGGGTTCTTGAGCACAGGGACCGCGAACGGAATGATCACCAACATCTATCAAATCGACGCCGTCGCCTACGGCGGCAGCGCGAATACGACGGCCGTCGTCGAAGCGACCTATCAAACGCAGACGTCGACCAAGAATCTGGGAGAGACGCAATGATCAACGGGAAACCGATCATGACCTCTGATTTCTCGCTCGGCAGGCTCGGCGCGCTCACGCTCGCCCTCGGCCTCCTGTCCGGCGCGGCCGCGCAGGCGCAAACCACCACGACCTACAGCGAGAATTTCACCGGGTCCACGACCCAGAACTCATGGTACTTCATCAACGGCGCGTGCTTGACCGCGGGCACCTCCGGCGGCTCGACCAGCGCGAATCCGGCTTGCGTCGGCAACTCGTATTACACCAACAAGGGCGACACCCTGATCGGCGGCGACACCGGCACTCTGCCGGACACCGCCGCGAACGGCGGCGGCGCGCTGCGCTTCACCAACTGGTTCACCGAGAACGGCGCCATTCTCTCGAACTTCAACTTCCCGTTGAGCTCCAGCGGCCTCGCGGTATCGTTCACCACCGTGACTTACGAGGGCGACTCCGGCGGCGGCGGCGGGGACGGGGCGGACGGCATCAGCTTCTTCCTGCAGGATGCAACCTACACCGCGGACGTGGGCGCGTTCGGCGGCAGCTTGGGCTACACCTGCTCGAACACCAATAACGACGGCACGCTGCGCGCCAGCGGCCAGCCGCGCGGTTACGACGGTCTTGCCGGCGGCTACGTCGGCCTCGGCATCGATGAGTACGGCAACTTCCTGAACTCCCCGGACAACACCTCGAGCGGCGACGCCATTCCGACGAGCGGCGGCCCGTACGCATCGGGCGCCAGCGGCCAGTATCAGCCGGGCCGCATCGGCATGCGCGGGCCGGGCAGCACGCTCTGGAGCTACTTGAATACAAGGTATCCCGGCCAGTACCCGTCCAGCTTGAGCAACTCGCAACGCGCGGCTGCCGTCCAGAGCACCTGCTCGAGCGGCCACGTGTGGGACTATTCGCTGTCCACGCCGGCACAGACCTCGACGCTGGTGACGAACTACACGGCGATCCCCAATGCCTGGCAGGCGCTGCCGCAAAACCAGCCGATCGCCGCCGAGAACACCGCTTCGGGCGCGGGCGTGACGATGCGCTCGCAGGCGACGCCCATCACCTACAACCTCAAGATCACCAGCGCGGGTCTTCTCAGCCTGACTTACAGCTACAACGGCGGCGCGCTGCAGACCGTGATCTCGGGCGTCGACATCACCTCGAGCGGCGCCAACCCGCTGCCGGCCAACATCCGGTTCGGCTTCGCCGGCTCGACCGGCGGCAGCCGCAACATCCACGAGGTCATGTGCTTCCAGGCGACTCCGTCGGTGGCCTCGCAGAGCTCCGCGACGTTGAACCAGAAGCAGACCGCGCAGGTGCAGGCGGGCACCCAGCTCTACTTCGCCTATTACAATCCGGCGACACTCGCGGGCTCGGTGACGGCCCAGAGCCTGGTGCAAAGCGTGGCCAATCCGAATCTCGTCACCATCAGCTCGACCGTCAACTGGGATGCGTCCTGCGTGCTGACCGGCTGGACCGGACAATGCGATCCGCCGGCGAGCGGCGCCAGCGGCGGCGGCCCGACCGGAACGCAGGCGGCGCAAGGCTCCTCCAGCCGCGTCATCATGTCCTTTGCCCCGAGCTCGACCGCGAGCACATCTTCCGCCCCGGGACCCGGCAGCGGCATCGCTTTCCAGTGGGCGAATCTCACCAGCACCGAGCAGGCGGCGCTCGACACGGGCGACTCCACTCACAGCGCGCTGCCCCAGGCGGCATATCGCCTGAACTACCTGCGCGGCGACCGCACCCAGGAGCAGACGCCGTCGACCACGAATCCGACCCAGTTCAACGGCCTGTACCGCGACCGCACCAGCGTGCTCGGCGACATCATCGATTCGAGCCCCGTCTGGGTGGGCCCGCCCCAGGCAACCTTCCCGGGAACCTGGGCGGACGGGCTGTGGGGCGGCACCCAGGCGGAGAATTCGGGACAGGCCTATACGACCTTCTCCTCGACCGGCAGCTCGACCTACACCAGCGGAACCGCCGCCAACAACCAGGAAGGACAGCGTCTGAACGTGGTGTACTCGGGTGCGAACGACGGCTTGCTGCATGGCTTCCGCTCGGGCTCGTTCAACGGCACGACGTTCCAGAGCACGAACAACGACGGCAACGAGGTTCTCGCCTACATGCCGGCCTACGTCGTCAACAACATCCAGACCGCCAACACCATCAACAACTTCTCGGATCCGCAGTACGGCCATCGGTTCGACGTCGATGCGTCGCCGGGCACCGGCGACCTCTTCTACAACGGCCTGTGGCACACCTGGCTGGTCGGCGGCCTCGGGCCGGGCGGCAACGCCATCTATGCGCTCGACATCACCGATCCCGCAACCCTGTTCACCGAGTCCGCGTCGTCCAAGGCGGGTCCCACCGCGGT
>DATAUO010000143.1:0-54575 GCA_036268215.1 Steroidobacteraceae bacterium
TGCCGAACGACCATCCGCTCGGGGCGAAATCGAGCATCAAGACCCAGGATCTCAAGGGACAGACGCTGCTGTTGCTCGAGGACGGCCATTGCCTGCGCGACCAGGCACTCGAGGTTTGCAGCCGGGTCGACGTGCGCGAGCCCGAGGATTTTCGCGCCACCAGTCTCGAGACGCTGCGGCAGATGGTGGTGGCCGGACTCGGCATCACGCTGCTGCCGGAGCTCGCGGTGGAGGCGCCGTCGGGATCGCAGCGCGGCCTGACCGTACGGCGCTTCACCAGGCCCGCCCCGTCGCGCACGGTCGGTGCCATATGGCGCAAGTCCACGACCCGGGGTGCCGCGATCGCGGCGGTGTGCGAGGTCGTCGATCGGATGATGGCCCGTTCCTGACGATGCGGAGCACCCGTCCATCCCGCGTCGAGCGCGCCGATTGGGCATTCCGCGCCGACGATGAGGCCATCTTTCGAGCGCTGGCTCGCGGCCGTCGTACGGCCAGCCTGCGCGAGTACTTCGGCTCGCCGGTGCATGCGGAGCTCTCCACGCTCGCACGCACCGCCGAGCGGCTGCGGCGCAACGGCGGCACCCGCGTGCTGATCCTGCCGGGAATCATGGGCTCGAAGCTCGGCCGCGATCCTCGCCCCGGCCGCACCGGGCAGGCTCCCGCCGGCGTGTTGCCCGGGCTCCTCTGGATGGATCCGCTCAGGATCTCCGACGGCTTGCTCACCGCGCTTGCGCTGCCGGCCGGCGGCGCCGTGCGCGCCATGGGCGTGCTCCTGATCTCTTATGCGCGCCTGAAGCTCGAGCTCGAGATTGCCGGCAACGAGGTCGCGCTTCATGCCTATGACTGGCGCCGCGGCATCGACGAGCTCGGCAGGGAGCTTGCGGCGCGGATCGTGCGCGAGGGGCGGCCCGTCGCCCTGGTCGCTCACAGCATGGGCGGACTGGTTGCGCGCGTGGCCGCCGGCCTGTTGCCCAGGCGTTGGATTCGCCGGGTGATCCTGCTCGGCACTCCCAACCATGGCTCATTCGCGTCGGTGCAGGCGCTGCGCGGCACCTATCCCACGATACGCAAGATCGCGCTGCTCGACCGCCGTCACTCCGCGCGACATCTGGCCGAGAAGGTCTTCGGCACGTTTCCCGGGCTGTACGACTTGCTGCCCTCGCGGAACGGCCGCGGACCCGATCTGCTCGATCCGCGCGCCTGGCCTCCGGGACGACCCCGGCCCAGGGCGGACCTGCTGGCGCGGGCCAGGGAAGCGCGGGCGATGCTGGCGCCGGCCGACTCGCGCATGGCCCACATCGTCGGCGTCAACCAGGATACGGTGGTCGGCCTCGAGCGCACCCGGTCCGGCTTCGAGTACCTCGTGCGGCGGGACGGGGACGGAACGGTCCCGCTGGCGCTCGCCGCGCTGCGCGGGCTGCCCTGCTACTACGTCGAGGAGCTGCATTCGAACCTCGCCAGCAACGTCCATGTGGTTCGGGCCGTGGTGGAGCTGGTGCGGCGCGGCCGTACCCGCCTGCTGCCGGACCGCCGGCGCACCCGGCGGGGTCCCGTCCGCCGCGTCGATGACGCGGAGCTAGGGCGCGAGCGCGCGGCAAAGATCGACTGGCGCCGGCTGACGGCCGCCGAGCGCGAGGCCGCGCTGGCCGACCTGGACAGCGCACGGCTGGTGTGCCGGGTATGAGCCGGGGGTTGCCGCCCGCAGCGTGACCCAAGTCCCGGAGCCCGAGTCCGGCTCCTCTCGGGGCGCCCTTTTGCCGAGCATTTCACATATTCTGCGGGCTGGACAGGCCATGATCGCGGGACCTGCGCAGGCTTTGCCGGACGCCATGAACGCTCGCACTTCGACCAATCCCGAAACTCCGCCGCGGTTCGACCGCAAGTTCATCGACGAGCACCGTTTGCTGGATCGCTATCTCGAGAACAAGCTGCCCTTGAAGGGCGCCCGGGATTTCGAGGCCTGGTGCCGCACCCATCCCGATTATCTCGAAGAGCTCAAGCTGACCGACCGGACGCAAATGAGCCTGAAGCTGCTCGAGGCGGCGGCGCAGCCCCACGACCTCGGCGAGCCCAGACCCCCATGGTGGAAGTCGCCCTACCTCTTGATCGGCCTCGCGGCGGTGAGTTTCGTGTTCATCATCGCCACGCTGGTCCTATCCGGGAAATACGTGCACGTGCTCGGCCAGCTGGACGATGCGCGCGCGGCCATCGAGAAGGGATCCCTGGTTCAGCCCGCGGCCGAGACCACCGTACGCATCACGCCGGACCGGGCGCAGGGCATCGATCGCGCCCGGATCGTCGTGAACCGCAGTGCGCCGCAGCTCATCGACGTCCACATCGACCTCGGCTACACCGGCAAGGAGCTCGGCCGCGGCGGCAATCTCCATCTCACGCAATACCGGATGTTCGTCGACAAGCAGGATCAGGGGCGCGCGCTGATCCTGAACAATCTGCTCAAGGACTCGAACGATGAGTTGCGCTTGACGCTGAACTCGACCGGGCTAGCGGCCGGCATCTATACCGCCCGGATCGAGGCGCTGACATTGATGGGCGGCAGTTCGGTTCCGGTCGGCTGGTTGATCCTCGAGGTACGTTAGCCGCGAGTCTCCGGACGCGCGGTCAGGGTCACTCGCGCCGCACGCCGGGCGCAGCCCCCGACAGCGTGTCGCTCGCGGCATATCCCGTCTTGATGCCGATGAAGGTGCTCCGGCCCGAGGATCGATACACGCCGCGCGTCATCTCGAGCGCGAGATCCTTGCCCAACGCATCGAACTGCTCGAGCACGAGGTCGAAACCCGCATCGCGGATGGCCTGCAGCAGATGCTCGCGCTGGATCCAGAACGAGCGGCGATTGTCCCAGGATGCCCAGCGGCGATTCTCCCGGTCGCGGAACGCCCGGTCGCTGCGAAACTCCGGAAACCACCGGCCCGGCAGGCCCTCGTTCGAGGAGAGATACGACAGCTTGTGTGTGGTCGTGCCGGTGTTCTTCAGGGGGAGAAGTCTGGACAGAGCGCGGCGCAAGCGGCGCGGGTGAATCAGGCTTGGCGAATCGCCGGCCTCGGAGAAATGCGTCTGCAGGATGAGCAGGCGCTCGGTTACGCGCGACAGGAGATCGAGCAGCTCGCGGGGCTTGTCGACGTGATAGAAGAGGCCGCAACAGAAGGTGACGTCGAACCGACCGTACTTCGCCGTGTTCCACACGTCGTCGCGCACGAACTCGAGGTTCGGCAGCGACACCTTGGACTGCACGTAGCGGCAGGCCTCGATGTTGGATTCGCGCACGTCGAGCCCCAGCGCATCGAGCCCCAGCCGCGCGAATTCGACCGTGTAGCCGCCCTCGAGACAACCCAGGTCCATCAGCGTCAGGCCGCGCTTGTCGCCGGGAAACACGGCGTCGATGACGCGCTTGGCGGCCAGGAACCACGGATGCCGCTCCATCGACGGCCCGGCCTCCGGTTTCGTGTAAGTCCCGTCGTCCAGGCGGATGTTGTGCGCGGTGAAAATGGGTGTCGTCATTCGTCACGTAGCGTTGCGATCGGCGGTGTGTTGACAACTCGACGGGCCGCGAGAGTACCAGAGAGCCCGACGAGCAGGGTCCCGCAGACGATGCCGATCAGCCAGACCGCGGGATCCAGGGTGAATTGCAGCGAGAACACGCGCCGCGCCAGCACCCAGCCGATTCCCGTCGCGCCGAACGCCGCCAGCGTGCCGGAAAGGAAGCCGAGCGCCGAGAATTCGGCGGCGACCCCCTGCAGCACCGTGGCGCGGCGCGCCCCGAGAGTGCGCAGCATGGCGCTCTCGTAGCGCCGCTCGTCGCGGGTCGATTGAACCGCGGCCAGCAGCACGACGATGCCCGCCGCCAGCGTGAACAGGAACACGTATTGCACCGCCAGCGAAGCGCGATCCATGATCTCGCGGATCTGCCGCAGGATGGCATCGACGTCGAACACGGAAACCGTGGGGAAGGCTCGAACCAGATCGACGAGCGCGGGCCGCTGCTCCGGCGTCAGGTAGACGCTGGTCATGTACGTGCCTGCGGCGCCGTCCAGGAGCCCGGGCGGGAACACCAGGAAGAAATTCGGGCGGAAGCTGTCCCAGCGTATCTTGCGGATGCTCGCCACCTTGACGGTCAGGCTTTCGCCGGCCACGTCGAAGGTCAGCTGGTCGCCCATGTGCAATTGCAGAGATTCCTGGTATTCGGTGGAAATCGATACCAGCGGCTTGCCCCTTTCGTCCGCGGTCCACCAGCGACCGGCGATGAGCTGATTGTCTTCCATCAGTCCGTCCGACCAGGTCAGATTCTGCTCGCGCTCCAGGAAGCCGCGGCCCTGGTCCTTGGGCAGCTTGATCGACGCGCTCGGCATGCCGTTGATGGCGGTGATGCGGGCGCGCACCATGGGAAACATCGCCGGCTCGCCCATCCCGTGGGTCTTCAGGAAGCTGCGCACCGCGCCGCGCTCGTCGGGGCGGATGTTGACCAGGAAATTGTTCGGCGCATCCGCCGGCAGGCTGCTGCGCCAATCGGCGAGCAGATCGCCGCGCACGACGGCGAGCAACAGGAGCAGCATCAGCCCCAGGCCGAACGCGACGATCTGCACCACGCTGCCGAGACCGCGGCGCGACACGTTGGCGAGCCCGTAGCGCCACGCAACGCCGACGCCGCCGCGCAATCGCCCGGTGAGTTGCACCAGGCCATAGCCCGCCACCGTCAACACCAGCCCGACGCCGAGCACGCCTGCGAGCATCGCCAACACGAGCTCGGTGTCCCGAACGAGGATCCAGAGGATGGCGGTGAGCGCGGCCAGCGCCAGCAGGTAGCTCGAGCCGCCCGCGAGCGGCGGCGCACTGACGCTCTTGCGCAGCACCCGCGCCGGCGGGGTGTTCTTGAGCTGCAGCAACGGCGGAAGCGCGAAGCCGAGCAACATGGCAATGACCGTCGCCAGGGCCACCGGAACGGGCGCCAGCGACGCCGGCGGCAGCTCGGTGCGGATGAAGTCCCGGAGCACCCACGCCAGGCCTTCCTGCGCGAGGTAGCCGAGCGCCGCGCCCGCGGCGACCGCCGCAACGGCGAGCAGCATGAGCTCGATCGCCGAGATCGCGAGCACGAAGGCCTGCGAGGCGCCCATACATTTCATCAGCGCCACGGTATCCACGTGCCGCGCCGCGTAGCGGCGTGCGCCCATCGCGACCGCCACCGCGGCGAGCAGCACGGACGCGAGGCTGGCGAGGCTCAGGAACCGGGTGGCGCGGTCGATGGCGGAATTCAATTGACGGCTCGACTCGTCGATCTCCCGCAACCGCTCGCCCGGAGATTTGCTCGTGACCAGATACTGGCGGAACTCCGCCACCGCCGCCGGAGGGCCGGCGAACAGGGCGGCGTAGGTCACGCGGCTCCCGGGCTGGATCAGCCCGGTTGCCGGTACGTCGGCGGCGTTCATCAAGGCCGCGGGCGCGAGATTCACGAAGCCGGTGCCCTGGTCCGGCCGATAGTCGAGGACTTCGGCGACGCGAAACGAGGCCGCGCCGATCTTCAAGGCCGCGCCGAGCGGAACCTTGAGCTGCGCGATGATGCGCGCGTCGAGCCAGATTTCGCCCTGCGCCGGAATGCGGTCGGTGGCGCGAGCCTTGCCGAAGGGCGTGTCGGAGATCCGCATGTGGCCGCGCAGGGGATAGCCGCGGCCCACGGCATTGAGAGCGGCCAGCTGGCTTTGATCGCCGTTGAATATTGCGGTCGGAAAGCTCAGCGTCCGGGCGGTGCGCAATCCCCGGGCCTCGGCCGCGGTGAAGTAGCGCTCGGGCAGCGGATTCGGCGATTCCAGCCGCAGATCCGCGGCCAGCACCTCGGTGGCCTGCGCGTGCACACCCTGCGAGATGCGGCCGGTGAAGAATCCGACCGCGGTGAGCGAGAGCACCGCGACGGTCAACGCGAGCACGAGCACCGCGAGCTCGCCCGACTTGAGGTCGCGCCACAGGTTGCGCATCGCGAAGCGGACCGCCCCCATCAGCTCACCGTATGTCCGGCGTCGAGCTCGAGGATGCGGCTGCAGCGGCCCGCGAGCGAGCGGTCGTGCGTCACGAGCACCAGGGTGTTTGCAGTCCTCGAGTTGAGATCGAACAGGAGCTCGGCGATGCGCTGGCCGGTCGTCGTGTCGAGATTGCCGGTGGGCTCGTCGGCGAAGAGCACCGCGGGATGGGTCACGAAGGCCCGCGCGATGGCCACGCGCTGCTGCTCGCCGCCCGACAGTTGCTTCGGGTAGTGCGCGAGGCGCGCTGCGAGACCGACCTGACCCAGCGCCTCCGTGGCCACGGCACGGGCGTCGGAACGGCCGCCGAGCTCGAGCGGCAACATGACGTTCTCGACGGCCGTGAGCGAGGGAATCAGATGGAAGGACTGGAACACGAAACCCACATGCTTCGCCCGGATCGCGGCGCGGCCATCCTCGGACAGCTCGGTCAGATCGGCGCCGGAGATCAGCACGCGGCCGGTGCTCGGCAGGTCGAGCCCCGCCAGCAGGGCCAGCAGGGTGGATTTACCCGCGCCCGAGGCGCCCACGATGGCGAGCGACTCTCCGGCTCGCACGCGCAAGGTCACATCGGCGAGAATGGTGAGAGGCCCTTCCGGGCTCGCGACGGTCTTCGAGACGCCGATCGCTTCGAGAACGATTTGATCTTGCATAGGAGCGATGGGTGAAGCGGCTATTGATCCTGATATTCATGCTGGCCGGAGCCCCGGCGAGGGCCGACGGCCCGGTGATCCTCGTCTTCGGCGACAGCATCAGCGCGGGCTTCGGGCTGCCGCACGTCGAGCAGGGCTGGGTCGCATTGCTGCAGGCGAGGCTCAAGCAACAAGGGTACGGATACCAGGTCGTCAATGCCAGTGTCAGCGGCGAGACCACGGCGGGAGGCCTCGCACGCCTGCCGCGGGCGCTGGCGGCTCACCGGCCGCAGGTCCTCGTTCTCGAGCTCGGCGGCAACGACGGCCTGCGAGCCTTACCGGCCGCGCAAATGCGCGCCAACCTCAAGGGGATGATCGAGCTCGGGCGCGGCGCCGGCGCCGCGGTGCTGCTGCTCGGCATGCGCATTCCGCCGAACTACGGGCCGGAGTACACCGTTCAATTCGCGCAAATCTACGGCGACCTCGCGCGCGACGAGAAGGTCCCGCTGGTGCCGTTCCTCCTGGATCACGTCGCGCTCGACGCCAGCCTCGTGCAGGCCGACCAGATCCACCCCAACGAGCAGGGGCAACCCAAGCTCCTCGACAACGTCTGGCCCGCGCTGAAGCCGCTGCTGCGCCGCTGAGCGCCATCGGCGCCAATTCTGGAGGTCCGTGGTGGCGTCAGCCGCTGCGGCCGTGACCCGCCGGGTTGCGCGCCCGCGGCGACGCGGTTACTTCGCCGGCGTCAGCCACTCCGCAACACCGCCGTGGCTCGAGCAGCTGCCGCTGTGGTGCTGCGAATGCGAGTAGCTGCCGTCCTTGCATTTTGCCGTGGCACCGGTGGGATCGGTGTTGCTGGCGGTCGCCGTCGGCGCGCTCTTGGAGGCGGACTTGCCCGCCGCCGTGGAAGCTGAGCTGCTTGGTGCAGGCGCCGCGGCGGGAGCCGCAGGCGCGGCTGACGCGGCTGCCGTGTTGCCGGACGAGGCCGTGGACGAGGCAGACGACTTGGGCGCCTTCTGGACGCCGCCGTGGCCGCTGCAGGCTCCGCGGCCGGTGGCGCTGGAAGTCGTGCCGTCCTTGCAGGTGGTCGGCGCGGGGGCATCGGCCGCCCGGCTGGACAGCGAGAACGCCGCGATCATCAACGAAGCTGCTACGACGGCGACTCGATTGTATTTGTTCATGGGCGGATCCCCTTGTGGTAGTTCTGCGGGTGCGAATGACCCGACCGCCGATTGTACCGCGGTTCGAGCGGTCAGTGTGCGGGGTGAATCGGCAGGATGCTGTTGACCTGCATCACGAACGGCGTGTGCTGGCGATCCGAGACCTGCGAGAAAAGCTTGCCGTTCACCGTCACGTATGAATTCTCGATCACGTCGTGCGGAAACTCGGCGACGCCGACCAGCTGCACGTCGTTCGCCGGCAGGCAGTGCAGGCTCTGCGCGGGTGAGTAGACGTAGGCGGTCTTCTCGACGGCGAGAATGGGGACATTGTCGACGCCGTCCGGTGCGGGATAGTCGCGGAAGTGGACGTGGCCCGTGAGCGTGTTCTTGAACGGCTGGAGCATCAAGCAGGGGCCGAAGCCGACCACGCAGCCGGGCAGGATCAGGCACGTGAGCGCGAGCGCGGCTGCGCGCAGGCTTCGCGGAAGTCTCGCGAGCGCGGCCGCGTGCGGTCTCCGTGCTTGGCATCCCGTCGGGGCCGGGGCTTGCGTGATGGCTCTCATGCGCGCGATCTCCGGCCGATGAATATCACGGAGGCAGGCCTGCTCGCGCCGGGCGCCGTCGGCTCCAGGCACTCGAGCAGCTCGAATCCGCATCGCCCCAGCATCGACAACCAGCTCGCGACCGTCCGAAAATACCACGGAGCGGGCTCGGTGAACGCCACGCCGCGCGCCGTCAAGGCGCGCGCCAACCAGCCCTCGCCGCAGCCGATGTCGAGCACCCGCGCCGCATGCACGCTCGTCACCGCATCGACGACGGCGCGATCGGTGACCTGCTTGCGGCTCTGGATGCTTCCGGAGCGGATGGCTTCGATCCAGGGCGCCGCGTTCACGGTCCAGCAATGGAGGATTCGCGCCTCGGGCGGGTCACTCATGCGGCTTGGCAATGTCTGCACAGGTCCGGGTAGCATAACCGGCATTCCCCGACATTGCCGGCGCCGGACAGCCGGGGTCCGCGCCCTCCAGCATTGCTGGAGCGGTCCGCCGGTGCTATACACGCGGGACAAAAACAGGAGTGGGCGTGGAGCGAGATTGGCTGAAGTCGTATCCGCCGGGCGTGCCCGCGGACATCGACCCCGACGCGTACGCGTCGGTGCGCGACATCCTCGATGAGGCCTGCGCCGCGCACCGACACGCGCCGGCATTCGTCAACATGGGCGCAACCTTGAGCTACGCGCAGCTAGACGAGCTGAGCCGCGCGTTCGCCGCGTGGCTCACCCAGAAGTCGGGGCTCGCGCGCGGCGATCGCGTGGCGCTGATGATGCCGAACATCCTGCAGTATCCGGTCGCGCTGTTCGGGACGCTGCGTGCCGGCATGGTGGTGGTGAACACCAACCCGCTCTACACCGCGCGCGAGCTCGAGCATCAGCTCAAGGACTCCGGCGCCAAGGTCATCGTCATCGTCGAGAATTTCGCGCACGTGCTGCAGCAGGTGCTGCCGCACACCGGCTTGAAGCACGTGCTGGTGACGCGCATCGGCGATCTGCTCGGCTTTCCGCGCGGAATGCTCGTGAACTTCGTGCTGCGCCGCGTGCGCAAGCAGATCCCGTCGTGGTCCATCCCCGGAGCCTCCAACTTCAGGACCGCCCTCGGCGCCGGACTCGGACGCAAGCTCGAGGACATTCCCTTGAGCGGCAACGACATCGCTTTCCTGCAATACACGGGCGGCACCACCGGCGTCGCCAAGGCCGCGGTTCTGACTCACCGGAACATGGTCGCGAACGTGCTGCAGGTCCGGGCATGGACGCAGCCATCCCTCCAGGCGGGAGAGCGGCCGGTGATCATCACCGCGCTGCCGCTCTATCACATCTTCGCGCTAACCTGTAATTGCCTGTCGTTCCTGCCGCTCGGCGGCGCCAACGTCTTGATCACGAATCCGCGCGACTTCAAGGGATTCGTGGCCGAGCTCAAGCAGCACCGCTTCCAGTTCATCAGCGGCGTCAACACGCTCCTGAACGCGCTGCTGCACACGCCGGGCTTCGAAGCCCTGGACTTCAGCGCCCTGCGCGTCACCTTTGCCGGGGGCATGGCGGTGCAGGCGGTGGTGGCAAAGCGCTGGAAGGACGTCACCGGCTGCAACGTGACCCAGGGCTGGGGGCTCACCGAGACCTCGCCGGTGGCCACATCCAATCCGCATGATCTCGATTTCAACGGCTCGGTGGGGCTGCCGGTCTCATCGACCGACGTGTCGATCCGCGACGACGCCGGCGTCGAATTGCCGACGAACAGCGCCGGGGAGATCTGCGTCTTCGGGCCTCAGGTGATGCGCGGCTACTGGAACCGTCCCGATGAAACGGAGAAGGTGATGTTCGGCGACTGGCTGCGCACCGGCGACGTGGGCCGCATGGACGAGCGGGGCTTCGTGTACATCGAGGATCGCAAGAAGGACATGGTCCTGGTGTCGGGCTTCAACGTCTACCCGAACGAAGTGGAGAGTGTCGCCGCCGAGAATCCCGGCGTGCTCGAGGTTGCGGCGGTCGCCGAGCCCGACGAGAACAGCGGCGAGGTCGTGTCGCTGTTCGTGGTCAAGAAGGACCCGGGCCTCACCGAAGAGGCGCTGATCGCGTTCTGCCGCGGTGAGCTGACCGGATACAAGGTGCCGAAGCACGTCTACTTCCGCACCGAGCTGCCCAAGTCCAACGTCGGCAAGATCCTGCGGCGCGCGCTGCGCGACGAGCTGCGCGCGGCCCACGCGAACGCCGCCAAACCCACGCCCCAATAAACCTCCACAGCCGCCCTTCTAGGTCCGCAGTGGCGGCGCAGTTCACCGCTCCGGCCCTAGACGGGGGCGTGGGCCCGCACTGTCTCGATGAGCACCGCGACCTGCTCCGGGTCCACATCGGGCGTGATGCCGTGCCCCAGGTTGAATACGTGCCCCGGCCCCGGGCCGAAGCTCTCGAGGACCCGGCGCGTTTCCGCGCGCAAGGTTTCAGGCGGCGCGAGCAGCGCGGCCGGATCGAGGTTGCCCTGCAGCGCGACGCGGCCCCGAACCGCCTCGCGAGCCGACTTGAGATCGGTGGTCCAGTCCACGCCGAGCGCATCGCAGCCGATCCCCGCGATCTCCGGCAGCCAGGCGCCGCCGCCTTTGGTGAACACGATGCTCGGAACCCGGCGGCCGTCGCTGCTCTTTTTGGCCAGGGCATCGATCACCTGGCCCATGTAGCGCAGGGAGAGCTCGCGATATTGAGTCGGGGTCAATATGCCGCCCCAGGTGTCGAACAGCATGACCGCCTGGGCGCCCGCGGCGATCTGCGCGTTGAGATACAGCACGGTCGCGCGCGCCAGCAGCTCCAGCAGCCGGTGCAGGTCGCGCGGCGCCGCGTACATCATGCGTTTGATGTGCGAAAAGCTCTTGCTGCCGCCGCCCTCCACCATGTAGGTCGCGACGGTCCAGGGGCTGCCCGCGAAGCCGATCAGGGGCACGCGCCCCGCGAGCTCGCGCCGCACCAGCGCCACCGCGTCGATCACGTATTTGAGATCGGTGCCCGGATCGGGCACGCCGAGCCGGTCGACGTCCGCTGCGCTGCGCACCGGCCGCTCGAAGCTCGGCCCCTCGCCGGCCTCGAACGAGAGACCCAGGCTCATCGCGTGAGGAATGGTGAGGATGTCCGAGAACAGGATCGCGGCGTCGAGCCGATAGCGCTCGATGGGCTGCAAGGTGACCTCGCACGCGAGCTGCGGATTCGTGCACATCGCGAGGAATGAGCCGGCGCGTGCCCGGGTCGCGAGATACTCGGGCAGATAACGGCCCGCCTGGCGCATGAGCCAGACGGGTCGCCGCGGGGTGGGCTCCCTGAGCAGCGCGCGCAGCAAGAGATCGTTCTCGAGCGGAGCGCTCAAGTGCGCTCCGCGGGATCGAACAGCCGTCGATGCTCGAGGATGGCGTAGCGGTCGGTCATGCCCGCGATGTAGTCGGCGACGGCGCGCGCGCGGCCGGCGGTCCCCGCGGCGGCCTCCAGGCGAACGCCGGTCGCCTTGTGCTCGTCGGGCATCAAGCCGGGATCGCCGATGAACGCGTCGAACAGCTCGCGGATCACGCGCCCGGCCTTGGAGGTCATGCGCCGCACCTTGTAGTGCCGGTACACGCTCTCTCGCAGAAATCTCTTCAGTACGGCGTTCATGTCGCGCGCCTCGTCCGAGAATCCGATCAACGGGCCGCCATGCGCGCGTACCTCGTCGATGGACTTCAGTCCCGCTGCGGCGAGCCGCGCGGCCGAGGAGTCGATCAGGTCGCCGACCAGCCGATTGATCATGCGGCGCAGGATCTCGAACACCAGGCGGCGGCCGCCCAGCGCCGGATACCGGGAGCGCACCTCGGAGTGATACTCGCGGAACAACGGCACCTCGAGCAGCTCGTCCACCGTGATGAGGCCCGCGCGGATGCCGTCCTCCACGTCGTGGTTGTTGTACGCGATCTCGTCGGCGAAGTTCGCGAGCTGAGCCTCGAGCCCGGGCTGCTGGCGCTTGATGAAGCGCTCGCCCAGCTCGCCGAGCTCGAGCGCATTCTTCTGCGAGCAGTGTTTCAAGATGCCTTCGCGGCACTCGAAGGTGAGATTGAGTCCGTCGAAATCGGCGTAGCGCTCCTCGAGCTCGTCCACCACCCTGAGCGACTGCAGATTGTGCTCGAAGCCGCCGAAATCCCTCATGCACTCGTTGAGGGCATCCTGTCCGGCGTGCCCGAACGGCGTGTGCCCGAGATCGTGCGCGAGGCATATGGCCTCCGACAGCACCTCGTTCAAGCGGAGCGCGCCCGCGATCGTGCGTGCGATCTGCGCCACCTCGAGCGAATGCGTGAGGCGCGTGCGGTATAGATCGCCCTCGTGATTGACGAAAACCTGGGTCTTGTAGACCAGCCGCCGGAACGCCGTGGAATGCACGATGCGGTCCCGATCGCGCTGGTATTCGGAGCGGTAGGCCGGTTTTGGCTCGGGATGGCGCCGTCCCCGCGAACGCTCCTCCAGGGCGGCGTACGCAGCCAGCGCGCTCATCCGAAGTACTCTCCGAGCGTGGCTTCCAGGTCGCTTTGCGCGTAGTCCGCGGTCACGATGGCGTGTCCGATCTTCTCGAGCAGGACCAGGCGGAGCTTGCCGCCCAGCACTTTCTTGTCCATGTGCATGAGCTCGAGGATCCTGGCGGCCCCCAGCCGCGGCGGCGCGGTCGGCAGGCCCGCCCGTTTCAGGATATCCGCGATGCGATTGCGCACGGCGGCGTCGGTCAAGCCGATGCGCCGCGCCAGATCCGAGGCGATCAGCATGCCGAGCGCGACGGCCTCGCCGTGCAGATAAGTCCCATAGCCGGTCGCCGCCTCGATCGCGTGGCCGAAGGTATGGCCGAAGTTGAGGATGGCGCGCAGGTTTTGCTCGCGCTCGTCCTTCGAGACCACCGTCGCCTTGATCTCGCACGAGCGCGCGATCGCGTAAGCCAGGGCTCCGGCGTCGCGCTCGACGAGCTTCGGCATGTGGTGATCGAGCCATTCGAACAGGAGCGGATCCCAAACGCACCCGTATTTGATGACCTCGGCGATCCCCGCCCTGAGCTCGCGCTCCGGCAGCGTCGCGAGCGTGTCGGTGTCTGCGATGACCACCCGAGGCTGATAGAACGCGCCGATGAGATTCTTTCCGCCGGCGTGATTGACGCCGGTCTTGCCGCCGACCGAGGAGTCCACCTGCGCGAGCAGCGTGGTCGGCAGCTGCGAATAGCCGATCCCGCGCTGATAGCAGGCGGCCGCGAAGCCGGCGATGTCGCCCACCACCCCGCCGCCCAAGGCCAGTACGGCCGCGTCGCGGTTCATCTTCTTGTCGACCAGCGTGTCCATGACCCAGCCCGCGGTCTGCAGGGTCTTGTACCGCTCCCCGTCCGGCAGAATGCACTCGGCGATGCGTTTTCCGTTGAGCGAGGCGGACAGGCGCTTCAGGTACAGGCGTGCGACCGTCGTGTTGGTCACGATCAAGAGGTCGTTGGCGCGTATGTGTCCTTCCAGGAGCTCACGATTTCCCAAGAGCCCGGCGCCGATGGCGATGGCGTAATGAGTGTGGCCGACGTCTACCTGGAGGGTTTGCACGGGCAAGGATTATACGAACCTTGTGCCGGGGGCGCCCGACGATGCGCGGCCCGGGCTCAAGGAGGGCTCGCGCGGCGCAGCTCTTGATGGATCTCCTCCGCGACGAGGTGCACCCGGCGGTTGTCGGTCGATACTGTCAAATCGGCGATTTCGGCGTAGAGCTGCGCGCGACGACCCATCAGCTCGGCAAGGCGCTCCTCGGGATCGGTGTCGTTCAACAGGGGCCGGTGGCGCCCGTGCCGGGTGCGCTCGAGCTGCTGGCCGACCGAGGTCGCGAGGTACACCACCAGGCCGCGCTCCGCGAGCGCGCGGCGATTGTCCGGATCGATCACGGCGCCCCCGCCGGTCGCCAGCACGATCGATTGCATGCAGGTCAGCCGCTCGATCGACTCCTTCTCGCGGAGCCGGAACCCCTCCTCACCTTCCTTCTCGAAGATGAAGGCGATGTCGACGCCGGTCCGCGACTCGATGTCCGCGTCGCTGTCGTGGAAACCATAGTGAAGCATGCGAGCCAGATGCCGCCCGACGGCAGTCTTGCCGGAGCCCATGGGACCGATCAGGAATACGTTGGACTGTCCGCGCACGCTCGTACTCTAATGAAAAAGCCGCCTCGCGGCGGCTTTTTCGAGTCGCGTGCGGACCCAAACCTAGTAGAGGTTCGATCCCTCGCGCAAGATCTTCGGTGTGATGAAGATCAAGAGCTCGGTCTTGTTGTTGATGTTCGTCGTGCTCTTGAACAGGTTGCCGAGCACCGGGATATCCGCGAGCCAGGGCACCTTGTTCGCAGAGCGCGACTTGGTGGTGTCCAGAATGCCGCCGAGCACCACGGTCTGACCGTCGTTGACCAGCACCTGAGTCTGGACCTGACGGGTGTCGATCGAGGGCACCGAGCCGCCGGTCGCGCTCGTCACCTGCTGGCCGACGGCGTCATCCTTCACGTCCAGGTCGAGGATCACCCGGTTGTCCGGCGTGATCAGCGGAGTCACCTTCATCTGCAGCACCGCGTCCTTGAACTGGGTGGTGGTGGCGCCGCTGGATGCCGATTCCTGATACGGGATCTCGACACCCTGCATGATGGTCGCCTGCTTCTGGTTGGCGGTGATCACGCGCGGCGAGGAGATGGTCTCGCTCTTGCCCTCGTTCTGCGCGGCCGACAGCTCCAGGTCGATCAGGTGCTTGCCGGCAAGAATCGACATGGCGATGCTGCCGTTGGTGTTCGCAGCCGGCAGGTTCACCTGATAACGATTGTCGAGGGTCGGGAAATTGATGAATCCCGACGGCTTGGTCGTCGAAGGCGGGAACGCCGAGCTCAGCATCGAGTCCGTGCCGACGTTCGTCCCCGACAGGGTCAGCAGGCTGTTGCTGCCGGCCGTGGTGAAGCCCGAGACGCCGAGGCGGGCGCCGAGGTCGCGCTCGAACGTGTCGCTCACGACCACGATGCGGGCCTCGATGAGCACCTGCTTCACGGGCACGTCGAGCGCCTGCACCAGCCGGCGGATGTCGGCCAGCTTGTCCGAGGTGTCCTGCACCAGCAGGGTGTTGGTGCGCTCGTCCAGCGACAGGCTGCCGCGCGGCGAGAGCATCGAATCCTTGGGATTCTGCGCCTTGATCAGCTTGGCGAGGTCCACGACCTTCGCGTAGTTGACCTGCATGAACTCGGTGTGCGTCGGCGACAGCTCCTGCACTTCCCGGCGCGCGGACAGCTCGGCCTTCTCGCGGTTGGCGAGCTCCTCGGTCGGTCCGATGATGATGACGTTGTCCTGGCGCCGCTTGTCGAGGCCCTTGGTGCGCAGGACGATGTCGAGCGCCTGATCCCAGGGAACGTTCTGCAGACGCAGCGTCAAGTTGCCCGTGACCGAGTCGCTGACCACGATGTTCTGGCCGCTGGTGTCCGCGAGCAGCTGCAGCACGGAGCGCACATCGATGTCCTGGAAGTTGAGGGTCAGGCGCTCGCCCGTGTATTCCTTCTTTTCGTCGGCGGCGGCGCGCTTCTGCGACGGCTTGATCTCGATCGTGTACTGATTGTCGGACTGATACGCGAGCTGCTCGAAGTCGCCCTGCGCACTGATCACCAGGCGCGAGCTGCCCTCGACCTTGAGCGCGTCGACGGATTGCACCGGAGTCGCGAAGTCCGTGACGTCATAGCGGCGCATGAGATTCTTCGGCAGCGACGTCCCGGAGAAGTCGACCACCACCTGGTTGCCCTCCTGGCGCACGTTCACGGGAGTGCGCGGATCCGTGAGCTGCACGATCACGCGGCCGGTGCCGTCGTTGCCGCGGCGGAAGTCGATGGTCTTGATGCTGCGCTCGGCGGCGGCCGCAGTGCCGGTGCCCGCGCCGGCATGCGCGGGGCTGGCGGCCTGCCGGCTCTGCGCCGACTGGTTGCCGAGCACCACGGTGATGACGTTGCCGTCGACCCTGGTGGTGTACGGCATCAGGCTGTCGACATTGACGACCACGCGCGTGCGTCCGTTGGCCTCGGCCGCGAGCACGGTGTCGACGCCGCCGGAGCGCACGTCGATGCGGCGCGACTGCAGCGCCAACGTGGTGTCGGGCAGGTCGAACGCGATGCGCGCCGGCTTGTCGATGGTGAACGGCAGCGGCTCGGGCGCGGGTCCGCTCAAATGCAGCTTGAGCTCCACCTGCTGCCCCGACATGGTCTGAACGTCGATCGACTCGAGCTTGACCGGATCCGCGGCGCGCGCCGTGAAGCCGAATGTGCTCAATGCGACGAGCGCCATCGCGCCGACCATCGCCCGTATCTTGAATCTGATCATGCTGTCGTCTCCCTGTGGCCTCAATCGGCCAATGCCAACGAGGCCGGTCGCTCAATGTAGCCGCCGAGGCCGTCGGGGACGATCTCGATCAAGCTAATCTTTCCGGCGGTAATCTCTGTCACTTTTCCGTCGTTCTGCCCGAGATAGTTGCCGGGCTGAACCTTGTGCACGAGGCCGTCCTTCGATTGGACCAACCCGTAGAACTGGGTGCCGACCTTGAAGGTGCCGACCATCTTCAATGTGTCGAGCGAGAAGCCTTCGAGGAATTCACGGTTGCGCCGCACGTTCGGACGCGTCTGCTGGGAGCCGCCCGAGCCTTGCGGCTGGAAGGGCGAGCGCAGCTTGGCGGCGCCGTACACGAAGGTCTCGTAGGGCTTCACCTCCGGCAACGGCTGGATGTGGCCCCCGGGGCGCTTCTTGGTCTCGTCGATCCACTTTTGGAGATCGGACTGCCCGCTGCCGCACGCGGCGAGATCGGCGCCGAGCACCAAGAGGCCTAGAGTCGCGATGGCACGATTGATCCTCACGTGGCGCCTCCCGCCTTCTTGGCCGCGTGCGCGGCGCCCTCATCCTCGATGTAGCGATAGGTCTTGGCGGTGACTTCCATGACGAGGTCGTCATAGGACTTGTCGTTTACCGGCGAGATCTGAATGTCGTGCAGCGTGACGATGCGCGGCAGCGCCGCGATCCCGCTCACGAAGTCGCCGAATTCGTGGTACGTGCCCACCAGCTTGATGTGGATGGGCAGCTCCGCATAGAAGCCCTTGCTCATCTCCCCGCCCGGCTGGAACAGCTTTTCCTGCAGGCCGGCGGCAAGGCCGGTCTGCGAGATGTCGACCAGCAGGTTCGGCACCTCGGTCTTGCCCGGCAGCTGGCGGAGCATCGCGCCGAAGCTGCGCTCCATTTCAGCCAGCTGGGCCTTGTAGGCATCCAGGTTGGCGGCTCGCTGCTGCTTGGTCGAGAACTGGTTGCGCAGATCCTGCTCGTCGGCCTCCGCCTTTTGCAGGCGCGGACGATCGTCGTCCCAGACGAACATGTACCAGCCGAACGCCGCGCAGAGCACGAAGATCAACGCGATGAAGAAGCCGCGCACCGCGAGCGGCCATCGGCCGACATCGCGCATGTCCAATGTACGGAGCTGTTCGATGAAGTTCATTTCTGCGCGACCTTCTTGACCTTGGTTTCACCGCCGCCTTCGAGATCGACGCCCACCACATCCGCCGTGAGGGTGAAGTTCGACCCGCCGTTGGCGGCGCTGCCCGACTCGACCACCTGCAGCACCGGGTTGTCCATCCAGGTCGACGCGTCGATGTTGCGCATGTAGGTCGATACCCGCGTCGAGGATTGGGCCACGCCATGAATCTCGAGCTTGTTGCCGGTCTCCTTGAGCGACGTGAGGTAGATGCCCTCGGGGACCGTTTTCACGATCTCGTCGAACAGGTGCACGATCTCGGGACGCTTGCGCTGCAGCTTCTCGATGATGTCCATGCGATTGACCAGGCGCTGCTTGCGGTTCTCGAGGTCCTGGATGTCGGCAATCTGCGCCTCGAGCTTGACGATCTCCTTCTTGAGGAGGGCGTTCTTCTCGTTCTGAGCGTCGATCCAGCTGCCGTACAGCAGCTTTCCGCAGATCACGAAGATTGCGGCGACGGCCGCGGCACCGGCCGCAGCGATCATGAACTCGCGGCGGCGGATCTTGCGTTGCTGTTCGCGCCAGGGAAGTAGGTTGATACGCGGCATGGCAGCTCTTTAGTCGAAGCTTCGCAGCGCGAGGCCGCAGGCTGTGAGTAACGCCGTGGCGTCGCGCGCCACCGCTTGTGCTTTGGCCTTCGACGACACCTTCATGTTGCCGAGGGGATCGCCCTTTTCGGAGGGCACGCCGACGCGGCTCGAAATCACGTCCGCGACACCGGGAATGTTGGCGCAGCCGCCGCAAATCAGGATCTGATCCGGCTGCGAGCGCCCGCTGCCTGAGGCCAGATAGAATTGCAGCGAACGGCTGACCTGCTGCGTCATGTCGTCAATGAACGGATCGAGCACTTCCGGCTGATAGTTGCTCGGCAGGCCGCCTTCCTTCTTGGCGCGTCCCGCCTCTTCCATCGACAGGCCGTAGGTACGCATGATCTCCTCGGTGAGCTGCTGCCCGCCGAAGGCGAAATCGCGTGTGTAGATGACCTTCAGGTCCCTGAGCACGCTGAAGGTGGTCGAGCTCGCCCCGAAGTCCACCACCGCGATGGTGCGATCCAGGCCGCCATCCGGCATCTGATGACGCATCAGCGCGCAGGCGTTCTCGAGCGCGAAAGCTTCCACGTCGACGAGCTGCGCGGTCAGGCCCGAGGCCTGCACCGCGGCCTGGCGCTGCTCGACGTTCTCGGTGCGGGTCGCGACCAGGAGGACATCGAGCATCTCGGGATCCTTCTCCGACGGACCCACGACCTGGTAGTCGTAGCTGACCTCTTCCATGGGGAAGGGAATGTACTGGTCGGCCTGCATCTCGACCTGACCCTCGAGCTCGTTCTCGCCCAGAGTCCTCGGCATCTGGATCACCTTGGTGATCGCAGCGTCGCCGGAGATGGCGATCGCGGCCATGCGGCTCTTGGCGCCGGAGCGCTTGACGGCGCGGCGAATGGCCTCGCCGACGGCTTCCGCATCGACGATGGCTTTCTCGTTGATGGCATTGTGCGGCGTCGGTTCGGCCGCATACGACTCAACGCGATATTGGCCACCCGACATCGTGAGCTCGATGAGCTTCACCGACGAGGTGGTTATGTCAAGTCCCAAAAGCGGACGGTATCTCTTGCCGAACGACCACACAGGTTTTTTCCTTTCCCGCTCAGTGCTTTGGAGGTCGGAACTGGTGCATGAATTTAGCCACGCCAGATAAACTTAGCAAGAAACTGTTAAATAGAACGTGAAGCTACTCACGGTAATCGACGCCGGGCAGCGTGCTTGCCCAAAGTGCGAACTGCGCCAGCTTCGGCGCGGTGGTAAACGCATCGAGTCATCCCGTTCAGACCTCGTCTCTGAAGTCCCTGGGCTCGAAGCCTCAAGGCTCAGGTGTTTGATAGTTTCGGTCTGGCAACCCCGCTATCCTCGGTCACGGTCGGCCTCGTGGGCCTCCCCTTTGGAGGATCGGTGGCTTTGCGTCCTCATCTTTCGATGAGTTTGCCCTGGTAACCAGCGGTAATATGCATGCCTAAGTTCGCAGGCGCAATAAGTTAGAGCGGTTTTCTGTGGCCAAACGTTACCTAGTTCTCATCTCGCGAATATGCGTGGTCCTGACCGCCGTGATCGCGCTCATAGCCTTTGCAAATGTCTGCGCTTATGTCTATTTGCGGCCCGGGCTGCCGGACGTGGATACCTTGCGCGACGTGCAGCTCCAGGTGCCGCTGCGGGTCTATACCCGGGACGGCAAGCTGATCGCCTCCATCGGCGAGCAGCGCCGTATCCCGGTCGGCTACGATCAGCTGCCCAAGCAGCTCATCCAGGCCTTCCTGGCGACCGAGGACGACCGCTTCTTTCGACACCATGGTGTTGATTGGCAAGGGATTTTGCGCGCCGCGGTCGCCAACTTACGGGCCGGGGGCATCCGCCAGGGGGCGAGCACCATCACCATGCAGGTGGCGCGCGACATGTTCCTGACCCCGCGGCGCGACATGAAGCGCAAGATGAGCGAGATCTACATATCGCTCCTGATGGAGTCGGAGTTCACCAAGGAAGAGATCTTCTCCCTCTACGTCAACAAGATATTCCTCGGCCAGCGAGCCTATGGGGTCGGTGCAGCCGCCGAGGTCTACTTCGGCAAGGGCCTCGACCAGCTGAGCCTCGCCGAGATGGCCACCCTGGCCGGAATTCCCACGGCGCCCTCCGTGGTCAACCCCGTGGCGAGCGCCGAGGCGGCCAAGACCCGGCGCGCGCACGTGCTCGGACGCATGCTCGATCTCGGCTACATCAGCGAGAGCGAGTACGAGGCGGCCAAGTCGAGCCCGATGGAGTCGCGCCTGCACGGCTCCTCGGTCGAGGCCGACGCCCCCTATGTCGCCGAGATGGTGCGCAACGAGATGCAGGCCAAGTATGGCGACGCCGTGTACACGGCGGGATACAAGGTGTTCACCACCATCGACTCGCGCCTGCAGGCGGACGCCACCGTCGCGCTGCGCACCGGGCTCCTGGAATACGACCGGCGCCACGGCTATCGCGGACCGACCGCCCGGGTGGAGCTCGGCAAGCTCCCGACGCCCGCCGCGATCGAGGGCGAGCTCGAGGAGTTCCCCGTGATCGGCGGCCTCAAGCCCGCGATCGTCGAGAAGGTCCAGCCGAAAAGCGCCGTGATCTACGTGAAGGATCTGGGCGAGGTGACGCTGCCCTGGGAAAAGCTCTCCTGGGCCCGCAAGGAGCTGCCCGACGAGAAGGTGGACCGCGCACCCTCTTCAGCGGCCGAGGTCCTGGCCCCGGGCGACGTGATCTACACGGTCGGAAGGACCGCGGACGCGCTGCTCTTCGTCCAGGTGCCGGAGGCGCAGAGCGCGCTGGTCTCCGTCGATCCGCGCGACGGCGCGGTCGTCGCGCTGGTCGGCGGCTTCGATTACTTCCAGAGCAAGTTCAATCGCGTGACCCAGGCGCGGCGGCAGCAGGGCTCGGGCTTCAAGCCCTTCGTCTACTCCGCCGCGTTCGACAAGGGTTTCACGCCCGCGAGCGTCGTCCTCGACGCCCCCATCGTGATCGACGCAGCCGGCATGGAGCAGCCCTGGAGACCCAAGGAGGACAGCAACAAGTTCTACGGCCCGATCCGGCTGCGCGAGGCGTTGGTGCATTCGCGCAATCTCGTCTCGGTGCGCCTCATGCGCGCCATCGGGGGCGACTACACCTGGAACTACGTGACGCGCTTCGGCTTCGACAAGTCCCAGCTGCCGAACGATCTCACGCTTGCGCTCGGCACGGCGGAGCTCTCGCCGCTGCAGGTGGCCGTCGGCTATGCCGCCTTCGCGAACGGCGGCTTCAAGGTGGGCGCGTACACGATCGACCGGGTCGAGGACGCCTCGGGCAAGGTGCTGATGCAGGCAACGCCCGCGATCGCCTGTCCGGAGTGCGATCACCCATCCGATCCGGTCACGCAGAAGGCGGGGAGCCCCGGGGCCGCCCGTGCGGCGCTGCTGGACCAATCGCCGCACGACGGCAAGACGATGATTCCGCCGAAGAACCTCGCGCCGCAGATCATCAAGCCGCAGATCGCGTATCTGCTCGCCGACATGATGAAGGACGTGATCCGCAGCGGCACCGCGATCCGTGCCCGGTCCCTGAACCGCGACGACATCGCGGGCAAGACCGGCACCACCAACGACCATCACGATGCGTGGTTCAACGGCTTCAACGGCGATCTCGTGACGACGGTCTGGACGGGGTTCGACCAGGACCGCTCGCTCGGCGACGGCGAGGAAGGCGGGCGCGTCTCGGTGCCGACGTGGACGTATTACATGCACGAAGCGCTGGCGCACGTGCCGAGCCACTGGGTCCCCGTGCCGGATGGGATCGTCACCGTGCGCATCTCGCCCGAGACCGGGTTGCTGGCGAGCTCGGACAATCCCAATGCCATCATGGAGAAGTTCATGGAAGGGAACGTGCCCAAGCCCGAGAGCTACGAGGGCCTCAACCAGCAGAATCCCGAGGGCGACAAGCCGCTATTCTAGGATTACCACCGAGGCTCGACGCCGTCATGCCCAAGAAATTCTCGCAGCGCACCGAGGACCTTCGGCGCGCGCTCGCCCAGGAGGCGGCACGCATCATGGCCGAGCACGGCATCGAGGATTTTCTGCAGGCCAAGCGCAAGGCGGCGGACCGGCTCGGAGTGCACGACGTATCCGTGTTGCCGAAGAACGTCGAGATCGAATCGGCCCTACGCGAGCATCAACGGCTGTTCGGCCGCGACGCGCATGAGCATTCCTTGATGGAACAACGCCGCATCGCGCTCTCCGCCATGGTGCTGCTGGAGGAATTCCAGCCCCGGCTGGTGGGCTCGGTGCTGACCGGTACCGCGACCAACTACAGCGACATCAATCTGCACCTGTTCGCGGACCGCTCCGAGTCGGTCGCCATCCGGCTGCTGGAGATCGGCGTGCCGCACGAGATTCACGAGCGGCGCGTCAAGATGGACGCGGAGCGCAGCATCAACTATCCCGCCCTGCGCTTCGAGGCCGAAGGCCGCACGGTCGATGCGACCGTGTTCCCCATCGACGGGATTCGCCAGTCGCCCTATTCGCCGGTGGACGGTCGGCCGATGAAGCGCGCGGACGTGAAGGAAGTCTCCGACCTGCTCGAGGCGGGCTGAGCCTCGATCCGATGCGATCCCGGCGATCGGCCAGCCGTCGGGCTCTGTCCATCACGCAGGGCCTGCGGTTTATCACCGGTAAATTTGTTGAACTGTCGGTAACGGAAGACTAAGCTTTCCCGAGCCGGACGGACACGCGACGGATCGCAGAAAGAAGCTACAGCACCGGCATTTCCGCTGTGGGGAAAGGGCAACATAAGATCAAGGGGTGCGCGATGCGTCGGGATGCAATCAAGCGGGTACTGGGGTGCGCGGCCGTGGCTAGTCAGCTCGCGTGGCCCGCGCTCGCGGGGGCGGCCACGGGCGCGGATGTGGACACGACGCCGGGCGCCACCCTGGAAGAGGTCGTGGTGACTGCCCAGCGCCGCACGGAGCGTCTGGAGGACGTTCCCATGAGCATCACGACGTTCAGTCAGGCGACCCTCGACCAGGAGGGGTTGCGCAACATCGATGACCTGGTTCGCCTGAGCCCTGGCGTGACCTTCATGCGCAACGGCATGAGCTCTAGCGGCAACTACAACGACGAGGACTCGGACATCTCGATTCGCGGCATCGACTCGACCGCGGGCGCCTCGACCACCGGCATCTACATCGATGACACGCCGATCCAGACCCGGCATCTGCAGTTCGGAACGGTCAATCCGTATCCCGCGCTGTTCGACCTGGAGCGCGTCGAGGTCTTGAAGGGCCCTCAGGGCACCCTGTTCGGAGCGGGCTCTGAGGGCGGCACGATCCGCTTCATCACCCCTGAGCCCAGCCTCGACAAATTGCAGGTATATTCGCGCGCCGAGTTCGGACAAATAGAGGGCGGCGGCCGGAGCTACAGCGCGGGACTCGCGATCGGCGCACCCATCGTCGAAGGCGTGCTCGGCTTCCGCTTCAGCGTCTCCTATCAGCGGGAGGGCGGCTGGGTCGACCGCGTGAACTACACGCGGCCGCCATCGGTGCTCGAGCCGGATTTCGCCACGCTCTATACCGAGCCTCCGGTCGCCACCGGCGTCACGGAGAAGAACGCCAACTGGCACGATACGCAGACCGCGCGGCTCGCGCTCAAGTGGACGCCGAACGACAGCCTCACGGTGTCGCCCTCGATCTACGTGCAGACCCTCCATTACAACGATACCGGCGCGTACTGGCAGTTCCTTTCCGATCCGTCGGACAACCGTTACGAGAACGGCAACGCCCAGCGCGACCCCTCGACCGACCCGTGGTACATGGGCGCCATCAAGGTCGACTGGTCTGCGCCGTTCGCCCACGTGATGTCGAACACCTCCTATTTCTCGCGCAGCCAGCACTCGATCTCGGATTACACCCAGTGGATCGACACGGTGTTCCTATACAACCAATACCCGCCGGCCGGTGACTACGCCTCGGCGTATTTCCAGGATCGGCAGGACAACTTCACCCAGGAATTCCGCATCAGCTCGCCCGATCCGCAGGCGCGCTTCACCTGGAACGCGGGGCTCTTCTACTCGCATGCGCATGAGAACACCACCGAGACCATCCTCGATCCGGCGCTCGCGCCCGCGCTCGGCCTGCCCGGGCTGCCCCAGGGCCTGACCTACTCGCAGCCGGTATTCAGCCTGATCGACAAGCAGATCGCGCTGTTCGGCGAGGTCAACTTCAAGTTCACCGACACGCTGAATTTCACGGCCGGGGTGCGCGCCTCCAAGATGGACTACGCCGGCGTCGCCCAGGAGAGCGGAATCCTTCTCGGGGGTCTGGTGGTCAACAGCAGCAACTCGGCCAGCGCCAAGCCCGTGACCCCGCGCTTCGTGCTCAACTATCAACCTTCGCGCGACAGCCTGTACTACGTCAGCGCCGCCAAGGGCTTCCGGCCCGGCGGTGTCAACACGGAGCTCCCGACGGCCTGCACCGCCGGGCTGCCCGCTCCCATTCCGCGCACCTTCGACCCGGACTCTCTCTGGCAGTACGAGATCGGCACCAAGCAGACCCTGCTCGACCATCGCTTGCAGGTGAACGGCGCGATTTACTACCTGCAGTGGAAGAACATCCAGCAGTTCGTTTATCTCACGTGTGGCCTGGGCTTCGTTCCGAACCTCGGCGACGTGACCGGCAAGGGCGGAGACATCGAGCTCACGTGGCGCGCGAGCGAGGATCTGACCATCGGTCTCAACGGCTCGTACACCGATTCGTACTTCAACGGCACCGTCGGCCTGTCGAGCGTCGGCAGCACGCTGAATCTCGTGAGCGGGGGCGATCACCTCCCCGCCTCGCCCTGGAACGTCTCGGCGGACATGGAGTACGTGATCAACGAGATGGACAGGAAACCGTACCTGCGGCTCGATTATCAGTATGCGACCGCGCAGCGCAGCCTCCCGCCATACCTCGATCCCAACAACGCGCCCAACAGCGATACCACGCTCCCGGGACTACCGGAGATCCGCATCCTGTCGGTGCGGGCGGGCGTGCGTTTCAGCGGTCTGGATCTGTCGGCGTACGTGCAGAACGCGCTCGACTACCACACGCCGAGCTTCGTCTCGCGCGATCTCGCGACCAGCGCGGCGAACGGCTACCCCTACAACTTCGTAACCAACTACTTCGGGCGCGGCTACGCGCCTCGGACCTACGGGGTGACGGTGACGTACCGATACTGATCGACCGAGGGGCGCCGAGGTTCGGCGCCCCTGCCGGTCGGCGCTATCGACGTCCGCCGGGTCCCGGGCGCACCCCCGCGCCCCGACTCGTGCGCTACCCGGAGGCCCTCAGTTGGCCTGCTGCCAGACCGTCATCATGTCGGGTGAGCCCTGCGCGCGCACGCCATTGTCGGTGAGGATTTCCTCCGTGGCCGCGACCATCGCCGTCCGCGAGAACTGTCCGGGGCGCCGTTGCGCGCCGCCGCCGCGGACGCGGCCAGACCGAGCATCGTGATCGCCGCGCAGAATCGCATCCTTGAAAGCATGATTTCCCTCATCTACTTGCCTTCCACGGTGAATGCCAGCAGCGCGTTGCCCGAGTTCAGATACACCATGCCGTTGACGACGGTCGGGCCGCCGCGATCCAGCGGTCCACCCGCCGCCTCGACCGCATTGCGGGTCGCGTAATCCTTCGCGGTATCGAAGTCCCAAAGGATCTTGCCGTCGATGGTCGAATAGGCGCGGATGTGTCCGTCCAGGGATCCGGACAGCGCGGCGCCCGGCATGACGGTCACCGCCTGAGCCTGGCCGTGCGAGCAGCTCTTCTCGTGCCACGCACAGGCGGGCATGGGAACCGCGATCTGCCAGCGCGTCGCGCCGGTGGTCAGGTCGAGCGCGCTCAAGGCGCCGGCCGGATTGGCCGGCTGCGCCAGCAAGCCCGAAGTGGCGACGTACAGGCAGCGATGATCCGCGGCGCTTCCCGAGCCGACGCCGCCGCCCGGCGCGTTCGTCTGCCAGAAGACCGCGCCGCCATGATCGGGGTCGAGGGCGTAGACGGTGCCCGATTTCTGTGTCGCCAGCAGCACTTGGCTGCCGGTCGCAAGCGTGCGCAGCACCGGTGAGCTGGAGAAGCCGGATCCCGGCGGCCCGGCGTCCCCGCGCACGAGCTGTTTCACCCAGCGCAGCTTGCCGTCGTTCAGGTCGAACGCGACGATGGCATCCGTCAAGGATTGCTCCATTCCGTTCGGCGCACCGTTGGTGGCGACGTATACCGAGTTTCGCGCTACGTCGATCGTGGGGGCGGCGACGATGGCCGCTCCCGCGGGCCCGTATTCCTGCACGCCCTCGGCAGTGCGGCGCGTTGCCACCGGTTCCTGCAGCACGGTGTAGCTCTTCCACACCTGTCGGCCGGTGGCGATGTCCAGCGCGACGACGCTGCCGCGAAAGGTGCAGCAGCCATAGCCGGGCTCGAGCGCCGCGCGATCCTCGGTCGAGCCGACGGCCACGTACACGCGGTCCGCATTGATCACCGGGGCGGCGCCGATGCGGGCGAGCGGATGACTTTCGACCTGGGTCTTCCAGAGGAGCGCGCCCTTCTGCGCGTCGAGGGCGTACACCCAGCCTCCGTCGCCGGCGAAGAGCACGGCGCTCGGTGCCTTGATCACGTCGAGATGGGCCAGCGTCCTCTTGATCTTCCTCGGGAGGGCCACGACTTTGCCGCGCGCCAACTCTCCGATGATCGCGGGTCCGCGAATTGCGGTCGGCGCGTCGAAAGTCCAGTAGGTACAGCCGGTCTTGGCGTCGACCGCATACACGCGCCCGGAGGAGCTGGTGAGGAAGAGGCGCCCGTCGACCACGGTCGGCTGGCCGAACTCGGTGCCGCTCTGATAGCCGTATGCCCATTTCAAAGCGAGCTTCCCGACGTCGCTCGCGCGAATCGCAGGCTCCGGCTGGTAGCGGGTGTTGTCGAGGGTTCGCCCCCACCCGTTCCACTGCGCGCTGCCGGTCGCCACGGCTCCGCCGGGCGCGTCGCAGGCATTCTTCTCGGGCACCAGGACTATCGGCGCCTGCACGGCCGGCGACGGTACAGGCGACGGTACAGGCGACGGTACAGGCGACGACTGGATCGGCGGCGACTGGGCCGGTTCCGCGCCGGTAGGCACGTCCGGGGCGGCCAGGGCCAGCATGCTCGTGAGCAGCGCGACCGCGCCGAACGCCGCGTGGGAGTGCGCCGCCATCGGTCAGCGCTTGTCGAGGGCCACGTAGTCTCGCTGGGTGGGCCCGGTGTAGAGCTGGCGCGGCCGTCCGATCCGCATGTTCGGATCGGACACCATCTCCTGCCAGTGCGCCACCCAGCCAGCCGTGCGTGCAATCGCGAACATGACCGTGAACATGGAGCGCGGAATGCCGAGCGCGCTGTAGATGATTCCGGAGTAGAAATCGACGTTGGGATAGAGCTTGCGCGACACGAAGTACTCGTCCTTGAGCGCGATCTCCTCGAGCCTGAGCGCCAGCTCGAACAGAGGATTGTCGGTGCGGCCGAGCTTCTCCAGCACGCGGTAGCACATGCCGCGGATGATCTTGGCGCGCGGGTCGAAGTTCTTGTAGACCCGATGTCCGAAGCCCATGAGGCGCACGTGGTCGCTCTTGTCCTTGACGCGCGCGAGGAACTTGTCGATGTTCTGCACCGAGCCGATGCCGTCGAGCATGTCGAGCACGGCCTCGTTCGCGCCGCCGTGCGCCGGCCCCCAGAGGGCCGAGACCCCCGCGGATATCGCCGCGTATGGATTCGCGCCGGTGCTGCCCGCCAGCCGCACGGTCGAGGTGCTGGCGTTCTGCTCGTGATCCGCATGCAGGATGAACAGCAGGTCGAGCGCGTCGGCCGCCACCGGATCGATGCCGTACGGCTCGCACGGGACCGCGAAGAACATGTTGAGCATGTTCGCGCAGTAACGCAGATCGTTGCGCGGATAGATGAACGGCTGACCCAGCGTGTGCTTGTAGGCCGCCGCGGCGATGGTCGGCAGCTTGGCGACGATGCGGTGCGCGAAGATCTCGCGATGGCGGGGGTCTTCGATGTCGGTGGTGTCGTGGTAGAACGCCGCCATCGAGGCCACCACCGCGGAGACCATTGCCATGGGATGCGCGTCGTGGTGAAAACCCTGGAAAAAACGCAACAGCTGCTCGTTGATCATGGTGTGGCGCATGATCGAGTTGGTGAACCCGTCGAGCTGGGCCTTGGTCGGAAGGCTCCCGTTGATGAGCAGGCTCGCCACCTCGAGGTAGCTCGAATGCTCGGCGAGCTGCTCCACGGGGTAGCCGCGGTACAGAAGAACCCCGGCATCACCGTCGATGTAGGTGATCCTGCTCTCGGTGCTGGCGGTCGCCATGAAGCCTGGATCGAAGGTGAAGACGCCCTGATCCTTCGTGAGCGTCGAGATGTCGATCACATCCGGGCCGATCGTTCCGGACAGAGCCTCCAAGAGGCTGGTCTTGCCGGTCGCGAGGTTCTTGAGTTCGAATTTCTTGCTCATGCGCTTAAGGTCCGAACGTAGGCTGTTTCACGGTGGTGCGGCAGCCTTGCACGGCCCTCGGGCGGAATCAAGGGACCGTGTCTTGCCCGCGCGAACGAGCTCGCCGCGCACATCGTGCGCGGCGGTCGGATCGATGTACGAATACGGGTGCGTCGTCCCGCGCCCGAAGGTCAGGTCTTGACCACGCTCGCGTACTTCTTGCGGAACTTGTCCACGCGGCCGCCCGTGTCGAGGATCTTCTGCTTGCCGGTGTAGAAGGGGTGGCAATTCGAGCACACTTCGACCTGCAGATCGTGACCGATGGTCGAGCGCGTCTCGAACGTGTTGCCGCACGTACACGTGACGTTGATGACTTTGTAGTCGGGATGAATGCCGGATTTCATGAGAACCTCGCTGATGGTGCGGCAGAATCGGCGCAGCTTCCTTGCACGCGTCGCCATGCCTTGAGTCCCTCGCCTCCTGGCAAAGGCGCCAGCAAGCGGGCCGAACATGTTAGCGCAATGATTGTTACAGGGACAATGGCTTTGACATAAGCCCTTGTAGGACAACCGCTTACAACCTTGTTCACAAAAACTGTGGATAACTCTGTGGATGGTTGCCAAGTCGTGCGGTCGTCGCGGGAGGATTTCAAGTAATTGTTAACTTGGTCAAAAAATAGACAGGGCTGCTTCTCTTTTATATTCATAATGTTACGACGTTCAACTAACCTACAATAATTGCAATGTGACGTAGGTGCCCATCCGTCGAGGCTCCGGGGGGTGGTGTGCATAAGCTTTAGACCCGCAAACTCGGCGGGTCCGGCAGGAAACTCGCCTGCAGGTCGTTCAGGAAGCGCAGACCCAGCTCGGTCGGCTTCCAGCCCTTTTCGCCCTTCGTGAGCAGACCTCGTGCCTCGGCTCGTCGGATACCGGCCTCGATCGAATCCCATTCCAGACCGGTGCGCTCCCGGTAATCGTCGAGGTCGAATCCCTCGTTGAGTCTGAGTGCGTTGAGCATGAACTCGAACGGCAGGTCCGCCGCGGCGACCGCCACGGCCTCGCCCCAGGCAGCCGCCCTCTCCCCCGCCGCCCGCGCCAGATACTCGCGCGGCTGCTTGGGCTTCACCGTGCGCACGATTTCCCCGGGCAACGACAGGCTCACCTTGCCATGCGCGCCCGCCCCGATCCCGACATAGTCTCCGAACCGCCAGTAGTTGAGGTTGTGGCGGCAGCGCGAGCCCGCCCGGGCGTAGGCCGATACCTCGTATTGCGCGTATCCCGCATCGGCCAGCATGCGCTGTCCCGCGCACTGAATCCGCCACGAGCTCTCCTCGTCCGGAAGCTCGGGAGGGCGCTCATGGAAGACCGTGCCCGGCTCGAGCGTCAGTTGATAGTAGGAGATGTGCGCGGGTTGCAGGTCGCAGGCCCTGCGCACGTCCTCGATGGCCTGCTCGAGCGACTGGCCGGGCAATGCATACATGAGATCCAGGTTGAAATTGTCGAGCCCGGCGGCGCGCAGCTCCTCGACCGCGCGGCAGGTGTCGTCCACCGAATGAATCCGCCCGAGGGCCTCGAGCGCCGGGGCCGAGAACGACTGCGCGCCGAGCGACACGCGATTGATGCCGGCCTCGCGGTAACCGTCGAAGCGCCCGCGCTCGATGGTGCCGGGGTTCGCCTCCAGCGTGATCTCCGCGTCGGCGGCGAGCTGCGCGCGGTCTCGGAGGGCACCGAGCAGCCGATCGAATTCCTCCGGGCGGAACAAGCTCGGAGTACCGCCGCCGAAGAACACGCTGTCGATCCGGCGGCCCCGGCATCTCGGCAGCTCGGCCTCGAAGTCGCGGATCAGAGCGTCGATGTACGAAGGGTCCGGGGTCGGCGATCGGAGCTGATGCGAGTTGAAATCGCAGTACGGGCATTTGCGCACGCACCACGGCATGTGCACGTACAAGCCGAGCGGGATTCGCACCGCCCTCGCGCCGCCCGGATCAGGCACCGGCGCGGCGCCCGAGCTGCTCGAGCAGCGATCGCATCGCGAGGCCCCGATGACTCAGCCGGTTCTTGAGCCCGGGGTCGAGCTCGGCCGCGGTGACGCCTAGGCTCGGGATCCAGAAGTAAGGATCGTAGCCAAAGCCGCCCGAGCCGCGCGGCGCATCGAGCAGCATTCCCTCCCAGACGCCTTCGGCGACCAGCGGCGCCGGGTCGGCGGCGCCGGTCACCAATACCAGCGCGCAGCGATATCGGGCGAACCGGCGGTCCGCCGCAATCCCGGCGAGCGAGCGCACGAGCTTGGCATTGTTGGCGGCGTCATCCGCCGCGGGACCCGCATAGCGCGCGGAAAATACGCCCGGCGCCCCGCCGAGCGCGTCCACCTCGAGACCGGAGTCATCCGCGATGGCCGCCGCACCCGTCCGCGCGGCGGCATGCCGCGCCTTGATCGAGGCGTTCGCGACGAAGGTCGCGCCCGATTCCTCGGGAGACTCGATTCCGAGCTCCGCGAGGCTCGTGAGGTCGAAGGGAAAGTCCCCGAGCAGCGCACGGAATTCGCGCAGCTTGCCCGGATTGGCGGTGGCGACGACCAGCGGGCTCCTAGGGAAGCTCATCGCAGGTTTTGCGACGCGCGCCGTGCGGCGCTTGGCTAGCCCGCACGCGCGCCACGCTGGGCCTCGTGCAGGCGTGCGATTCCGGCCGCCGCCAGATCGAGCAAGCGATCCAGCTCGTGCCTGCGAAACGCGTGTCCCTCGGCGGTACCCTGGACTTCGACGAACGCGCCTCCCGAGTTCATCACCACGTTCATGTCGGTTTCCGCGTTCGAGTCCTCCGCATAGTCGAGATCGAGGACCGGCGCGCCGCGGAAGATGCCGACCGACACCGCGGCGATCTGGCCATGGAGAGGATTCGAGGCGATGACGCGGCGCTTGAGCAGCGTGTCGACGGCATCGGCCAGCGCGACGAACCCGCCGGTGATCGCCGCCGTGCGCGTGCCGCCGTCGGCCTGCAGCACGTCGCAATCGACGGTGACGGTTCGCTCGCCCAGCGCCTTGAGGTCCACGACGGCGCGCAGGGCCCTTCCGATCAGCCGCTGGATCTCCTGGGTGCGGCCGCTCTGCTTGCCGCGCGCCGCCTCGCGCGCCGAGCGGGTGTGCGTCGCCCGCGGCAACATGCCGTATTCCGCGGTGACCCAGCCTTGAGCCTGGCCGCGGAGAAAGGACGGCACCGAGTCCTCGATGCTGGCGGTGCAAAGCACCCGGGTTTCACCGAACGCCACCAGCACCGAGCCCTCCGCATGCCGTGTGTAGCCGCGGACGAAGGATACCGGCCGGAGCTCGTCCGGCGCGCGGCCGCTCGGGCGAGCGCTCATGCCGCCCGCCAGCGCAGCGCCGCGGCACTGGTGTTGTCGCTGTAGGGCGCCGAGGCTTCGACCGCCTGGGACCCTAGATCGCTCAGGGATTCGCGCAAGGATTTGCCGTTCGCCTGCGCGAACTTCACGAAGTCCTGATCACGCAGGTTCGCCCACAGGCCGTCGGTGCAAAGCAGCAGCACGTCGCCGGTCTTCAGCCTGCGGCGGGCGGAAATGGTCATTTCCGGCAGGGCGGCATCACCACCGAGGCAGCACTCCACGTAGTTGCGCATGGGGTGGCCCTGGACCTCGGCCTCGGTGATCAGCCCTTCACGCAGCAGCACCTCGACGTGGCTGTGGTCGCGCGTGCGCTCGATCACCTGGGTCTGGCGCAGCTGGTAGACGCGGCTGTCGCCGACGTGCGCCCAATATGCCGCCGACTCCTGCACCAGGGCCACGGCGCAGGTCGCGCGCGGCCGCGCTTCGACCGCCAGGCCCACGCCGAGCTTCACCACTTCCTCGTGCGCCCGGCCCAGCGACAGATGCAGGAATCCGAGCGGATCGAAGACCGGGTGCGGCGTCTGCCAAAAGGCCTCGAGCAGCGTCGCACGCGCGGTCTCCGCGGCGCGCGCGCCTTCGGCGTGGCCGCCCATGCCATCGATCACCACCAAGAGAGTCGCGTGATCCGCAGCCGCCACCGCGACTCGATCCTGGTTCTCTTCGCGGTGGCCGATGAGGCTCACGTCCGCGGTCTCGATCTGCACCAACTGCCTCCAAGGTGTAAGCTTTGCGCGAGAATGACTTTCAAGTTTAGCCCATACCCATGATCCGTAGCATGACCGGTTTCGCGCGTCGCGAGCGCCAATTCCCCTGGGGGCTGCTCGCCTGGGAGCTGAAGACGGTCAACCACCGCTATCTCGAGATGGGCTGCCGTCTTCCGGAGGAATTTCGCATCGGCGAGGCCGAGTTCCGCCAGGCGATCGCAGCTTCTGTCAAGCGCGGAAAAGTCGAATGCGCGCTTCACTATCGTCCCGTGGCGGTCGCGGGCACGCTCGAGGTGGATGCCGAGCTCCTGGGCTCGCTCACCCACCGGGCCAAGTCCATCGCCGCCGATGCCGGCTCGACGGCGCGCATCGACGTGCTCGATCTCCTGCGGTGGCCCGGCGTGATCCGCGACGGCTCCCGCGACCATGCTCCGCTGGTCGCCGCCGCGCAGTCCCTCCTCGGCGACGCGCTCGACGAGCTCGCGCGCTTTCGGGACAGCGAGGGCGGCCGCCTGCGCGACGCCCTCGAGCAGCGTTGCGCCGGCCTGATCGAATTCTCCGCGCGCGTGACCGAGCGCCTGCCGGAGGTTCGCGCGCGCATCCGGGTGCGCCTGCTCGAGCGCATCTCCCAGCTCTCGACCGATGTCGACCACGACCGGCTCGAGCAGGAGCTCGCCATCCTCGCGCAGCGCCTGGACGTGGACGAGGAGATCGACCGCCTTCGCGGCCATGTGACGGAAGTGCGCAAGACCTTCAACGGGAACGAGGCTGCGGGACGGAGATTGGACTTCCTGATGCAGGAGCTGAACCGCGAAGCCAACACCTTGTCGTCGAAGTCGCAGGACATCGAGACGACGCGCGCGGCGGTGGACATGAAGGTGCTGATCGAGCAGATGCGGGAGCAGGTGCAGAACGTCGAGTGATCCGGCCGGGCGCCGCCGGTACCAGTCCACAGTTCGCCCGCGGGGCCTTGTGTACAATCGCGGCGATGGACCGCGGCCGCCTCTACGTCGTCTCCGCGCCCTCGGGCGCCGGCAAGACCAGCCTGGTGAAGGCGTTGATGGAGCGCGAGCCCCGAATCCAGTTCTCCATCTCCTACACCACGCGCAAGCCCCGCCCGAACGAGGTCGCGGGCCGCGACTACCACTTCGTCAGCATGGAGCGCTTCGACGAGATGGCGAATCGGAAGGAGTTCCTCGAGCACGCCCGGGTATTCGACAATTGCTACGGCACGGCGCTGCACTCCGTCGAGGAGGCGCTCGCGAACGGAGAGCGGCTGCTCCTCGAGATCGACTGGCAGGGCGCGCGGCAGGTCCGCGCCCGGCTCCCCGAGGCACGCACCATCTTCATCCTTCCGCCGACGCGCGCCGCGCTCGAGCAGCGCCTGCGCGCGCGCAGCACCGATTCCGATGCCGTCATCGAGCGGCGCTTGAAGGACGCCGCCGAGGACATCGGGCACTGGCCGGAGTTCGACTACGTGGTCGTGAACGATCGCTTCGACCCGGCGCTCGGGGATCTCTGCGATATCGTGGCCGACCGCGGCGAGCACCTCGCGGCACGTCGTCCTGAGATCGCTGCGCTCGCGGCACAGCTCTTGAAACCCGCGGCGTAGCATCCGCGCCGGCACGATCCGGCCCGAGCGCTCATTCCGCGCGCACACGACGCCTTCCCCGCGCCCCACGCCTTCCCCGTGCTTCGCCGATGCCCGCGGCGCCGGCTCGATCCCCGCGCGGCCTCGCGCAAGCCCTCGCCGCGCCTTGAATTAGGCGACTCGGAGCCTTATCTGATATCCTCTGACCATCCCTCTGTTGAACCCTTGGAACCCTAGGACATGGCGAGAATCACGGTCGAAGACTGTCTGCAAAACGAGCCCAACCTGTTCAATCTGGTGCTCCTGGCCGCCAAGCGCGCACGGCGGCTCGCCAATGGCGCGGAAGCGACCGTGGATTGGGAGAACGACAAGCCGACCGTGGTGGCGTTGCGCGAGATCGCCGCCGGAAACATCACGGTCGAAATGCTCGAGGAGCCCGAGGAGCCGGCCCAGCCGCCCGCGAGCGAGCTCGAGATACCGTCCGATTTCCGCGCCCCGCAGCTTGGCCTAGGGGACTGACGGCGCCCACTCAAAGGCCCCGATGGACTATGCGTCTTCCATACTCGGATTTTTACCCGGTGGAAGACGCTCCACCGGGATCAGCCAGCTTCTAGACAAGCTCGAAAGCTATCTGGCGCCCGCGCAGGTCGAGCGCGTGCGCGAGGCGTATGACTTCGGGGCCGAGCGCCATCGCGGCCAGAAGCGCGTTTCCGGCGAGCCCTACATCACCCACCCGGTCGCGGTCGCGGACATCCTCGCGGATCTGCGCTTGGACGGCGACACCCTGGTTGCCGCGATCCTGCACGATGTGATCGAGGACACCCCGACCGCGAAGGCGGAGATCGCCTCGATGTTCGGGCAGGTGGTCGCCGAGCTGGTCGACGGCGTCAGCAAGCTCGACCAGATCCAGTTCAAGAACCGCCAGGAGGCGCAGGCCGAGAGCTTCCGCAAGATGCTGCTCGCCATGGTGCGCGATATCCGCGTGATCATGGTCAAGCTGGCCGACCGCATGCACAACATGCGCACGCTCGGGGTCATGCCGCCCGTCAAGCGCCGCCGCATCGCGCGCGAGACGCTGGAGATCTACGCGCCGATCGCCGAGCGTCTCGGCCTGTACGCGGTCAAGCTGGAGCTGGAGGATCTCGGCTTTCGCGCCCTGTACCCCTACCGCTACAAGGTGCTGGAGCGGGAGCTGAAGCGCGCGCGCGGCAACCAGAAGGAGTTCATCAGCAAGATCGCCGACGCGCTGAAGGGCACGCTCAGAAAGGCGTCGATCGAGGGCCGGGTCGAAGGACGCGAGAAGCACCTCTACAGCATCTACAAGAAGATGCAGAGCAAGGGCATCTCCTTGAACGAGATGGTGGACGTCTACGGCTTCCGCGTGATCGTCGACAGCGCGGACACCTGCTATCGCACGCTCGGGCTGGCGCACAGCGTGTACAAGCCCATGCCCGGCCGCTTCAAGGACTACATCGCGATACCGCGGGTCAACGGATATCAATCGCTGCACACCACGCTGTTCGGTCCCAACGGTATTCCCATCGAGGTGCAGATCCGGTCCGAGCAGATGCATCGCGTGGCGGAGTCGGGCATCGCGGCGCACTGGAAGTACAAATCGGGCGGCGACGCCTTCGGGGGCGTGGAGCACGACCGCGCGCGCGAATGGCTGGCGAGCCTGGTGCAGATCCAGGAAGGCGGCAGCTCCGAGGAGTTCCTCGAGAGCGTCAAGGTCGATCTGTTCCCCGACAAGGTCTACGTGTTCACGCCCAAGGGCAAGATCCTGCGGCTCCCGAGCGGCGCGACCGCCGTGGACTTCGCCTACGCCATTCACACCGACGTGGGCAATCGCTGCGTGGCCGCCAAGGTCGACCGGCGGCTGGTGCCGCTGCGCACCCCGCTGCGCAACGGCCAGACGGTCGAGATCATCACCGCCAAGGGCGCGACGCCGAACCCGTCGTGGTCCACATTCCTGGTCACCGCCAAGGCGCGTGCCGCGATTCGCACCTACCTCAAGAACCTGAAGCGCGGCGAGGCGAAGGAGCTGGGCAAGCGCCTGCTGGGTCTCGCGCTCGAGGAATTCTCGCTGAATTTGAAGAAGATCCCCGGAGCGGAGATCGACGCCGTGGTGAAGGAGCTCAACCTCAAGGACGCGGACGAGCTGTACGAGAAGATCGGCCTCGGCGAGCGGCTCGCCCCGCTGGTCGCGCGACGGTTGCAGCCCACGCATGAGGGCAAGGAGCACGTCGGCGGGACGACCGGCCCCCTGATGGTCGCGGGCACGGAGGGGTTGCTCGTGACCTACGCGCGCTGCTGCTTCCCGATCCCGAACGATCCCATCATGGCGTATCTCTCGACCGGCCGCGGCGTGATGATTCACCGGCAGAATTGCGGTAACCTCGCCGAGTATCGCAAGCAACCGGAGAAATGGCTGTCGGTGGGTTGGGAAGGGACGGAAGGCCGCCTCTTCAGCTGCGAGATCCAGCTGGAGATCAACAACCGCGTCGGCGTGCTGGCCGCGGTCGCCTCGAGCATCGCAGGAACCGAGACCAACATCGATCAGGTGTCGCTCGAGGAGCGGGACGTGTCGAGCTCCTCGCTCAAGTTCCAGCTGCAGGTGCGCGACCGCAAGCATCTCGCGCGGGTCATCAAGACGATCCGGCGCATGCCGGACGTGCAGCGCGTGTTCCGGACATTGGCTTGAGATCACGCGTCTTCGACGAGGCTTGAGGTTCATGAGCAAACAAATCATCTCGACACCGAACGCCCCCGCGGCCATCGGCACCTATTCGCAGGCCGCTCGCGTCGGCAACACCATCTGGGTGTCGGGTCAGATCCCCCTGGATCCGGCCACCAAGGAAATGGTCAAGGGCGACATCGAGGCGCAGATCCGCCGCGTGTTCGACAACATCAAGGCCATCGTGACCGCGGCGGGCGCCACGCTCGACGACGTGGTGAAGGCGACGGTGTTCCTGACCGATCTCGGGCACTTTGCGCTGGTCAACAAGATCATGGCCGAGTATTTCCGCGAGCCCTACCCCGCGCGCGCGGCGGTCGGAGTCGCCTCGCTGCCGCGCGGCGCGCAGGTCGAAGTGGAGTGCATCGTCGCGCTGTGATCGCGGTCCGCCCGGTCACAACGCTCAAGGGTGTGGGCGATGCGCTTGCCGAGCGGCTGCGTGCGCTCGGCGTCGAGAGCACGCAGGATCTGCTGTTCCTGCTGCCGCTCCGATACGAGGATCGGACCCGCACCGTGCCGCTCGGCGAGCTCGGGACCGGGCAGCGCGCCGCGGTCGAGGGCGAGGTGCTTCTCACCGAGGTGGTGTTTCGCGGCCGCCGGCAGATGCTCTGCAAGATCACGGATGGAACCGGCTTCCTCACGCTGCGCTTCTTCTACTTCAGCGCGCAGCAGCAGACGGGGCTGGCGCGCGGCACGCGCATCCGCTGCTTCGGCGAGGCGCGCCGCTACCAGTCCGGCCTCGAGATGGTGCACCCGGAGTATCGCCGGGTCGATGCCGGCACGCGCGCCGCGGCCGACGAGCACCTCACACCCATCTACCCCTTGACCGACGGCGTGACCCAGGGGCGCCTGCGCGTCATCGTCGACATGGCGCTTCAGGCCGGCATCGGCGACATCGAGGATCACCTGCCCCCGACCGTGCTCGGCGATGCGCGCCTGCCGTCCATCCGCGAGGCGCTTCACTACGTTCATCGTCCTCCCGCCGACGCGCCGGTCGAGCTGCTCCTCGGCGGGCGCCATCCGGCGCAGCGCCGCCTGTCCTTCGAGGAGCTCCTGGCGCACCAACTCTCGCTGAAGCTGCTGCGGCAACGCATCCAACAGGATCCGGGCTGGCCGCTGCGGTCGCGGGACGACCTCAAGGGCAAGCTGCTGCGCTCGCTGCCCTTCAGCCTCACCCGGGCGCAGGCGCGCGCGCTCGGCGAGATCGAGTCGGATCTCGAGCAAGCCAAACCGATGCTGCGGCTGGTGCAGGGGGACGTCGGCTGCGGGAAGACCTTGGTGGCCGCGCTTTCGGCGGCGCGGGCGGTCGAGGCCGGCCGTCAGGTGGCGTTGATGGCCCCGACCGAGCTGCTCGCAGACCAGCACGCGCAGAACCTGAAACGCTGGTTCGAGCCTCTGGGCGTCATCGTGACCCTGCTCACCGGCCGGCAGACCGGCCGCGCGCGCGGCGCCGCCCTGCGCGGAATCCAGGCGGGCGACGCGCACATCGTGGTCGGAACGCACGCGCTGTTTCAGGAAAACGTGCAGTTCGCCTCCCTCGCGCTGGTGATCGTCGATGAGCAACACCGCTTCGGCGTGCATCAGCGCCTCGCCCTGCGTGAAAAGGGCGATCTCGGCGGACACCAGCCGCACCAGCTGATCATGACCGCGACGCCGATTCCGCGCACGCTCGCAATGACGGCCTACGCCGATCTCGACGTGTCGGTGATCGACGAGCTGCCGCCCGGGCGCACGCCGGTGCAGACGGTGGTGCTCGCCGATGCGCGGCGCGATGAGGTGGTGCAGAGAATCCGCAGCGCGTGCCTGGAGGGAAGGCAGGCGTATTGGGTCTGCCCGCTGATCGACGAGTCCGAGGAGATGCCATTCCAGGCAGCCGAGGAGACCGCCGCGTCTCTCGCCGCCGCGCTTCCCGAATTGCATGTCGGCATGGTCCACGGACGCATGCGGCCCGCCGACAAGGAAGCCGCCATGCGCCGCTTCAAGGAGGGCAGGATCCAGCTGCTGGTCGCGACCACCGTCATCGAGGTCGGCGTCGACGTCGCGAATGCGACGCTGATGGTGATCGAGAACGCCGAGCGCATGGGACTCGCGCAACTGCACCAGCTGCGCGGGCGCGTCGGCCGCGGCAGCCACGTGAGCTCGTGTCTGCTGCTCTACCGCTCACCCCTCTCGCAAATGGCGCGGCGCCGGCTGGCGGTGATGCGCGAGACCAACGACGGCTTCGAGGTAGCGCGCCAGGATCTCGAGCTGCGCGGCCCCGGCGAGCTCCTCGGAACGCGCCAGACGGGGCTCGCGCAGATGCGGGTCGCAAACCTGATGCGGGACGCCGATCTTCTGCCGAAGGTCCAGTCCGCCGCGGACATCATGTTGCGCGACTGGCCGCGGCAGGTCGATCCGCTCATCCGGCGGTGGGTCGGACACGCGGAGCAGTACGGCCGCGTCGGGTAGAATGCCGTGATGAATAAAGATCCCGTGGCCAAGAATGCCGGCCAGCTGCGCCCGATTCAATCGGTGCAGTGGCTTCCCGCGGAGCGGCTGGGGCGGCTCAACATGGATTCGCGCGTGCGCTCCTGGCTGCTCGGCAAGGGCCTCACGACGCTGCGCATGAAGTCGGCGTGCGGCGAGCGCTTCGCCGCGCGGCTGGTCGACCAATGGTCCGGGAAGCTGGAAGGGTCTCACCTGTCGCCGCTGCGCGTGAACGATGGCGCCGGTCTGTTCCGCGACGTCGAGCTCTGTTGCGGCGACCAGGTGTGGGTGTTCGAGCAATCCATCATTCCCGATTCGACGCTCACCGCGAATTCCTGGCTCGCCGAGCTCGGCGACACCGGGATCGGGGAGACCCTCGCGTCGCTGTCCAAGCTGGAGCGCAGCTCCTATGAGTACGCCTGGCTGCCGGTCCGGCAGCCGGTCACGGCCCGGGCGCTGCGCGAAGCCGAGGTCCGGCCGGCCGGACTCTGGACGCGGCGCCACCGCGTCGCCTTGCGGGGCGCGCCTCTTCTGATCCAAGAATTGTTCCTGCCCGTCGTCGGTCGAACCTAGAGAGATCCGTGCGGCTCCCGCGCTCGGGCGATGACTTGTTGCAGCAGATCGCGGCGCGCTGGCGCTGGTGGTCGTTCCGCGTGCGCTTCCATCCCTGGACGGTGCACGAGCTGCCGCGGATCTTGGGAGGCCTCGCGGACTACGCACGGCTCATCCGGCTCGATCGCCCCATCGGAATCTGGCTGCTGCTCTGGCCGACACTGTGGGCGCTCTGGATCGCGAGCCGCGGCCGCCCCAATCCGCGCCTCTTTCTGATCTTCGTGTTCGGTACCGTGCTGATGCGCTCGGCCGGGTGCGCCATCAACGACTATGCCGACCGCAGCTTCGATGGCCACGTCAGGCGGACGCGGAACCGTCCGCTGGCCGCCGGCCGGATATCGTCGCTCGAAGCGCTGGTGCTCTTCACCGCGCTTTCGCTGGGGGCCCTGATCCTCGCGCTGCAGCTCAATCGCTCCACTCTGCTGCTCGCCGTCGGCGGCGGGTTCTTCGCGATCACCTACCCCTTCATCAAGCGTTTTCTGTCGGTCCCGCAGCTCTATCTCGGGCTCACGTTCGGATGGGGCATCCCGATGGCGTTCGATGCGCAGCTCGAGCGCGTGCCGCGCGTCGCGTTGCTGCTCATGGTCGCGAACATGCTCTGGGTGACCGTCTACGACACGATGTACGCCATGGTCGACCGCGACGACGACCTGCGCATCGGCGTACGCTCGACCGCGATCCTGTTCGGCGATTCCGATCGGCACATCATCGCGGTGCTGCAGATCATGACCCTGGCGACGCTGTACCTCGTCGGCCGGATGATCAGCATGGGCTGGTGGTATTACTCGGGGCTCGCCGCGGGCGCCGCCTTTTTCATCTATCAGCTGTGGCTCATCCGAAACCGCGATCGCGACGCCTGCCTGCGCGCCTTCCTGAACAACAATTACTTCGGCATGGCGGTATTCATCGGCATCCTGCTCCAATATCAGTTCCTGCCGGACATCCACCCGCCCCTTTCCTGAGCCGTTCGGCCCCCCGGCACGGGTCCCGGCGCGCAACCTCGTCAACCCGATTTGCGCCGCTCGGTTGACTAGGCTCGCGGGCCGGCGAATACTGATCTTTGGGCGAATGGCCGCGGCTCCCGCCGCCGTAGGGGTATCGTGATACGCAATGATTGGTCGCTGGCCGAGGTCGAGGCGCTGTTCGCGCAACCCTTCATGGACCTCGTGTTCCAGGCGCTCGAGCTGCATCGCCGCCACCATCCGGCGAACACCGTGCAGATCAGCACCTTGCTCAGCATCAAGACGGGTGCGTGTCCCGAGGACTGCGCGTACTGCCCGCAGAGCATCCGCCACGACACGGGGCTTGCGGCGGAGGAGCTGCTCGAGGTCCACGCCGTCGTCTCACGCGCCCGCGCCGCCCGCGATGCCGGCGCCACCCGCTTCTGCATGGGTGCGGCCTACCGCTCGCCGAAGCCCAAGGACCTCGACAAGGTGATCGCCATGATCCGCGAGGTCAAGGAGCTGGGGCTGGAGACTTGCGCGACGCTCGGCATGCTCACGCCGGAGCAGGCGCGCGAGCTCAAGAGCGCCGGCTTGGACTACTACAATCACAATCTGGACACCTCGCCCGGGTACTACCGCAAGATCATCTCCACCCGCACCTATCAGGATCGTCTCGACACGCTCGAGGCGGTGCGCGACGCGGGCATGAATGTCTGCTGCGGCGGGATCGTCGGGATGGGCGAGGACGGCGAGGATCGCGCCAAGCTCTTGCAGGTGCTGGCCACGCTGCCGGAGCATCCGCAGAGCGTGCCCATCAACCAGCTCGTGCGTGTCGCCGGAACGCCTCTCGAGGACGCGTCGCCGCTCGATCCGTTCGAATTCGTGCGCACCATCGCGGTCGCGCGGATTCTGATGCCCCGCTCGCACGTGCGCCTGTCCGCGGGACGCGGCGAGATGAGCGACGAGCTCCAGGCCCTGTGTTTTCTCGCCGGCGCCAATTCGATCTTCTACGGCGACAAGCTCCTGACGACCGGAAACCCGGACGTCGAGCACGACCAGGCCTTGTTCCGCCGCTTGGGCGTCGTCGCCGAGGCGCCGCGGCACATCGCGCCGGCCTCGGCGGCGGCCGCCGGTCACTCGACCGCCGCCGCACCCGCAGGGGTCTCGGCCGCCGCCGCGGGCGCCCGTGCCTCCGGCAGAACCGCGGCCGTGGTGTGAGCACACCCGGAGACCCCGCGCCGGACCCGGCGGCGCGATACTCCCTCGACCTCGCGCGCGTCCGACGCGCTTTCGACCGCGCCGCGCCGAGCTTCGATTCGGCCGCCGTGCTGCACGCGGAGGTTCGGCGGCAGCTGCTCGGGCGGCTGGAATTCATGACCCTCGAGCCCAAGGTGGTGATCGACGCGGGCGCAGGCACGGGCCACGCCTCCCGTGCGCTCGCGCGCCGCTACTCCGGCGCGCTGGTGGTGGCTCTGGACCTTTCGCCGCGCATGCTGGCGCTCGCGGCGCGGCAATCGGGCTGGTTCAGGCGCTTTGCGCGGCTATGCGCGGATGCGGAGCGGCTGCCGGTCGCGGACGCGCAAGCGGATCTGATCGTCAGCAATCTCATGCTGCAGTGGTGCGATCTCGATCGCGCGCTCGCGGAATTTCGGCGCGTGCTTCGCCCGGGCGGGCTCCTCTCCTTCACCACCCTGGGGCCCGATACGCTCAATGAGCTGCGCAGCGCCTGGCAGCAGGCCGACGAGCGCACCCACGTCCATCGCTTCATCGACATGCACGATGTCGGCGATGCGTTGGTGAGAAGCGGCTTCGAGGCACCGGTCCTCGACGTCGAGCGCTACACCCTGTGCTACGGCGACGTGCGCAAGGTCGCGCTCGACTTGAAATCCACCGGCGCGCGCAACGCAGCCGCGGGGCGTGCGCGCGGGCTGACCGGACGCGGGCGTTTCGCCGCCATGGAGTCGGCTTACGAAGGCTACCGCAAGGAGGGCCGCCTTCCGGCCACGTACGAGGTCGTGTTCGGGCACGCCTGGGTGCCCAACAGCGAGCGCGGCGCGCGCGATTCGCAGGCGATCTCCCTCGCGGACGTGAGGCGCGAGCTCCAGGCGCGGCGGCGCCCGTGACGTCGCTGTTCGTGACCGGGACCGATACGGGCGTCGGCAAGACGCGGGTCGCCACCGCGCTCATCCGCGGCCTGGTCTCACGCGGCTTGCGTGTGGCGGCGATGAAGCCGGTGGCCTCGGGATGCACCCTGACCTCCGAGGGGCCCCGCAACGAAGACGCGCTCGCGCTCATGGCCGCGGCCAACGTCCGCGCCCGGTACGCCGAGGTGAACCCGTTCGCCTTCATGCCCGCCATTGCGCCGCACATCGCCGCGCGCGAGGCGGGGATCGACATCGATTTCGACGTGCTGGATCGCTGCCGCGAGCGGCTTCGAATGCAGAGCCAGGTCCTCATCATCGAGGGCGCCGGCGGGTGGCTCGCGCCGCTCGATGATTCGCGCGGCTTCGCGGATCTCGCCGCGCGCTGGCAGACCCCCGTGCTGCTGGTCGTGGGCCTGCGGCTCGGCTGCCTGAATCACGCGCTGCTGACCGTGGAATCCATCGAAAGGCGGGGCCTCGAGCTCATCGGGTGGGTCGGGAGCGCGATCCACTTGGGGTTCGAGCGGCTCGCCGAGAACGTGTCGACCCTCGAACGGCGGATCGCCGCCCCCAATCTCGGAATCCTTCCCTTCGAACCGGGCGCCGGTCCGGATGAGGTCGCGCAGGGGATTGCCGCCGATACATTGTTAAGGGTGCTTGGGCTATCCTAGGGCGCCTATGGAACAGCGCATCGAGCTCAAGCCGAATTGCTCGCTGAGTCTCACCGGGGCGGCGTTCTTCTTCGCATCCATCTCATTGTTCTCCCTGATGTTTTCCCTGTATTTCACCCTCCGCGGATTCTGGCCCGTCATGCCCTTCTGGGCGCTGGAGATGCTGGTGCTCGGACTCAGCTTGGCCACCAGCATGCGGCGCGCGACCTATACCCAGACCGTGCTCATCACCGATTCGCGCGTGAGCCTCGTGACCCGCTCCAAGGACGGCGAGGCAAAACAGGATTTTGCGCGGCATTGGACGAGGGTTAGACTCCGCAGTCCGCCCCGGCGTCATGGGGTCAGCCGGCTGACCATCGAGAGCCACGGGCGGACCTGCGAGGTCGGGAGCTTTCTCACGGAAGAAGATCGCTGCCTGCTCGCCCAGCGTTTACGGTGTTTGGTGGGCGGCATGAATGAATCGCCGCCGCTCGAAGTTGCGAATATAGGGGATCCGTTTAGATGACAGTCATCAGAGGCGATCATCGCCACCGCATGTCCGGGCTCGTCGGGTTGAAGGCCCGCGCCCTAGGTCTCGCCGCGCTCGCGCTGGGCGCCGTCCCCGCCTTCGCCGCCGTCTCTCCGAACGGCTCCAACGGCTACAACCTGCCTCCCGGCGTCACGCCGCTGGCGCAAGAGATGTATCGCCTGCACATGGAGGTGTTCTGGATTTGCGTCGCCATCGCGGTGGTGGTGTTCGGCGCGATGATCTACTCGCTGGTGAAGTTCCGGCATTCGCAGGGCGCCATCCCCGACACGACCATGGTGCACAGCACGAAGGTCGAGATCATCTGGACCATCGTTCCCGTGCTGATCCTCGTGGTCATGGCGATTCCCGCGGCCGGCGTGATCCTGAAGATGGAGGACACGCGCAACTCCGAGCTCTCCATCAAGGTGACCGGGTACCAGTGGAAGTGGGAGTACGAGTACATGGACGCGGGCCAGGGAATCGACTTCTTCTCGACCCTGGCGGCGAGCTCGAACTTCGCGCGCGAGCTCAAGTCGGGCATCGACCCCAATACCGTGCCGAACTATCTCTTGGACGTGGATCACCCCCTGGTGATTCCGAGCGGCACCAAGGTGCGGCTGTTGCTCACCTCCCAGGACGTGATCCATGCGTGGTGGGTGCCGGATTTCGGCGCGAAGCGCTCCGCGGTTCCGGGTTTCGTCAACGAGGTGTGGTTCAAGGTCGATTCGGGCAAGGAGGGCATCTATCGCGGGCAGTGCACTTCGCTCTGCGGCCGTGACCACGGCTTCATGCCCATCGTCGTCGACGTGCGCACGCCCGATGACTTCAAGAAGTGGGTCGGGGAGCAGAAGGCGGCCGCGAAGCCGGCCGCCGACGGCGCACCCGCCGCGCCGGCCACCGCCCAAGTCCTGGCGCAATAGACCGATCGATCGCAACGAGTACCGAGAGAGACATCCCATGGCCCACGATCACTCAAGCCACGCTCATCATGCCGCTCACGACCATCACCACGATGAGCCGGCCAAGGGCATCAAGCGCTGGCTGTTCGCCACCAATCACAAGGACATCGGGACCATGTACCTGGTGTTCAGCCTGATCATGTTCTTCATCGGCGGCTCGATGGCCATGGTCATCCGCGCCGAGCTGTTCCATCCCGGTCTGCAGCTCGTCCAGCCCGAGTTCTTCAACGAGATGACGACCAATCATGCGCTCGTCATGATCTTCGGGGCCGTCATGCCGGCGTTCGTGGGCCTCGCCAACTGGATGGTGCCGCTGCAGGTCGGCGCGCCCGACATGGCGTTGCCCCGGATGAACAACTTCAGCTTCTGGATCCTGCCGTTCGCATTCACGCTGCTCTTGTCCACGCTGTTCGTTCCGGGCGGCGCGGCCGCCGGCGGCTGGACCCTCTATCCGCCGCTCTCGCTGCAGACCGGGGATTCCTTCCCGATGCTGATCTTCGCCATTCACATGATGGGCGCTTCCTCGATCATGGGCGCCATCAACGTGATCGTGACCATCATGAACATGCGCGCCCCCGGCATGACCTTGCTCAAGATGCCCATCTTCTGCTGGTCGTGGCTGATCACCGCATATCTCCTGATCGCGGTGATGCCCGTGCTGGCCGGCGCCGTGACCATGCTTCTGACCGATCACTTCTTCAAGACCAGCTTCTTCAACGCCGCCGGCGGCGGCGACCCGATCATGTTCGAGCACATCTTCTGGTTCTTCGGCCATCCCGAGGTCTACATCATGATCCTGCCGGCGTTCGGCATCATCTCGGAGATCCTGCCGACCTTCGCGCGCAAGCCGCTGTTCGGCGCGACCTCGATGATCTACGCCATCGCCTCGATCGCGTTCCTGTCGTTCATCGTGTGGGGCCACCACATGTTCGTCGACGGCATGCCGCTGGCCGCGCAGGTCTTCTACATGATGTCGACCATGCTGATCGCGGTGCCGACGGGCGTGAAGGTGTTCAACTGGACCGCCACGCTGTGGCGCGGCTCGATCACCTTCGAGCCGCCGATGTTGTTCGCGCTGTCGTTCCTGTTCCTGTTCTCGATCGGCGGATTCTCCGGTCTGATGCTCGCCATCGTGCCGGTGGACTTCCAGTACAACCAGACCTACTTCGTCGTGGCGCACTTCCACTATGTGCTGGTGCCGGGCGCGATCTTCGCGATCATGGGCGCGGTCTACTACTGGATTCCCAAGTGGACCGGGCACATGTACAACATGGGCTTGGCCAAGACGCATTTCTGGCTGTCGACGATCTTCGTCAACGTGCTGTTCTTCCCGCAGCACTTTCTGGGGCTTGCCGGCATGCCGCGCCGCATCCCCGACTATGCCGTGCAGTTCACCGACTGGAACATGGTGTCCTCGATCGGCGCGTTCGGCTTCGGGCTGTCGCAGATCCTGTTCGTGATCGTGATCGTCCGGTGCGTGCGCGGCGGACAGAAGGCGAGCGCCAAGGTGTGGGATGACGCGCGGCCGACCGGGCTCGAGTGGACGCTGCCCTCGCCGCCGCCGTATCACAGCTTCACCACGGCGCCCGAGGTGCCATGAGCGCGGCCGACGCCGAGAAGTCCCCCTCGGGCAAGCGCCGGATTCGCAACACGGCGCTCGCGCTCTTGTCGGTGGCGCTGGCCTTCTACTTCGGCATCATCGCCCTTCTGGTCTATCGCGGCAGCCATCACTAGGGCCCGTCAACGCCATGAACATGAGCGGCAAGCCTGACGCGGGCGGCCCGGCGCCGGCCGGGTCGAAGGAAGGGATCCGGAGCGCGAACCGGAAGCTCATCCGCGGCTTGTTGCTCATGACCGCCGGCGCCTTCGCGTTCGGGTGGGCGCTCGTTCCTCTGTACGATGTCCTGTGCCGGGCGGCCGGGATCGGCAACGCCGAGGCGAAGGCGGGCAAGGCCGTGGTCACCGAGGCCGTCGATCCCAATCGCGAGATCACCATCGAGTTCATCGCCGAGCCGGCCTCCGTGGGCTCATACGAGTTCCGGCCGAAAGTCGCCTCGATGCGGGTGCACCCGGGCAAGCTGTACGACGCCGCCTTTTACGCCAAGAATCTCACCGGCCAGGCGTCGGTGGCGCAGGCGGTCCCCAGCATCTCGCCGAACGGGTCGGCCAAGTATTTCCACAAGACCGAATGCTTCTGCTTCAGCACGCAGAAGTTCGCGGCCGGGGAGGGCCGCGACCTGCCGGTCCGGTTCATCGTGGATCCCGGGCTGCCGGGCGACGTGGACCGCCTGACCCTCGCATACACCTTTTACGACCTGACTCAATCGGCAGCACGGTAGCGAGGCTTGGTTTAAACTAATAGGCTGTCTTGGCGAACGAGAGATGAGATTCATGGCGCAAGCGCACGCGGAAGCAGACAAGTACTACGTTCCCCACTCGAGTCCCTGGCCGATCTACGGCTCGATCACGCTCTTCACCCTCATGGCGGGTGCCGTGGCGACGCTCGACGACTGGCTGCCGGCCTGGGCGCTGCTGCCGGGCTTCTGCATGCTGGCGCTGCTCTTCGTCCTCTGGTTCCGCACCGTCATCGGCGAGAACCAGAGGGGCATGTACAACATGGCGGTGGATCGCTCGTTCCGCATGGGAATGATGTGGTTCATCTTCTCCGAGGTGATGTTCTTCTCGGCGTTCTTCGGCGCCCTGTTCTACGCGCGCAGCCTCTCGGTGCCCTGGTTGTCGGGCAACGGCGTGAAGATCTTCACCAAGATCCTGCTGTGGAACGACTACAACGGAACCTGGCCGACCAACGGTCCCGAAGCTCTGGGCCCGCGCGCGGACGGCACCTTCGAGACCATTCCGGCGATCGGCCTGCCGGCCTTGAACACCGCGATCCTGCTCACGAGCAGCGTGACGGTCACAATCGCGCATCATGCGCTCATCACCGGGCATCGCGCGCGCCTCAAGCTCTTCCTGGCGCTGACCTTCATCCTGGGATTCACCTTCGTCGCCTGCCAGGCGTACGAGTACCACGAGGCCTACACCGAGAAGGGCTTACAGCTCGCGACGGGGATCTACGGCTCGACGTTCTTCATGCTGACCGGTTTCCACGGCATGCACGTCACCCTGGGCGCGATCATGCTGACCACGATCTGGTTCCGCGTGATGAACGGCCACTTTACGCCGCAGCGTCACTTTGGCTTCGAGGCGGTCGCGTGGTACTGGCACTTCGTCGACGTGGTGTGGCTGGGGCTGTTCATCTTCGTCTACTGGCTGTAGCCGGGCACGACGCGCGGCGGAACGATCCAGCCCTTGTAATAGGCGAGGATCAGCAGCAGGAACAGCGCCACCGACAAGCCGATGCGCCAGGAGAGGGCCTTGACCATCCTGGCGTCGGCATCGGCCTTGGAGCTCGTCATATGAAACAAGGCTCTGAAGAGGCTGATCAGGATCAGCGCCAGCAAGCCTATGACGAGATATTTGAACACCACGGCCGGCCATCCATCTTCGCTTCAAGAGCGCTCATTATATCGTGGTCATGAGAATCGGTTCCCGGAGCTTCGAGCCGCGCCCGTTCACGACGCTGGCGGCCGTCGTCGTGTTCGCCGGGCTGATCCTGCTCGGCGTCTGGCAGCTGCATCGCGCGAAGGAGCGGCAGGCGCTATTCGATGCCTTTGCCGCGGGCACGGAAGTGCCGCTTGCGGTCGATGGCGCGAGCCCCGCGGTTCCACGCTATACCCGGATCCGCGCAACCGGCCGCTACGACTCCGCGCGGCAGGTGCTGATCGACAACATGGTGAGCCACGAGCGCGCCGGATATTACGTGCTCACGCCGTTCGCGCTCTCCGGAGGCGGCTGGATCTGGGTCAATCGCGGCTGGGTCCCGGTCGGGCCGAGCCGCGAGCGGTTGCCGGACATTGCAGTCGGCGACGGCGAGCGCCAGGTGACCGGACGCGCCGACCGCTTGCCGGCGCCCGGCATTCAGCTTGGGCGCCGAGCGGTCTTGAAGCCGCCGTTTCCGGTGGTCGCCGCCTTTCCGAGCGCGCCGGAGCTCGCGCAGCTCGTGGGCGAGTCGTCGTGGACGCCCGCCACCGAGACCCTGTTGCTGGATGCAAGGGAGCCGGACGGCTACACGCGCGAGTGGTCGGCGCCCGGTTTCCCCCCGCTGCGCAACATCGGCTATGCGGTGCAATGGTTCGGGCTCGCGGTGGCCCTCGCGGTCATCTATGGAGTCACGAATACCAGGAAGCTCGGGTCAGACCGTAAGCCCGACGGGGCGGGGCGATGAGCGCGGCCCGCGGACACGGCCGCGGCACCGCCGGCGCCAAGGATCCCGGCGGGAGCGCCGCGGGCGCAGCCGGACGGCACCACCGCCGGCGGCGTGCACAGCTCATCGGGCTCGCGCTGTTTTTTTTCGTGCCGCTCGCGGTGTCGTTCTATCTGTACTACGGCCAAAAAACCTGGCGCCCGCTCGGCCACGTCAATCATGGCGTGCTCATCGAGCCTGCGCGCCCCGTTCCGCCTCTCGCGCTGCCGCTGCAGAACGGCGGGACGACCCGCCCGAATTTCCTTCAGGGCAAGTGGACGCTGCTCTACGCCGAAACGGGCACCTGCCTGGAGAGCTGCCGCAAGCGCCTGTACGACATGCGCCAGGTGCGCACCGCGCTGGACCGGGACATGGATCGCGTGCAACGCGTGTTCCTCGCCGCGCATCTCGACGATCCCACCCTGCTCTCGACCCTGCACGACCTGCACCCGGATCTCGTCGTCGTGCGGCTCGACGCCGCCGCAGGTCCGCTGATCGCGCTCCTGCCCGGGGGCGCAGGCGCGCCCGGCGCCGACCGAATCTATGTGATCGACCCGCTCGGAAATCTCATGATGTGGTATGCCGCCGACGCCAAGCCCAAGGGCTTGCTCGAAGACATGAAGCGCCTGCTCCGGCTGTCCTCGATCGGTTGACATGCATTCCCGCGATCGCGTGATGTGGTTTCGACGGCTGGCCCTGGCGGGAGCGTTGCTCGCCGCGTGCGTGGTCGTGCTCGGCGCCTGGGTGAGGCTCACCGACGCGGGTCTCGGATGCCCGGACTGGCCCGGGTGCTACGGCCACCCGTATCCGGAGGCAGCGCAGGCGGGCGGCTTTCATTTCGCCAAAGCCTGGCACGAGATGATCCACCGCTATTTCGCCTCGGGCCTGGTGATGATCATCGTCGCCCTGTTCGTCTGGGCCGTGCGCTTTCGCGAGGATCGTGCCCAGCCGGTGGTCCCGGCGCTCCTGCTGCTGCCGCTGGTGTGCGTCCAAGCGGCTCTCGGCGCGCTGACCGTGACCCTCCTGCTGAAACCCTTCATCGTCACCTCGCACTTGCTCGGCGGCCTCACCACCTTCGCGCTGCTCTGGTGGCTGTCGCTCACGCCCGCCACGCGCGAGTTGACGGAACCCGAGCGCGCGCTTCGGGCATTCGCCTGCGTGGGTCTCGCCGTGTTGATCCTGCAGATCGCGCTCGGCGGCTGGACCAGCAGCAACTACGCCGCCGTGGCATGCCCGGATTTTCCGACGTGCCAGCGCTCCTGGTGGCCGCACATGGATTTCCGCGACGCCTTCGTCCTCTGGCGCGGGTTGGGCGTGGACTTCGAGGGCGGGGTCCTCGCGCATCCCGCCCGCGTCGCCATTCATTTCACCCATCGCCTCGGCGCCGCGGCCGCAGGCTCCATTCTGCTCGTGCTCGGCGCCTTGACCGCGTATCGCGCCAAGAGCCGGCGCCTGCGGACCGCCGGACTTCTCCTGGTGCTCGCAGTGCTGCTGCAAATCACCATCGGAATCGCCATGGTGCATCTCGGCGTCCCGCTGCCGCTCGCGACGCTTCATAACGCGGGCGCCGCATTTCTGGTGCTCTGCATGGTGACGCTGCTCCGGGCGCTCTGGCCGGTGCCCGCGATCGGCATGGTAACCTTGCAGGGTGCCGACCCTCCCCGATAGCCCCGCTTCCGCCGCCGCCGCGTCAGCCTCCACCGCCGCAGCCGCCTCGACGGCGGCCGGCTCCATCGCTGGCGCGATCACGGTCCCGGCCCGCGGCCGCTGGCGCGACTATCTCGAGCTCACCAAGCCCAAGGTGAGCCTTCTGATCGTGTTCACCGCGATCGTCGGCATGGTACTGGCGTCGCCCGGCTGGGTGCCGCTCTCCGCGCTCGTGTTCGGAACGGTCGGCATCGCGCTCGCCTCGGGTTCGGCGGCGGCGTTCAATCACGTGCTCGACCAGCGCATCGACGAGCAGATGGCGCGCACCCGCGGGCGGCCGCTGCCGACCGGACACCTCGACCAGCGGCACGCCATTCTGTTCGCCGCCTGCCTCGGCATCGTGTCGATGATCGTTCTGTGGAGCCTGGTGAATGCGCTCACCGCGCTGCTGACCCTGTGCTCGCTGATCGGCTACGCCGTCGTCTATACGCTGTGGCTCAAGCGCGCGACGCCCCAGAACATCGTGATCGGCGGCGCCGCCGGCGCCGCGCCGCCCGTGCTCGGCTGGGCCGCGGTCACCGACAGCGTCACCCCGCAGGCGCTGCTCTTGTTCCTGATCATATTCACCTGGACCCCGCCGCATTTCTGGGCGCTCGCCATCGCGCGGCGCGACGACTATGCCAAGGTCGGCATCCCCATGCTGCCCGTGACGCACGGCATTCCCTACACCCGCCTGCAGATCGTCCTTTACACGATCCTTCTGGTGCTCACGACGCTCCTGCCTTTTCTCACCGGAATGAGCGGCCTCATCTATCTCGCCAGCGCGCTCGCGCTGAATTTGAGGTTCCTGCATTTTGTGTTTGCGCTGCGGCGTGGAGAGCGCCCAGGGCTCCCGATGCGCACGTTCAAGTTCTCGGTGTGGTACCTGATGCTCTTGTTCGCTGCGCTGATCGTCGATCACTACTATTTGATCAAAGCATAGAGAAATGGCTTTGGCGCGCGCATGGCGCAGACAGGCTCATGGGTCTGCGGTCAAATCTCGAGCCATGAACGCATTCACGCCTCGCCTCGACATCCTTGCCGAAGCCCAGCGCGGGCTCTGGCCGGAGCTTGCGCAAGTGCCGGCGGAATTCACGCTCTACGGCGGTACGGCGATCGCCTTGCAGCTCGGACACCGGCAATCGGTCGATTTCGATTTCTTCTCGAGTCAACCGTTCGACCCGCACGAGTTGCAGGAATCCATTCCCTTTCTGGCCGATGCCACCGTCGAGCTGAGCAAGGCGAACACTCTCACCGTGTTCGTTGATCGCGGCAAACGAGTCGCCGTCTCCTTTTTCGGGCTACCGTGGCTACGAAGCCTGAGGCTGCCGTGGGTCTGCGCCGACAACGGCCTCAAGGTGGCCTCCCTGCTCGACCTGGCCGCGACCAAAGCATCCGCAGTCCAGGGACCAGCCGAGGCAAAGGATTATCTCGACATATACGCGCTCATGACGCTCGGGGGGATTGCCCCGACCGAGATGCTGAAGGCAGCCGGAGCTCTCTACGGCCGGCCTTTCAGCCCGCTCGCGACCCTCAAGGCCCTTTCACACTTCGATGACGGGGATCTCCGGACGCTGCCGGCACATGTCAAGTCCGCGCTCGCGACCGCGGCCCACAAAGCTGGCTTGCGGCCGCCATCGATTCCACCCGGGGTCCGCGAGGAGCCGGCGACGTATGCGGTGAGGATGGCCAAGGGCATCATCGATCCCCAGTCGTGGGCATATTGGAATTCCGTCATGGGACGGTTTCCGCCGCCGCCGCTCCCCGTGCGGCGATTTCCCGACGGCACGGTCGGACCTGAGACCGCCGGGAGGACCGCGGACTCGGTCGCGCGCTTCCTACGCCCACCCGAATGAGCGCCGCACCGGCCGAGCACGGCGCGCCCCCACCGGGAAGCGACGCGGCGCAGGCCGAGATCCTCACCATCGGCCACTCCACTCATGGCGCCGAGAAATTCATCGAGCTGCTCCGTGCGCACGCGGTCACCGCGCTTGCCGACGTGCGCTCGACTCCGTACAGCCGCCGCCATCCGCAGTTCAACCGCGAGCGCCTGCGCGATACGTTGAAGGCCGCCGGCATCGAGTACGTGTTCCTCGGCAAGGAGCTCGGCGCGCGGAGCGAGGACGATGCTTGCTACGAGGACGACCAGGTGCAGTACGACGTGCTCGCCAAGACTCCTGCGTTCACCTCAGGCATCCAGCGCCTCATCGAGGGCAGCCGCAAGTACCGGATTGCAACCATGTGCGCCGAGCACGAGCCGCTCAATTGCCACCGCACCATCCTGGTTGCGCGCCACCTCGTCCGCGCCGGCGCCTGCGTCTCGCACATCCTGCGCGACGGCTCGATCGAGCCGCATACGGTAACGCTCGCCCGGCTGGTGCAGGGCCTGCGCCTGACTCCCGCGGATCCGGACTTGTTCGACCTCGAGGCGTCGTCCGTCGCGGAGGAAGCCTACGCTCGGCAGGGCCAGCGCATCGCGTACCGGCGTGCCGTGACTTAGTTTGCGGATAAGTTGCGGTTATGGGAGCCTGCCCGCGACCGATCCCGGTCAGAGCTTCTGCGCCCCGATCGGCAACGACCGCAGCCGCTTTCCCGTCGCCGCGAAAATCGCGTTGCAGACCGCGGGCGCGACCAGCGGCACGGCAACCTCGCCGATGCCGCCGGGCGGCTCCTCGCTCGGCAGCAGGTGGACGTCGATCGCCGGCGTCTCGTTGTTGCGCAGCAGGCGATAGCTGTTGAAGTTGCGCTGCTGCACGCGGCCGCCGACGAGGGTGATGTCGCCCCAGAGCGCTGCGGTCAGCCCGAAGATGATGCCGCTCTCCATCTGCGATTCGACGATGCGCGGATTGACCATGTGGCCGCAGTCGACCACGCAGGTGATCTTGTGCACCTTGACCTCGCCGCCGGCGACCGAGATCTCCGCGACCTGGGCG